>NZ_AEJC01000283.1 GCF_000317595.1 Streptomyces ipomoeae 91-03 | reverse complement strand
CCCCGACCCACCCCCACCCCGCAGGCGCCCCAGCCCACCCCGCAGGCGCCCCAGCCCGCACGGCGAGAAAGCCCCCCACCCGCACCCGCTGGAACGACCGGGGCGTCTCCATCCTGGAGTTCGCCGGGTTCCTGCCCATCCTCCTCCTCGTGGGCATGGCGGCGATCCAGCTCGGCCTCATCGGCTACGGCATCAGCCAGGCCGGCTCGGCCGCCCGAGCCGCAGCCCGGGCCGAGTCCCTGGAGCCCGGCGCCGGCGCAGCCGCCGGCACGGCCGCCGCCAGCTCGTGGCTGGACCCCGCCCCCGACGTGGACACCGGCACCGACACCACCACCGCCACGGTCACCGTCACCGTCCCCTCCGTCGTCCCCCTCCTCGACCCCGTGACCGTGGAACGCACCGCCACCATGCCCAACGACAACGACAACGACAACGACGACTGACAGCCGCCCCGCCCCCAACGAAACCGTCCCCCGAGAGGAGTTGACGAGAGATGAGCCTGCGATCCCGTATCGCCGCCCCCGACGAAGGGGGAACCGGACGCGAGGACGGACACCTCGTGGCCGTCTACCGCGCCAAGCTCCTCGAAGAGATCGACCTGGCCGAGATGTCGGCCCTGACGGCGGCCGACCGCCGCGCCCGCCTGGAACGCGTACTCGGCCACATCATCAGCCGAGAGGGCCCGGTCCTCTCCTCCGCCGAACGCTCCCAGCTCATCCGCAGGGTCGTGGACGAGGCCCTGGGCCTCGGCGTCCTCGAACCCCTCCTCGCCGACGCCTCGGTCACGGAGATCATGGTCAACGGCCCCGACTCGATCTTCGTGGAGCGAGCCGGCCGAGTGGAACAGCTCCCCCTGCGCTTCGCCTCCACCGACCAGCTGATGCAGACCATCGAACGCATCGTCTCCACGGTGAACCGAAGGGTCGACGAGTCGAACCCCATGGTCGACGCCCGCCTCCCCACCGGCGAGCGGGTGAACGTCATCATCCCCCCGCTGGCCCTCACCGGCCCCACCCTCACGATCCGCCGCTTCCCGCGCGCGTACACCCTCCCCGAACTGATCGGCCTGGGCTCCCTCGACGAGCAGATGCTGATGCTGCTCGCCGCCTTCGTCCGCGCCCGCTTCAACGTGATCGTCAGCGGCGGTACGGGCACCGGAAAGACGACCCTCCTCAACGCGCTCTCCGGCCTGATCCCGCCCCGCGAACGCATCATCACCATCGAGGACTCCGCCGAACTCCAGCTCCAGCAGGAGCACGTCATCCGCCTGGAGTCCCGCCCCCCGAACATCGAGGGCAAGGGCCAGATCACCATCCGCGACCTGGTTCGCAACTCCCTCCGTATGCGCCCCGACCGCATCATCGTCGGTGAGGTCCGCGGCGGCGAGACCCTCGACATGCTCCAGGCCATGTCGACCGGCCACGACGGCTCCCTCGCCACGGTCCACGCCAACTCCGCCGAGGACGCCCTCATGCGTCTGCAGACCCTCGGCTCCATGTCCGAGGTCCTCATCCCCTTCGAGGCCCTCAAGGACCAGATCAACTCGGCGGTGGACGTGGTCGTCCAGCTCACCCGCTTCGCCGACGGCTCCCGCAAGATCACCGAGATCGCCCTGCTCGTCTCGCACGGCCGCGAACAGTTCCGCATCACCACGGTCTCCCGCTTCGTCCCGGCCCCCCTCGGCGCCGACCGCGTCGTCCACGGCCACTTCGAACACCTGCCGATCCCCCGCCCCATAGCGGAGAAGCTGTACGTCGCCAACGAGCCCCTGCCACCCGCGTACGGCGTGGCGGAGGCCATCGACGCCCTCAACACCCGCCAGGCCATCGGATAGCCCAGAGGAGGTAGGACCCGAAATGGCAACCACGGCAACCACGGCAATCACGGCAGCCACGGCCGCCGCCACGTCCATGGACAACTCCACCCTGTTGGCCCTCGGCGCCACCATCCTCTGCGGCACCCTCGCCGTGGCGGGCGCCCACACATACGCCTCGGGCCGCGCCCAACGCCAGGCCCTGGTCGACCGCCTCGCGGGCGCACCGAGCGGCCCTCTGCGCACGGCCGCCGGTCGCGTACGCCGTTTCACGGCAATCGACCGCCGACTGCGCCGCACCCGCCTGGGCCGCGCGATCCACCTCCGTCTGACGACGACGGGACTCGACCTGACGGCGGGCGAGTTCGCCACGTACGTCGCCATGCTCGTGATCGCGCTGTGGCTGATCGCGGCGGCGACCCTCGCCCCGTTCTTCGGCCCGATCGCCGGCGCCGTGGGCATCTGGAGCGCGGCCATCTTCCTCAACTGGCAGCGCCAGAAACGCATCGAGGCCTTCATCAACCAACTCCCGGACGTGGCCCGCCTCCTGGCCAACGCCACCGCCGCCGGCCTCGCCCTCCGTACGGCCCTGGCGATGGCGGCGGAGGAGCTGGAGGCCCCGGCGGGCGAGGAACTGGCCCGGGTCGCCGACCAACTCGCCCTCGGCCGCTCCGTGGACGACGCCCTCGGCGAGCTCGCCGAACGCCTCCCCTCCCGCGAACTGATCGTCCTCGTCACGACCCTCGTCCTGTCCAACAAGGCGGGCGGCTCGGTCGTCAGCTCCCTGCGGAACCTCACCCAGACCCTGGAGGACCGCAAGGAGACCCGCCGCGAGGTCCGAACGATGCTCTCCGAGGTCAACGCGACCGCCTTCACGGTCCCGTTCCTGGGCCTGGGCTCCCTGCTGCTGATCAACTCCTCGAACGAGGGCGCCCTGGCCCGGGTGACCGGCTCACCCCTCGGCCAGGCCCTCGTCCTGATCTCGATCGGCCTCTACACGGTCGGCTTCTTCGTCATCCGCCGCCTCGGCAAGATCGAAGTCTGAGACGGAGCCGACCCGACATGACGACAACCTCGACCGTGCCCCTCGTCCTGGCCCTCCTGACGGCCGTCTCCGTCGCGGGCGTCATCCTCGGCATCCGCATGATCCGGGCCGACGCGAAACTCCCGTCCGACCTGACGCTGGCCCTGGAGGTGGGCGCCACCCGCGTCTCCAAGACCGGTTCCGGCATCGACCGCCTGGGCATGCGCTTCGCGCCCCTCGTCCTGCGCCTCATGGGCCCCCGCCGCGTCGACGCCAAGCGCCGCCGCATCGACATGGCGGGCAACCCCGGTGGCCTCACCCTCAACCGCTACGCCGCCCGCCGGGCCGTCTACGGCTTCTTCGGCGCCTTCATGGGTCTGGTCTTCCTCACCAGCGGTCGGCCCCTCCTCGCCGCCGGCACCTTCGCGTTCGGCCTCCTCGCCGCCGACGCCGCGATCTGGCAGGCCATCCGCGAACGCAAGGACGTCATCGACCGCACCCTCCCCGACTTCCTGGACGTCCTCGCCGTCGTCGTGTCGGCGGGCCTGGGCTTCCGCCAGGCCCTGGACCGCGTGGCGGAGAAGTACGAGGGCCCCTGGGCCGACGAGCTCCGCATCACGCTCCGCCAGATGGACATGGGCGTGAGCCGCCGCCAGGCCTTCGACGAGCTCCGCAAACGCAACTCCTCCGAACAGGTCGCCCAGTTCGTCTCAGCCCTCCAGCAGGGCGAGGAGCTGGGCTCCCCGATCGCCGAAACCCTCATCCAACTGGCCGCCGACATGCGCCGCACAGACGCCCAGAACGCCCGCCGCCGAGCCGCCCGAACCATCCCCAAGGCCACGCTGGTCACCCTGATCTTCATGCTCCCGGCCACGATGATCCTCATCGCCACGGGCATGTTCCTGGGTTCGGGAACGAACTTCGGCGAGATCCTGGGCCGCTGATGAAAAGGCTTGCGGATATGCCTACCCAGCTGCGGGCAATCCTGCCGCCGGGGCGATGGGGGCTCCCCCGCTCAAGCGAAGTCGAGAGTGGGGGAGGGCGGGCGCGGCGGCACCCTGCACGCGCCGGCAAGCGAAACCCCGCCCCGCCCGGCCCAAGCGCCGGGCACCCAGCGACCAAGGCCCCGCCCAGCCCCACCCCCGGCGAGCGCACCCAGCCCTCGCCCAGCCCCACCCCCCAGGCACCCCGCAGCCAAGGCTCACCCACCCCCACCACCGGCTACCTACAAGACGACGCCCAACCCCCCGCAACCCTCCGCCTCCAACTCAACGCCCTCCAATCCCTCTCCCGCCAAACCATCGCCGTCCGCCTCACGATGCTGGCCATCGGCACCCCCTTCGCCCTGGCCAACACCACGGACGGCCCCCCGACCCACGCCGTACTCACCGCCGCCGTCCTCGCCAGCACCCTCTCCTACGCCACCCTCAGGGACTGGCCCCGTTTCGCCCCCCGCCTCCTGGCCCACCCCACCCTCATGGCCCTGGACCTCCTCTTCGGCGCGGTCCTCCTCCTCACCGCCTCCCCGGCCTCCCCCCTCGCCTACGCCACGGTCTGCACCCCCCTCCTCTCCGGCCTCCTCTACGGCTGGCGCGGCGCCGGTGTCTTCACCGGCCTCCAGCTCGCCGTCCTGCTCACGGTCCACCGCGTCTGGGAACACCGCCCCGGCGCGGGCGCGAGCACCCTCCTCATCGCCGGCTTCTGCGTCGCGGCCGGCATCATCGGCGTAACCCTCCGCAACCTGCTGTTCCGCTTCGGTACGGCAACCCAGGCCCTGTCGGAGGCGACGTCCCGCCTGGCCGTGGCCGAGGCGGTGGAGTCCGAACGCGCCCGTATGGCCCGCGAGCTGCACGACTCGGTGGCCAAGACCCTGCACGGCCTGGCACTGGCGGCAGACGCGCTGGCGATCTCGGCGGACCGTCCCGACCAGGATCCGGCCACGCTGAAACACCAGGCGACCCTGGTGGCGTCGGCGGCCCGCCGAGCCGCAGCCGAATCCCGGGACCTCCTGACAGACCTGCGCCGCCACACGGACCTGACGACAACGACCCCGCCCGCGCCCCTGAAGACCGCACTGACGGCGAAGGCAAGGGACTTCGAGACCCGCACCTCGATCCCCACCCGCACCACCATCACCCCCACGGGCGCGGAGCCCCCACCCCTCCCACCCGAAACGACCCACCACCTCCTCGCGATAGCGACGGAGGCCCTGGAGAACATCCACCGCCACGCACAGGCGACAGCGGTGGAGGTGGACCTGACCACCACCCCGACCGCTCTCCACCTCAAGATCAAGGACAACGGCGTAGGCCTGCCGTCCCCACACACCCTCGAAGAGGCACCGAATTCCGGCCACTTCGGAGTCCTGGGCATGACGGAACGGGCCGCCCAGATGGGCGCGGCCTTCCACCTGCGATCAGACCCATCCGGTACGGAGATATCCCTCACCCTCCCCCTGGCCGCACCCCGCACCGCCCGAGCCCCCCGACCCCTCCCACAAGAGTCCGCCCATGCCTGACCAGGACCAGGATCAGGACCAGGCACTCCGCGTACTGGTCGCAGACGACAACCCGGTGGTCCGCGCGGGCCTGGCCGCCCTGCTCGGTACGCACCCCGACATCGAGGTGGTGGCCCAGGCGACGAACGGCGAAGAGGCGATCCGGGAAGCGGACCGCCACCGCCCGGACGTCACCCTCCTCGACGTCCGCATGTCCGGCACCGACGGCCTCACGGCCCTCCCCGAACTGGCCGCGCTGTCCCCCGTGATGATGCTGACCTACAGCACAGAACCCGAGGTCGTGGCCGAGGCCCTGCGGCGAGGGGCGTCCGGCTACCTGGTCCACGGCGAGTTCACTGCGGAGGAACTGATCGAGGCGGTGAGGGACCTGAGGGAAGGTCGGCCCATCATCTCCCCCTCCCTCTCCACCGCCGTCGCGAATGTCTCAAGTTCACTCGGTGTTTCCTACGAACCTTCACAAGAAGGTCACGTCATCTCTTCGCAAGTGCAACCATTTGTGTCACAGTCGTCAAAGGCTCGCCCCGACCATGCGTCGCCACTCCACCGGCGCATCCTCGATCGGCCCAACCGTCCGTCATTCGGCCTGAGTTCAAGGGAGGTGGAGGTGATGGACCTCATCGCGTCCGGCATGAACAACCGTCAGATCGCCGCCACCTGCTTTATCAGTGAGAAGACCGTCAAGAACCACATCAATCACATCTTCGCGAAACTGCACAGTTCAACGCGCAGCGAAGCCATCGCCCACTGGCTGGGCACCACCCCCGAGGGGTGGCCCCGATGAGCCCGTCGTTTCGCCGAAGTTGGGCCCCTGGACCCACCCCCAGTAGGTGCCCTCTCACCTACTGTGATCCGGTTGGAGTCGGCATCACGCGGGAAGGCAACCGCCATGAAGGTGAAAAACCGCATCGGGACCTGGAAGAGGACCGTCGTCTCCCGAATGCGGGGGAGGGGACGCGACTCGGGCGCCGGGTTCGTGGAGTACGCGGGCATCATGATCATCGTCGCGGGGATCTTCGTGATGATCGACGGGCTGGGGTTGGACGGGTTGATCTCGGGGGCGATTCTGGCCGCCGTGACCAACGTCATCGGTGGCTGACGGGCCCACGGCCGTTCGGCGACCGGGGATCCACCCTCCCCATCTACATCTGGCTGACGACGATTCTGCTCTTCGCGGCGTTGGCATTCTTCGCGTTCGCCCAGGCAGCGTCCGCCCGCAATGGTGCCCAATCCGCGGCGGACGCTGCGGCGTTGGCTGCCGCGCAGGAGGCACGGGAAGAACTGCTGCTCGACCTCGGGGACGCCATCGACGCGGGTAACGACGACTGGCTGGACTGGCTGGACCTGCCCACCGGTGGGCTCCCGGCCGAAGGGGCCACAGTCGCGGCCCAGGAACTGGCCGCCGCGAACAATTCGACCGTTCTGGGCGGTGCCCAGCCCGCTGAGGTGGGCGGCTTTCCAGGCTTTCTCGTCGAGGTCCAGACGGACTACACCGTCGGCGACTCGATCATCCCCGGCACCGAAAGCATGACGGCCGCGGCCCAGGCCACCGCCGTCATCCAACCGCGCTGCGATTTCGATGTGAACGCGGATCCCACGAAGCCCGTGGCGCTGGACTGCGAGGGCGAGCCCGTTGACATCGACCCCGGAAATTTCAATCCGGACGACCTTCCCGACGCGTCCGTGATGTTCTCTGTGCGTCTGGCCGAGTGAGAGGAAGCTGTTCCCATGAAATTCCGGTACACCATGAAGGGCCGCATGGCTCTGACCACGGTGACGATCGCCACCGGGCTGGTCCTCACGGTGGCCGGCTGCGGCGGGGGAGGGGACGACGACAACAAGTCGTCGGACACGGAGTCGTCGTCGACGCCGTCCAAGGACAACGGAAGTGACGACGACAAGCAGGAGTCCGAAGCCCCTGCCGCCGAATCGGCCCTGGCCGAAGTCAAGGCCGGTGGCCTGACGCTCAAGGTCACGTCGGCAGCCCGCGACGGCGGTGGCTTCGTCACAGTCGAGGGAACGGTGACCAACGGCACCGGCAAGCCGTGGGTCGGCGCGGAGTGGCGAGGCGACGAAAGCGAACTGGTCAAGAACGGTGGCTCGATCGCGGGCGCGAGTCTGATCGACCAGACGGGCAAGAAGAAGTATCTCGTCCTCCGCGACACGGAAGGACGTTGCCTGTGCACGAAGTTCACCGGCGGCGTTCAGACGGGAGCGACCACGGACTGGTTCGCCCAATTCCCCGCCCCCCCCGAAGGCACAACCCAAGTCGACTTCCAGGTCGGCTCCATGCCCCCCGCCACCATCGAACTCTCCGAGGGCGAGTGACCATGGCCGCCCTGACCCCACGAGCCGCCACGACGGGCACGGCGACGCTGGGCGTGGCCGTGGCCGTGCTGGCCGCCCTCACGCTCGCCGGTCCCGCCCATGCCGCCGACGACCCCAGCGAACCCCCGGGCACGGTCACCACGTCCCCACCCCCGGAGGTGGACGCGAACAGCCCGGGCCTGAAGCTCGCCGAAGGCGCGACGCTGGCCCCGGCGAAGGTCCTGGACATCAAGTCGGTCGTCGAGGATCTCGGCGGTGAGGAACGCCGGGAGGACACCAACGAGAACGTCACGTTCGCCCTCCAGGCGGAAGTCCTGTTCCCCAAGGACAGCGCGACGCTGAACCCGCAGGCCCGCTCCCGCATCCAGGCCATCGCGGAGGAGATCAAGAGCCAGAGCGCGACCACGGTCCGGGTCTTCGGCTTCACCGACAACCTCGGCTCCTATGCCCACGGCCTGACCCTCTCCAAGAACCGCGCCGAAGCCGTCCACGACCTCCTCGCCGGCGACCTGGGCCCCAACATCACCTTCGAGGTGCGCGGCTACAGCGAGGACTACCCGATCGCCGACAACTCCACGGAGGAGGGCCGCAAGAAGAACCGCCGAGTGGAGGTCTCCTTCCCGAGGACCGCGTCCGGCTCCGGCAGCGACCAGAGCTGACTCACTCCGGCTCACTCCGGCAACGAGTCCCGCACGTCCCAGTAGTGCTCCACCGGCCACCGTTCGATCACCCGGTACGCGTCGCTGTGGTACCGGCCCTCCCGGGACTGCGCGAGGAAGTGGCGTACGAGGATCTGCTCGGCGCGGAACGGAAGCGGGCGCTCGGGGTCCCGGTGGCCCAGGGCGCAGGCGGCGTCGTGGACGACGGTCGGGTCCGGGTCGTGCAGGGCGCGGCGGAGGGCGGTGCGGACGGCGGGTGGCCAGTCGGCGAGGTGGGCGAGGGTGGCCACGGCGTTCTGGCGGACCTCGGTGTACGGATCGCGGGCCAGGGTGATGAGCGCCTGGAGGAGTTCGCGGTCCTTCGGGTCCGTCGCGCCCTCGGCGGCGTACGCGACCGCGGCACGCACCTCGGGATGCGGATGGCCCGCGTGACGCATGATCTCCCGCGCGTAGTCCGCGAACGCCGCCTGCAGCGCCGGCCCCCGGATGACGCACGCGAGGACGACCGGGTGCTCCTCCACCGCCAACCGCCCCCGCAGCAGTGCCACCGCCTGCCGCATCCGGTGCTCGCCGTTGCGCAGGGAGCCGTTCCACAGGCAGAAGGTGCCCAGCAGCTCCGCCGCGAAGTAACGCTCGGGCGCCCGGGAGCTGTTGAGCGCCTCCGCGGCCCCCCTCCACCGTCTCGTCGTCCGCCCGGCCGTCCAAGGTCCACCGTGCCCGCGTCCACATGTCGCTGTCGGTGTCCCCGAACCGGATCGCCCGCCCCATCACCTCCGCGAAACCGGCCCGCTTGCCGAAGTACCTCTCCAGGTCCGTGACGACCATCGGATACCCGGGCTCGTCCGGGTGCCGTTCGGCCCCCTCCTCGGCGAAGTCCAGCGCGCTGCGGCCCTGTTCGTCCCGCAGGGCGACATACGCCTCGCCCTCCCGCAGTGCGTCCGCCGCGTGGTGGGCCCCGGCTCCCGCCGCCAGCATCAGCGCGGTGAGCCCGCCGCGTGACCGCCCGTTCACCTCCGCACCGGCGTCGAGAAGGATCCGCACCATCTCCTCGTCGTCGTTCCGTGCGGCCAGCCCCAGGACCGTCACCCCGTCGCCCTCATCGACACTCTCCGGCGACACACCACCCAGAAGCGCTTCCCTGGCCGCCCACACATCCCCACGCCGTACGGCCTCGACCAACACCGCCTCAGACCCCAAGCCCGGCCCCCTCGAACGCACATCCGCCCATCCGGCGAACCCTAGGGCCATACGGCAGCCCAGACGATCGAATTACACGCCGGAGCCCAAGTCCGTGCGATCGAGCCCCAGCCACGCGATCCTCGTCTCATCACCGACACCGCAAGCGCGAGGAGCCGTAGCCATGCGAAAGATCGTCCTGATGATGTCCCTGTCCCTCGACGGCTACATGGAGGGCCCGAACCGCGAGATCGACTGGCACCTCGTCGACGACGAACTGCACACGCACTTCAACGACCTGCTCTCCGGCATGGGCGCCTTCCTCCACGGCCGGGTCACGTACGAGTTGATGGCCGACTACTGGCCCACGGCCGACCGGGACCCGGCCGTCTCCCGGACCGTGGCCGAGTTCGCCGCGATCTGGCGCGACATGCCGAAGCTCGTGTTCTCCCGGACGCTCGAGCGGGCCGAGTGGCACACGACGATCGTCCGGGACGTCGTCGACGACGACATCAGAGCTCTCAAGGCCGAGGACGGCGGAGACCTGGCCCTCGGCGGCGCGAACCTCGGCGCCGAGTTCATGCGCCACGACCTGATCGACGAGTACCGGCTCTACATCCACCCCGTGATCCTCAGCCGGGGCAGGCGCCTCTTCCCGGAAACCGAGGCCATGACCCCGACCGGCCTGCGGCTGATCGACACCCACACCTTCGGCAACGGAGTCGTACTCCTCCACTACGGAAGGCACTGACCGGCTCAGGAAGGAATCAGCCCGCCCCGGAGGGAATCAACCCGCTCTCTCCCGCGAGTACGCCCGCAGCGACCCCACCACCGTGTTCGTGACCGCCACCAACGGCACCGCCACCACCGCGCCCCCGATCCCGGCGACCATCCCACCCGCGGCCACGGACAGGACGACGGCCAGCGGATGGACCCGGACGGCCCGGCCGAGGATGAACGGTTGCAGGATGTGCCCCTCGATCTGCTGCACGGCGAGTACCACGACCAGCGTCATGACGGCCGTGAAGACGCCCTGTGTCACCAGCGCCACGACCACCGCCAGGGCGCCCGAGACGACCGCGCCCACGAGCGGGATGAAGGCGAACAGGAAGATGAAGACGGCGAGGGGGACGGCCATCGGCACGTCCAGGAAGTAGATGCCCAGGCCGATGAAGATGGCGTCGATCAGCGCCACTATCACCGTGCCGCGTACGTACGCCGTCAACGTCTGCCAGGCGCGCGGCCCGGCCGCGGCGACACCCGGCCGGGCGGCCTCCGGCACCAGCTTCAGCGTCCACCGCCAGATCCGCTTGCCGTCGTACAGCAGGAACAGCGTGGAGAACATCGTCAGCAGGATGCCGGTGAGCGCCTCGACGATGACGGTCACGCCCTCCAGGCCCGCCGTGGTGATCGTGTCCGTGTTGTCGCTGATCGCCTCACGGAGGTTCCCGGCGATGTCGTTGATCTGCTTCTCGGTGACGTGGAAGGGGCTGGCGAGCAGCCAGCGCCGCAACTCGTCGATACCGTCCTGGATCTGGTCGGAGAGGTCGTCGATGTTCTCCATGACCTGCCAGGTGACGAACCAGCCGATCAACCCCATGATGACGAAGCCGAGGATCGCCGTGAGGGCCGTGGCGACACCGCGCGGTACACGGTGGCTGGTCAGCCGTGCCACCGTCGGCTGGAGCAGCGCGGTGATGAGCAGCGCCGTGGTGAAGGACAGCACCAGCAGTTGTACGGAGCTGATGATCCGCATCAACACCCAGACGGTGCCCGCGAGTACGAGCAACCGCCACCCGGCCTCGGCCGCGACGCGCATCCCCCAGGGCACCGCGGACGCGGGATCGGGACGGGCCGAGTACACGGGGACGGGCGCTCGGCCGGCGGCCCCGGCGGGGGAGTCCCCGAGAGCACCGCCCTCGTCGGCCCCGGCGCCGGCAGTCGCTCCAGCTCCCGCGTCAGCCCCGGCCGCCGAGCCCGCCCGAGCGGCACCGCCACCGCCCTGGGTCTCCCGTAGTGCTGTGCCCTCCCGCTCCTCGGACTCGATCTCCGCGCGGCGCCGTTCCAATCGCTCGCCCCACCCGCTCAGTCCGGCGCCGAGCCGTTCGAGCCACCCAGGCACTCGCGACATGATCCGCTCTCTTCCCCCGTCGCTCCTGCTGCCCACCACTCCCCCCGGAGGTCGCGATTCCGGCCAGGGGCCTTCGACCGTACATGGCCGAAGCCTCCCACCAAAGGACGGTGGGAGGCTTCGGAAGGTTGAGCGCCCGGGGGCCCGGTGGCCCGGCGGGACGGCCGGGCACCAGAGGTGCCCGGCTCGGCAGTCGGCTCAGTACCAGTTGTGGGCCTGCCAGAACGACCACGCGCCGCAGGGGCTGCCGTAGCGCGATTCCATGTAGTTGAGGCCCCACTTGATCTGCGTGGCCGGGTTGGTCTGCCAGTCGGCGCCGGCGGACGACATCTTGGAGCCGGGCAGCGCCTGGAAGAGACCGTAGGCGCCCGAGGAGGGGTTGACGGCCTTGTAGTTCCAGTCGGACTCGTGGTCGACGATGTTGCTGAAGCACGTCCACTGGTCGCTCGCCACGACCGACTTGGCCATCGCCTGGATCTCGGCGATGGAGTACGAGCCCTGGATGGGGACGTCACCGAGCGAACCGGCGGCGGAGGCCTTCTTCTCGGCCTCTTCCTTCGCCTTGCGCAGTTCCTCGGCCTTCTCAGCCGCCTTCTGCTTGTCGATCGCGTCCTGGGCCGCCTTCTTGCGGGCGGTCTCCTCGGCGTCCTTGCGGGCGCTCGCGTCGGCGGCGATGGACTGTGCGTCGGCCTGTGCAGTCAGGGACGCGGTCTGCACCTCGGCCTGCTGACCGACGGGTATGTCGGCGAGCAACGTGGTGTCGTTCGCGACCGCCTCGGCGTCGTCCGTGGTCTGGGCGGTGCTGCCGGAGGCAACGCCGACGACACTTCCGACTGCGGTGACCGCGGTGGCCGAAGCCACTGCGAATCCCCGGACCGAAATCCGGCTCACACGGTTTCCTTCCAGCATCGCCCGCCTCGGTGACCCTGGCGGACGCAATCGTGCCCCTGGCGCTGGCCTCCCAACTGCGGGGTCACGGAGGCGCGGGCCCGGTGGGCAACTCCCTTGCGGGGAGCGCCGCGTGGTGCGCGGGCGGCATACGACGACGCTATGGAGTTGACCATGGTGTTGCTGTTGTGCCGTACCGCTGGGGGTACAGGTGTGTCGTATGCGGGGCCTGACAGGAGTGAGACTCTGCCGTAACCCGACACCGGGAGGCAATTCAGCGGTGCGTGTGAAAGGTCACACTTCGTTTGGTGCGGGGGATCAACGGAAACCCGTACGCGCCGAGGCGCCGCCCGGCTAGGCTCGTAGCCTTTGCCGGACGGCGCCTTTGGGTTTCGGCTAAATCTGCTGGCTTTCGGTCAGATCTGTCCGTCCTCCAGCATTTCGGTCACAAGCGCCGCGATCTGGGACCGTTCGGACCTTGTGAGCGTGACGTGGGCGAAGAGCGGATGGCCCTTCAACTTCTCGACCACGGCGACGACACCGTCGTAGCGACCGACGCGCAGATTGTCGCGCTGGGCCACGTCATGGGTCAGAACCACCCGTGAATTCGCGCCGATCCGGGACAGAACGGTCAGCAGGACGTTCCGCTCCAGCGACTGCGCCTCGTCCACGATCACGAACGCGTCGTGCAGTGAACGGCCGCGGATGTGCGTGAGCGGCAGGACCTCCAGCATGCCGCGCGCGGTGACCTCTTCGATGACCTCGCGGCTGGTGACCGCGGAGAGCGTGTCGAAGACCGCCTGCGCCCAGGGGCTCATCTTCTCGGCCTCGGAGCCGGGCAGATAGCCGAGCTCCTGCCCGCCCACCGCGTACAGCGGACGGAAGACCATCACCTTCTGGTGCTGGCGCCGTTCGAGCACGGCCTCCAGGCCCGCGCACAGCGCGAGCGCCGACTTGCCGGTGCCGGCCCGGCCGCCCATCGAGACGATCCCGACGTCCGGGTCGAGCAGCAGATCCAGCGCGATGCGCTGCTCGGCGCTGCGGCCCTTGATGCCGAAGGCCTCGCGGTCACCCCGTACGAGGCGGATGTTGCCCTCGGGCGTCACCCGGCCGAGTGCCTTGCCGCGCTCCGACTGGATCGTCAGACCCGTGTGCACGGGCAGGCTGCTCGCTTCGGGGACATGGACCGTCCCCTCCTCGAAGAGGATGTCCACCTGCTCGCCCGGCAGGGTCAGCTCGGACATCCCGGTCCAGCCGGAGGCGTCCGTGATGGCGAGCTCCGCGCGGTACTCCTCGGCGAGGAGACCGACGGACGACGCCTTGATCCTGAGGGGCAGGTCCTTCGACACGACAGTCACGTCGTAGCCCTCGGCCTGCAGGTTCCGGGCCACCGCGAGGATGCGGGAGTCGTTGTCCCCCAGGCGGTAGCCGGTCGGCAGGACGCTGGGGTCCGAGTGGTTGAGCTCGACGCGTACGGTCCCGCCGAGGTCCCCGATCGGGATGGGGGCGTCGAGACGGCCGTGCCGTACCCGGAACTCGTCGAGCAGACGCAGCGCCTGCCGGGCGAAGTAGCCGAGTTCGGGATGGTGCCTCTTCGCCTCCAGCTCCGTCACCACGACGATCGGCAGCACGACTTCGTGCTCGTCGAAGCGGCTCAAAGCGTTCGGGTCGGCCAGCAGGACGCTGGTGTCGAGGACGTAGGTGCGCCGGTCTGGCTTGTGGCGCTTTGTGCTGGTCACCACGGAAGGACGTACCCCCTCGGATGAGGTCGGGGAGCGACGGGATGGAACCCAGGGTGGGCAGGGTGGGAACAAGCGGCCGGTCGTCGGCGCCGTTGCACGGGCCGGTGACCGGCCCTCCGCTGCTTCGTCCGTGCTGTGACCGCACGATCGGGCTGGTGCAAAGGGCCTCCCGGGCGGACGGCCCCGAGCCGCCCGCTGAGATCCGACACCCGTGGTTCGGGTGTCGACCTGACTGGCTTATGCCCTCGAACATGCGCCGCCATGCCACGCCGTGTGAGGACGCCCCGGTGAACTCCTGGTTACTTCTGCCTCAATGGGGGTGATTTGTGCCTCATTCGCAATGCGGAGGCCATGTGAAGGTGATCCGGAACGGATACGGAGCGTCAGCCTCCGTAGCGACGGTGTCGCGCCGCGTAGTCACGCAGGGCGCGCAGGAAGTCGACCTTCCGGAACG
This sequence comes from Streptomyces ipomoeae 91-03, assembly GCF_000317595.1. Classification (GTDB taxonomy): domain Bacteria; phylum Actinomycetota; class Actinomycetes; order Streptomycetales; family Streptomycetaceae; genus Streptomyces; species Streptomyces ipomoeae. The sequence goes on along the minus strand of NZ_AEJC01000283.1, from coordinate 9,464 downwards.
CAGGCCAGAACACGTCACAGAAGTAGTACTCGGAGTGGGCGGTCTGCCAGAGCATGAATCCGGACAGCCGCTGCTCGCCGCTGGTGCGGATCACCAGGTCGGGGTCGGGCTGGTCGACGGTGTAGAGGTGTCGGCCGATCATGTCGATGTCGACGGACTCGGCGAGTTCCTCCATCGAGGTGCCCTTGTCCTGCGCGTCGAGGAGCATCGAGCGCACCGCGTCGGCGATCTCCTGGCGTCCTCCGTACCCGATGGCGACGTTGACCAGTATCCCGTCGACGTGCGAGGTGGTCTCCTCGGCCTCCTTGAGCGTGCGCTGCATCCCCGGCGAGAGCAGGTCGAGCGCGCCGACGTGGTGCACGCGCCAGCGGCCGTCGGCGGCGAGGGAGCGCACGGTGTCCTCGATGATCCCGAGGAGGGGGACGAGTTCCTCCTGGGGCCGGCCGAAGTTGTCGGTGGAGAGCAGCCAGAGGGTGACGACCTCGACGTCGGTCTCGGCGCACCAGCCGAGGAACTCCCCGATCTTCTGGGCGCCGGCCTGGTGGCCCTGTGTCGTGGTGGATCCCGCCGCCTTCGCCCAGCGGCGGCTGCCGTCCACGATCACGCCGATGTGCTTGGGCACCTGGGCGTGGTCGAGGTGACCCTCGACCCTGCGTGCGTAGACCTTGACGAGCAGGCCGCGCAGTTTGTCGCGCAGGTTCACGTGAATGTCAGCCCCTCCGAAAGCGGATGCGGTCCCCTTGGGGGGCCGAGCCTACCGGTGGTTGGGGCCAAGTCCGCCAACGGGTGTACGGGGGTGGGGTGAGCGTGGGGTTCGACGGTTCGGGGGTCGCTGCGGGTTTGTGGGGGCTGGTCGCGCCCGCGCGGCGGAGCCGCATATGTCACAGCCCCGCGCCCCTTTGAGGGGTGCTGCGGGGCCTCCTGGAGGGGTGGTCCGGGCCCACAAAAAACGGGCCGGTCCGTGGGGGGGAGACGGACCGGCCCGAGGGGGGGGGTTCCACCATAACCCTTTGTGAGTGATGCTGCGTGCATCGGCGTGCCACAACTACTCTCCGGAGCCGGACGACAGCGCGGCGGTGAGCGCGGAAGGGTTCATTCAGGGTGTGATCAAGGGGAGATCATGGCCGGATCACGACGGATTCCAAGGGGAACGGGCGGAATCCTGGTGGAACCATGGGGTTCGCACATCCTTGTGCGACTGTCGTGTGCGGGCGGCGTGGCGCCCTCGTTCGGGTGAAGTGGCGAGGGAGCGCCTGCTTGACGCCGACGGTGGTCGCGGCACCGCGCAATCCCCTCCACTGCGCGGCACCGCCCGCGCAGCTTTGCTCACGCGAATTACCTTGGTCTGAACCTACGTGACAGGGTCCGCCGAAGCCAAGCCGCGGCCGATAACGATGTGGATACCACCGATCTTCCTTCTGGGCCGGGGACTCTCACCGTCTTCCCTCCGGAGTGACCCGTCTTCGCCGGACGTGCGGTCGACCGCAGTCGGGCGCAGTTCTCGAAGCGCGGGCCGCCTTGGCGATAGGGAAGGTTACGGTCGGGCGCCAAGGGCGAGGCGTCAGGGTCTCGTGGGCTTGCGGGCCTCGATCAGATGGCGGGCGCTGTGGGCGACGAAGGGGCCCTCGGCCTGGATCCGCTCGTGCAGGGAGCGGAGTCGGGGCAGATACGCCTCGACCGTGAAGCCGGGGACCATCCACACCACCTTGCGCAGGAAGTGAACCACGGCACCGATGTCGTAGAACTCCATCCGCAGCCGCTCGGCCCGCAGATCGACGATTTCCAGCCCCGCCGCCTCGGCCCCCGCCCGCTCGTTGTCCGGATGCCGCGCGCTGCTCACATCCTCCGGCTGAGGCCCGAGAAAGTGCTCGACGAGCTCGAAGGCACTCCTGGGCCCGACGTGCTGCGCGAAATACGTACCCCCGGGCCTGAGCACCCGAGCGATCTCCCCCCAGCGCGCGGCCACCGGATGCCTGCTGGTGACCAGATCGAAGGCCCCGTCCGCGAAGGGCAAGGGAGCGTCCTCCGCGCTGGCGACCACCACCGCACCGCGCGGACGCAGCAGGGCGGTGGCCTTGGCGACGTTCGGCGGCCACCCCTCGGTGGCGACGGTGACCGGGGGCAGCTTCGGTGCGGAACCGAGCACTTCCCCGCCGCCGGTCTGGATGTCCAGCGCGGCCGACGCCCGCCCCAGCCGCTCACCCATCAGCCGCGCGTACCCCCACGACGGCCGAGCCTCGGTGGCCCGCCCCTCGAACCAGGAGAAGTCCCACCCGTCGGTGGGCACGGCCGCGCCTTCGGCGACGAGGTCTTCGAACGTGGGGGAGTGGAGGGCAGACATGGGGGTGGATTTTTCCAAGGGGGAGACGGGGACGCGACTCGTTTTCCACCACCGCCGGCATGCAGGAGGGCCGCAGGCCTCCGGGACGCGGGGCCGTGACATGTGCGGCTCCGCGCAGCCACCCCTTTCATCCCCCCGCGGGGGTCTGGGGGTGGCGGCCCCCGGAGACGCGGTCCAGCTCCACCTCCGCCTCCACCGTGACCCCCACCGCCTGAACGACCGCCGCGATCCTGAACGCCTCCTGGACGACCTCCCGCTCGACCCCCGCCCGGCGCAGCGCCCGCTCGTGGGAGTCGAGACACGCCCCGCACGCGTTGACGGCGGACACCGCGAGGGACCACAGCTCGAAGTCGACCCGGTCGACCCCGGGATCGCGGAGGACGTTCATACGGAGCCCGGTGCGGAGGCTGCCGTACTCGGGGTCGGACAGCAGATGCCGGGTGCGGTGGAACACATTGCTCAACGCCATGGCCGCGGCAGCGCCCTTCGCCGCGGTGTACGCCTCGGCCGACAGCCTCCCCTCGGCCTCCGGCGCCAGCTCCCGCAGGACGAGCGGTGACCGCGAGGCGATCGCGGTCGCCAGCACCGTGCCCCACAGCTGCTGCTCCGACAGCGGGGAGTCGCCGATGACCACGTCCAGGTTCCGGCGAAGGTCCCGGGCGTAGTCCGGAATCGCGGACTTCAGAGCATCGAGCGACATGTCACGTCATCCCCGTTCGGCGGTGTGGCCACCCTACGTCGGCCTCCGCCTACTCCGTCCTCAACCCGTCCGGCCGCAGGAGCCGGAGCAACGGCGGCAGGCTCAACAAGGTCACCAGCACGACGACCCCCGCCCCGACCCCGTTCATCGTCAGCACGCTCGCCCAGTCGACGGCCACCGGCACCGCGGTCATCCTGAGCAGCACCGCCCCCAGCGTCAGCCCGGCGAGGGTGGCGAGGAACAGCCCCAGGACGATCGGGATCGCAGTTTGCCAGAGGACGGAGAGGCCGAGGGTACGGCGTCGTGTGCCGAAGGCGACGAGCGCGGACAGCAACTTCTTGCGCTCGCGCAGTTGTTCGAGCTGCGTCACGAGAAGACTCGCTCCGACGAGGACGAGGACGGCGGACGCCCCGACCAGCAGACCGGTGCGGATGCTGGTGAACTCGTCGGCCTGGCGGGACGATTCCCACTCCCAGCTCTTGGCGACGGGATCGATCGCGGCAGCGGCGTTCCGCACCTCTTCCAGCGCGTCCGGAACCTTCGGATCGAGCCGTACGAAGATGCTGCTGTAGTGCTGGGACTCCGTGCCGGCGGGCACGGCGCCCGGGGTGGCGAGCAGCCCGGACATGGCGGACCGGAGCGAGTCCGGGCGCTCCTTCACCTTCCGCACGTCGGCCGGCAGGGTCCAGGGCGTCTCGGTGCCCTTCGTGTCCCCGGTGTAGGTCGGGTCGAAGTAGAGCGTGTTGCCGGGCGCGGCGAGCTTCAGCATGTCGGGGTCGTAGCCGTCCTTGTCCTCCATGAGGAAGACGTCGCCGTCGCGGCAGGACGTGATGCGGGCCAGCTCACGCAGATCGGCGCAGTCGCCGATGGTCACGTCGAACATGTACTCGGGGTCCTTGCGGGCGCCGGCGACCGAGTCGCCGAACAGCGCCACGGCGGTGTCCACACCCCGGGCCCCCTTCAGGTCCTTCGCGGCGGCGGTCACCGGTATGCCCTCGGACAGGTTGATCTCCAGCTGGGCGCGGTTGGTGTCCAGCCCAGTGGTCTCGGTGTACCGGCTCTCGACCCCGGCGAACAGCATCTGCAGGGCGATCGCGCCGGCCACCGCCACGGCGATGCCGTTGACCATGCGGGCGGCGGTGCCGCTGCTCAGCTGGAGCCGGCGGACGGCCAGTTGCCAGGAGACGGCGCCGGAGCCCAGCCGGGCGACGACGATCTCCACGATCCACGGCAGCAGCGCGGTGATGCCGACGAGCAGCAGTACGACACCGCCGGTGACCATGTACTCGTTGAACTGCCCGCTGTCCGCGCCCATGCCGACCATCGGCGCCAGCAGCGCCAGTCCGCCGAGTGGCAGCAGCAGCCGCCACCACAGGCGGCGTCGCGCGGGCTTTGCCGTGCGGACCACGCCGAGCGGTTCGATGACGACGCCGCGCAGCGTGAACAGGGTGACGAGGACGGCCGCCGCGGGGACCGCGAGCGCGACCAGCAGGGCCAGCACGGGGGAGGGGTTGAGGTCGCTGGGGAAGACGCTGATGTCGTACAGCTCGACCGAGCCGGCGACCTCCCGGCCGATCAGGAAGAAGACCGTGCCGAAGAGCAGGCCCAGCACGGCGCCCGCGAAGGCCTCGCCCGCCGCGATCCGGCGGGTCATCCCGCTGTCGGAGCCGACCAGCCGGAGCGCCGCCAGCCGGCGGTCGCGCCGCTCGCCGCCGAACCGTACGGCCGTGGCGATGAAGACGGCGACCGGCATCAGCAGCGCCACGAAGACGACGAGGATGAGCAGCAGCAGAATCGGGTCGAGTTCCTCGGGTGGGGACTTCGTCTTGGGGCCGAAGAAGTCGATACGGCCCACGTTCGAGCCGTCGATCCGCTCCGCGAGCCCCTCGGCACCGGCGTAGTAGGCGAGTTCGGCCGAGCCGATCAGCCCGCTCTGGCCGATGGTGCCCACCGTGCGGTACGGCAGCCGGTCGCGCAGCAGCTTGCCGTCGTCCGACTTCAGTAACTCGGCGAGGGCGGGGGAGACGACCATCTCGCCCGGCGCCGGCGACTTCGCCACCCCGGGCGGCAGCGGCGCGCTCGCCCCCTCGGGTTGGAGCAGCCGTCCGCGTACGCCCTTGTCGTGGTACTCGGTGTCGACGTCCGCGACCACCACCGTCTTGTCGGACGCCTTGAGGCGGGGCTCGCTCGCGGAGTAGAGGAACCCGAGGTCCTCGCGGGCGTCGTCACGGGCGTCCCGGGCGGACAGCGCGTTCGGTACCGCCGTGGTGAGCAGCAGCAACGCCACGCCGAGGCCGACGCCGATCGCGGTGAGCACGGCGCGCAGCCAGCCCTCACGGCCCCCGGTGAAGGTGAACCGGACACCCATTGCCAGGTCCTGGGACCACTGGCGTACGGCGGAAGAGCTCATACGACGCGCTCCATGTCCCGCGACCGGCCGTCCCGTACGACGATCTCCCGGTCGGAGTACGCGGCGACCCGCGCTTCGTGCGTGACCAGGACGACGGCGGCGTTGGTGGACCGGGCGGCCTCGGTGAGCAGCTCCATCACGCGCTCGCCGTTGAGCGAGTCCAGTGCGCCGGTGGGCTCGTCGGCGAACACCACCCGGGGGTTCGTGACCAGCGCCCGGGCCACGGCGACCCGCTGCCCCTGGCCGCCGGAGATCTCGCCGGGCCGCTTGCGGGCGAGGTCGTCGACCTCCAGGCGCTCCATCCAGGACAGGGCCGTCCGCTCGGCGTCCTTGCGGCCGGTGCCGTTCAGCCGGAGCGGCAGCGCCACGTTCTCCACACAGGTCAGCTCGGGCACCAGCTGACCGAACTGGAAGACGAACCCGAACTCGCTGCGCCGGAGCGCGCTGCGCTCGGAGTCGTTCATGGTGGCCATCTCACGGCCGTTGTACGTGATCGAGCCCGAATCGGGCGGCACGATCCCGGCGAGGCAGTGCAGCAACGTCGACTTGCCGGAGCCGGAGGGGCCCATCACCGCGACGACCTCGCCGGGGTGGATGGAGAACTCGGCGCCGTCCAGCGCGGTGGTCGGACCGTACGCCTTGCGCAGATCGGTGGCGACGAGCAGGGAGCCGGCGGGGGGCGACGGGTTCATCGGGTCACCGCCTCGGCCAGCTTGCCCAGTCGGGCGGCGGTCAGCTCCAGCCATCGCAGATCGGCCTCCAGATGGAACAGGGCGTGGTCGCAGATCAGCTGGTCGGCTAGGTCGCCCTTGCGTTTGCGGTCGGTGAGGATGCGCATCATGCGCAGATGCTCGGAACGCTGGGTGTCGAGGATGTCGGCCGCGTTCCGGTCGGTGAGCAGGGCGAGGACGACCTTGGTGTAGAGGGTCGACTGCAGATATGGCTCGGGCTTCTCGGGCGTGGCGAGCCACCGCTGGACATCGGTGATGCCCGCCTCGGTGATCGCGTACCGCTTCCGCTCGGGGCCGCCGCCGGGCTCGATGCCGTCGACCTCGACGAGGCCGTTCTTCAGCAGCCGCGACATCGTCGAGTAGACCTGGCCGTAGTGCAGCGGCCGGTCGTGACCGAACTTCTCGTCGAAGGCCCGCTTCAGGTCGTAACCGTGTCGGGGCCCGGACTCCAGGAGTCCCAGGAGGGTGTGACCGATGGACATGAACACGACTGTACACACGGGGTATACACCTCGCGTATACGTGCCGTGTATAGGTGGTGGTGCGGGGTGGAAGGAGTGCTGGTCAACGGCGAATGTCACGGTTCTGTCACCGTGGCCACCGGTGAATCATGGGACGGACGAGGCAACCATCCGCCCTGTTGGAACGTCCGTTCCGGTGGGATGAGGTGCGCGACGACGCGCGCGTCGTGCGCATTGTCACGCCGGAACGGGGCGAAGGGACTCCCCCGCACCACAGTCCTCGGTGTTAGCTTGCTGAGCCGACCGGCGACAGACCGGAGTGACGTACGAGACCCACAGGGACGTACGAGACGCGATACGAGCAGTACGAGACGAGCAGAAGGCGGAGCGGACCGGAGCCATGGGACGAGCGGAAGAAAGACGAGCGCGGCAGCGTGGCGGTCGCCGCGCGGCGCCGAAGCGCTCGTCCTCGGGCGCGACGGCGGCAGGCGCGACCACGGTCATAGGCCCGCCCGAAGGCGGCGGCCGGGCCGCCGCCCGGGCCGCGGCCAGGAACGCCGGCAAGAACGGGAAGAACGGCAAGAAACAGAAGAGCCTCATACGCCGCCTCTTCACCTGGAAGAAGATCCTCGGCACGTTCTTCGGCGTCATCCTGCTCGGCATGGGCGCCTTCATCGTGCTCTACCTGATGATCGACATTCCCAAGGGCAACCCGGACGCCACCAAGGAAAGCAACGTCTACAAGTACGCCAACGGCAAGATCCTCGCCCGTTCCGGCACCACCAACCGTGAGATCGTCGAACTCCAGGACGTCCCCAAGCCCGTTCAGCGGACCTTCGTCGCCGCCGAGAACAAGACCTTCTACACGGACCCCGGCGTCGACTTCAAGGGCATGACCCGCGGTCTGATCAACACCCTGTCCGGCAAGGGAAAGCAGGGTGGTTCGACGATCACCCAGCAGTACGTCAAGAACTACTACCTCACGTCGGACCAGACGGTGACCCGCAAGCTCAAGGAGCTGGTCATCTCCCTGAAGCTGGAGCGCAACGAGTCCAAGGACTACATCCTCGCGGGCTACATCAACACCAGCTACTACGGCCGCGGCGCCTGGGGCATCCAGGCCGCCGCCCAGGCCTACTACGGCGTCGACGCCAAGGACCTGAAGGTCGAACAGGGCGCCTATCTCGCCGCACTGCTCCAGGCCCCCAGCCAGTACGACTGGGCCATCGCCTCCGACACCGGCAGGAAGCTGGTCAAGGACCGCTGGAACTACGTCCTGGACAACATGGTCGAGATGAAGTGGCTGCCCGCCTCCGAGCGTGACGCCCTGAAGTTCCCCATCCCCAAGGACCCCCAGGGCGCGCCCGACATGCAGGGCCAGAACGGCTACCTGGTGGAGGCCGCCAACAACCAGCTCGCCAGGCAGCTCGTCGCCGACGACAAGGCGTCCGACATCGAGGAGGCCAGGACGCTCATCGAGGCGGGTGGCTGGACCGTCACGCTGAACATCGACCCGAAGAAGCAGGCCAAGCTGGAGAAGGCCGTCAAGGAGCAGCTCACCGGCAAGCTCGACCCGAAGAAACGCAAGGTCGACAAGTTCATCCAGGCCGGCGCCGTCTCGGTCGACCCCAAGACCGGCAAGGTCGTCGCCATGTACGGCGGCGTCGACTACGTGAAGCACTACCAGAACAACGCCACCCGCCGGGACTACCAGCCCGCCTCCACCTTCAAGCCGATCGTCCTCGCCGCGGCCGTCGACGAGGGCGCCGAGACCCAGGACGGCGACCCGATCACCGCGAGCACCGTCTACGACGGTGACAGCAAGCACGAGGTCGTCGACAACGGCACCAAGGTCGGCTTCGCGCCGCCGAACGAGGACAACGCCGACTACGGCGACGTCACCGTGCAGACCGCCATGAACAAGTCCATCAACTCCGTCTTCGCGCAGATGGGCGTCGACGTCGGCATGGAGAAGGTCATGGAGGTCGCCGGCAAGCTCGGCATGGACACCGAGGGGATGCAGGCCGTACCCGCCCAGACCCTGGGCACCATGGGCGCGAGCCCCCTGGAGATGGCCGGTATCTACGCCACCCTCGACAATCACGGCAAGAAGGTCACCCCGTCCATCGTGGCCTCGGCCAAGCACCGGGACGGCGAGGTCGAGTTCCCCGAGGCGGTCGGCGAGCAGGTCATCAGCCGCGAGGCCGCCGACACGGTCACCTCGGTCCTCACCGGCGTGGTCGACGACGGTACGGCCAAGACGTCGGTCCGCGACAACCCCGCCCGCGACGGCCAGCAGGTCGCCGGCAAGACGGGTACCTCCGACGAGAACCGCTCCGCGTGGTTCACCGGCTACACCCCGAACCTGGTCACGTCCGTCGGCCTCTTCGGCGAGGACATGGACAACGGCGGCAAGCACGTCTCGATGTACAACGCGCTCGGCGAAGACCGCATCAACGGCGGTGGCTTCCCCGCCCGGATCTGGGCCGAGTACACCTTCGGCGTGATGGGCAAGACCACCAAGTTCGACCTGGAGACCAACCAGGGCGCGGCCGTGGAGCCCACCGAGTCCCCGACCCCCACCTTCACCCCGTCGGCGACCCCGTCCGAAACCCCGTCGGAGACCCCCACCACCGAGGAACCGTCGTCGGAGCCCCCGACGACCCCGGAGGAGACCCCGGAAACCACTCCGGAGGAGACCCCGGAAACGACCCCGGAGGAGACCCCGACCGACGGCGAGGGCGACGTGGAACTACCGACGAACCCGAACGACCCACAGTCGGACGGTTAGCGACAAAGACCCACGGTCGGACGGCTGGAG
>NZ_AEJC01000282.1 GCF_000317595.1 Streptomyces ipomoeae 91-03 | reverse complement strand
GACCCCCCCCACGCACCCGCGGGCGCCCCACCCAACCGCCGGAGGCACCCGGCACCCCGGCCCAACCGCCGGAGGCGTGGTCCCGTTTGTCAACCCCTACAGGGAAATGCCACTCGATCGCCGTGAAGCCCCCGAAATGCCACCGGCGCTTTGCCAGCATGCCCCCATGAACGAAGACGCCTTCCTGGAGAGTGCCGAGCAGTTCGTGCTGTACCTGGCCGAGCTTCAGGGCAGCCTCGACCCGGAGTCGTACGCGCTGCTGCTGCGCATCCTCAAGGGCACGAACGACGCGCTGTCCCACCGCAACGTCGACATCGACATCGACATCCAGCTCTCCCCACGCGAGCAGGAACTGTTCACCCCGGAATTCGGCCAGAAGTTACGCCGACTCCTCGACCACCTGAACCCCTACGCCCCCGGCACCCTGACCGAGTACGACCCCGTCACCAACCGTGACGAGAGTGAAGCCGAGCGCGAGTACCTCCGCCGAGAGGTGGAAGGAATCGCCAGGGCAAGCGGCCTGATGTCCTGAGCATCGAAGGGGCGCAGCCAAAACATCACACCGGGATGAAATCCACCCCCACCGGTGTTGGTCCCTTCCGGACCAGCAGCACACCCAGGTACGACCCAGCAGCACAACAGGGCCGACATCGGGACGACATCGGGACGACACCGGGACGACCGGGACGACCGGGACGACAAGGAGGGCACCGCGTGGCCGCGCGACAGGGGGAGGAAGCCATAGGGGAGAAAGCCATGGAGGACAAGCCGAACACCGGCTGGGCCCGCCGGCTCGCCGGCTACGCCTGGCGGTACCCCAAGGACGTCCTCCTCGCCCTCGGCTCCTCCCTCGCCGGCATGGCCCTGATGGCCATCGTCCCCCTGATCACCAAGGTGATCATCGACGACGTCATCGGAGACAGGACCCGGGACATGGCCCCCTGGGCCGGCGCCCTCATCGCCGCCGCCCTCCTCGTCTACGTGTTCACCTACATCCGCCGCTACTACGGCGGTCGCCTCGCCCTCGACGTCCAGCACGACCTCCGCACGGAGATGTACGAGACGATCACCCGCCTCGACGGCCGCCGCCAGGACGAACTGTCGACAGGCCAGGTCGTGGGCCGAGCGACCAGCGACCTCCAGCTCATCCAGGGCCTGCTCTTCATGCTGCCGATGACGATCGGCAACTTCCTCCTCTTCCTGATCTCCCTCGTCGTGATGGCGTGGCTGTCGCTGCCCCTCACCCTCGTCGCCCTCGCCGTCGCCCCCGCCCTGTGGTGGATCGCGGAACGCAGCCGCACCAAGCTCCACCCCGCCACCTGGTACGCCCAGGCCCAGGCCGCCGCCGTCGCGGGCGTCGTCGACGGCGCGGTCAGCGGCGTACGCGTAGTGAAGGGCTTCGGACAAGAAGAACAAGAAACCGGCAAGCTCCGCGAGGTCGGCCGTCGTCTCTTCGCCGGCCGCCTCCGCACCATCCGCTTCAACGCCAAGTACACCCCCGCCCTCCAGGCCGTCCCCGCCCTCGGCCAGGTCGCGATGCTGGCCCTCGGTGGCTGGCTCGCCGTACGCGGTCACATCACGCTCGGCACGTTCGTCGCCTTCTCCACATATCTGGCCCAGCTCGTCGGCCCCGTCCGCATGCTCGCCATGGTCCTGACCGTCGGCCAGCAGGCGAGGGCCGGTACCGAGCGCGTCCTGGAGCTGATCGACACTGAGCCGACGCTCACCGACGGCACCAAGACCCTCCCGGCCGACGCACCCGCGACGGTCGAGTTCGACGACGTCCACTTCGGCTACGAGGACCCCTCCGGGGAGACGACCTCCGGGGAGACGACCTCCGGGGAGACGACCTCCGGAAAGACGACCCCCGTTCTCCAGGGCCTCTCCTTCGAGATCCGCCCCGGCGAGACCCTGGCCGTCGTCGGCACCTCAGGCTCCGGCAAGTCGACCGTCTCCCTCCTCCTCCCGCGCTTCTACGACGTCACCCGGGGCGCCGTCCTCGTCGGCGGCCACGACGTCCGCGAACTGACCTTCGACTCCCTCCGCGCCGCGATCGGCCTGGTCCCCGAGGACTCGTTCCTCTTCTCCGACACGGTCCGCGCCAACATCGCGTACGGCCACCCGGACGCGACGGACGAGCAGATCGAGAAGGCGGCCCGCGCCGCCCAGGCGGACCGTTTCATCCGGGACCTCCCCGACGGCTACGACACCAAGGTCGGCGAACACGGCCTGACCCTCTCCGGCGGCCAGCGCCAGCGCATCGCGCTCGCCCGAGCGCTCCTCACCGACCCCCGCCTGCTCGTCCTCGACGACGCGACCTCGGCGGTGGACGCCCGAGTCGAACATGAGATCCACGAGGCGCTGGCGCACGTCATGGCGGGCCGCACGACCCTCCTCATCGCCCACCGCCGCTCCACCCTCGGCCTCGCCGACCGCATCGCCGTCCTCGACCAGGGCCGCCTCGCCGACCTCGGCACCCACGAGGAGCTGGAGCGGCGCTCCGCCCTCTACCGCCGCCTCCTCACCGACCCCGACGAACTGGGCGGCGTGTCCCCCGGCCACGTCCCCCAGACCCTCCCCACCACCGAGGGCAACGCCAACGCCTGCCGCGACTCGCTACGGGACTCGATACGGGAGGAACTGGACGCCGAGTTCGACGCCGAGCGCGGCATCACCCCCCGCCTGTGGACCGGCGACCGCGAACCGCGGGACACCGCCTTCGACGGCACCCCGGCGACCCCCGAACTCCTCGCCCAGGTCGAGGCCCTGCCCCCGGCCACCGACACCCCCCGCGTCGACGAGGCCCGCGCGGTCGCGCCGGAGGACTCGTACGGCCTCAGGCGCCTCCTCCGTGGCTTCGGCCGGCCCCTCCTGCTCAGCCTGGCCCTGGTCGCCGTCGACGCGGGCATGGGTCTGCTGCTCCCGGTCCTGATCCGGTACGGCATCGACGAGGGCGTCTCCCAGGTGGCTCTGGGCGGCGTCTGGGCCGCGTCCGTGCTCGCCCTGCTCGCGGTCCTCGCCCAGTGGGCGGCCCAGATCGGCGAGATGCGCATGACCGGCCGTACCGGCGAACGCGTCCTCTACTCACTCCGTCTGAAGATCTTCGCCCAGCTCCAGCGTCTCGGACTCGACTACTACGAGCGGGAGCTGACGGGCCGGATCATGACCCGGATGACGACCGACGTCGACGCCCTGTCGACGTTCCTGCAGACGGGCCTGGTCACGGCCTTCGTCTCCGTCGTCACCTTCTTCGGCATCATGGTCGCCCTGGTCGTGATCGACCTCCAGCTCGCCCTCGTCGTCTTCGCGACCCTCCCCCCGCTGATCATCTGTACGGTCTTCTTCCGCCGGGCGAGCGTGAAGGCGTACGAACTGGCGCGTGAGCGGGTGTCCGGGGTCAACGCCGATCTCCAGGAGACGGTGTCGGGCCTGCGTATCGTCCAGGCCTTCCGGCGCGAGCGCGACGGCGGCGAGCGGTTCGCGGCGGGCAGCAGCAGCTACCGCGACGCCCGTGTCCACGGCCAGTGGCTGATCTCGGTCTACTTCCCGTTCGTGCAGTTCCTGTCGTCGGTGGCCGCGGCGGCGGTCCTGATCGTGGGCGCGCACCGGGTGGAGGCGGGCACCCTCACGACGGGCGCCCTGGTGGCGTACCTCCTCTACATCGACCTGTTCTTCGCCCCGGTCCAGCAGCTCTCCCAGGTCTTCGACGGCTACCAGCAGGCCACCGTCTCCCTGGGCCGCATCCAGGAACTCCTCCAGGAACCCACCTCCACCAAGTCGGCCGCCGAGCCGCTGGAGGTCCTGTCCCTGCGCGGCGACATCACCTTCGAGGACGTGGACTTCGCGTACGGGGCCGCCATCGAAGGGGAAGCGGCGCTGAGCGGGGTCTCGCTGGCCATCCCGGCGGGCCAGACGGTCGCCTTCGTCGGTGAGACGGGCGCGGGCAAGTCGACCCTCGTCAAACTGGTCGCCCGCTTCTACGACCCCACCGGCGGCCGGGTCACCGTCGACGGCACGGACCTGCGCGACCTCGACATCACGTCGTACCGTCACCGCCTGGGCGTCGTCCCGCAGGAGGCGTACCTCTTCCAGGGCACCATCAGGGACGCCATCGCGTACGGGCGCCCCGAGGCCACCGACGCCGAGGTGGAGGCCGCGGCCCGCGCGGTCGGCGCCCACGACATGATCGCCACCCTGGACGGCGGCTACCTCCACGAGGTCGCCGAGCGGGGCCGCAACCTCTCGGCGGGCCAACGCCAACTGATCGCCCTGGCCCGGGCGGAGCTGGTCGACCCCGACATCCTGCTCCTCGACGAGGCGACAGCGGCCCTGGACCTGGCCACGGAAGCCCAGGTCAACCAGGCGACCGACCGCCTGGCCGGCCGCCGTACGACCCTCGTCGTGGCCCACCGCCTCACCACCGCCGCCCGCGCCGACCGCGTCGTCGTCATGTCCCACGGCCGGGTCGCCGAGGACGGCACGCACGACGAACTCCTGGCCCGGGACGGCCGGTACGCGGAACTGTGGCGGACGTTCGTGGGCGAGCCGGTGCTCAAGCCGTAGAACCAACCCCCTGAGAAGCGTGTTGCTCCCCTCGGGCAACCTTTCGCCCCGCCCCATGCGTCCGTACATCAGTACGGACGCATGGCGGGAGGGGCAACAGTGGGCAGGGGTGGCTGGGGTGCGGCACGGCGGTCGATGGCGCTCGCGCTGGCCGTGCTGACGACGGCCGGGCTGCTGACCCTGGCCGGCCCGGGGGTGGGCAGCACGGCGGCGGCCCCGTCGTGCGCCGGCCGCAAGGTGCGGACCCTGACCTTCGACGCCGGGTCCGTACGGGTGTACCGCAAGGGCAGCCGGTATGTGTGCGCCGTGTTCGTGCCCAGGAAGGAGTCCCAGGCCCGTAAGGCGACCGTGCGGATACGGGCGTGGGGCGGGCGCTGGGCCAGGAACGAGAAGCACCCCGCGGGGCCCGTGACCGTGCACGCCGGCCGACGCGGCGTATGGATCAACGCACGGGTCGGTTCGCGGACGTACGACTCCGGCTGGATCCTCCGCTGAGCGGTGACCGGGCCGCCGCACGTCCGCCGTGTCCGACGCCGGGCCGGTGTTCCGCACAGGGTTTTCCCTATCTTCCTCATCTCCGCCTGGAACCAGTCCAGTTGGCCCCTTTCCTCCCTGGTGCCCCGGCAGCGGCTCCGATAGCTTCCGGCGCACAGCTGCTGCACAGGGGAGAGACGTATGCGCAAAACGCTCAGATGGGTGCTGTCGCTCGTGGTGCTCATAGGCACGTTGAGCACGGCGGGGGCGGCCAACGCCGCGGGATCGGACACCGTTGACATCAAGGACCGGCTGCTCGCGATACCGGGCATGAGCCTGATCGAGGAGAAGCCGTACCCGGGTTACCGCTTCTTCGTCCTCAACTACACCCAGCCGATCGACCACCGGCGCCCCTCCAAGGGCACGTTCGAGCAGCGGATCACCGTGCTGCACAAGGACACCAGCCGCCCGACGGTCTTCTACACCGGCGGCTACAACGTCTCCACGACCCCCAGCCGCCGCGAGCCCACCCAGATCGTGGACGGCAACCAGGTCTCCATGGAGTACCGCTTCTTCACACCGTCCCGCCCGGCCCCGGCCGACTGGTCCAAGCTGGACATCTGGCAGGCGGCCAGCGACCAGCACCGTATCTTCAAGGCGCTGAAGAAGATCTACGGCAAGAAGTGGATCTCGACCGGTGGGTCGAAGGGCGGCATGACCGCCACCTACTACGAGCGCTTCTACCCGCGCGACATGGACGGCGTCGTCGCGTACGTCGCCCCCAACGACGTGGTCAACAAGGAGGACTCGGCGTACGACCGGTTCTTCGCGAACGTCGGCACCAAGGAGTGCCGCGACCGGCTGAACTCGGTGCAGCGCGAGGCGCTGGTCCGCCGGGAGCCGCTGGAGAAGAAGTACGCGGAGTTCGCCGCCGCCGAGGGACTCACCTTCAACACCATCGGCAGCCTCGACAAGGCGTACGAGGCCGTCGTCCTCGACTACGTGTGGGGCTTCTGGCAGTACAGCCTGCTCGCCGACTGCGACACGATCCCGGCCGACGCCAAGAACGCCACGGACGACGAGATCTGGGCCTCCGTCGACTCGATCGCCGGCTTCTCCTCGTACGCCGACCAGGGCCTGGAGCCGTACACGCCGTACTACTACCAGGCCGGTACGCAGTTGGGCGCGCCGACGATCGTCTTCCCGCACATCGAGAAGAAGTACATCCGCTACGGCTACCAGCCGCCGCGGAACTTCGTCCCCCGGGACATCAAGATGAAGTTCCAGCCGTACGCCATGCGGGACGTCGACACCTGGGTCCGTCACAACGCCCACCACATGCTGTTCGTGTACGGCGAGAACGACCCGTGGGGCGCCGAGCCGTTCCACCTGGGCAAGGGCGCGCGTGACTCCTATGTCTTCACCGCCCCCGGCGCCAACCACGGCGCCCGCGTCGCCGGACTCGTCGACGCGGAGAAGGACCTGGCCACCGCCCGGATCCTCAAGTGGGCCGGCGTCGCCTCCACCTCGGTCCAGGCGGACCCGAGCAAGGCGAAGCCGCTGGCGAAGTTCGACTCCAAGCTCGACAAGCGGGACGTCGAGCGGGAGATGACGCTCAGGCCGTAACCGCCCTGAGCTGTAGGTGAGTCGAGCCCCGGTGCCGCCTTGACGCGGTGCCGGGGCTCGCTGCTACTCCGAGGCGTCGGTGGTGTCCAGGCTCATCCAGCCCACCTTCGTCGAGGGGGCGTAGACGATGCCGCCGGCCACGAGTGGCTCGATGGCCAGGCCGGCCTCCCAGCCGCTCTCGTCGTTCAGGTACGGGATGCTGTGCCGGTAGAGCTGCTTGCCGGTGTCCGCGTCGAAGACGGCGACACCCTGGGTGCTGACGGTGTAGACGCGGTCGCCCGCCTGGACCGGGGCGATCTCGGACACACCCGAGGTGGGCAGCTTCTTGCGCCACAGCTCCTTCCGCTTGATCGTGTCGAGGGCCACCAGCTCGCCGCTCGTCGTGGTGGGCGCGATGAACAGCACCCGGCCGGGGGTCACCGACAGTTCGGGCGCCGACAGACCGCTGCCGAGGATCGCGCCGGCCTGGGTGCGTGTGCCCTTGGCGCCCTTCACGAGCTCCTGGCGCAGGATGGAGCCGCCCATCGGCGCCTGCTCCTCGTCGACCCGCACGCAGTACAGATACCGGGTGCCGTCCTCCTCCAGCACGGCCTCCGTCGTGGGCGCACAGGGGTGGGACAGCTTGAAGCTGCCGACACGCCTGCCGCTGTTCTTGTCCAGGACGGTGACGAGGTCGTCGCCGAGGCTTTCGTTCGAGTCGTCGGTGAACAGATAGAGCCGGTCCCCCACGACGCGCATCGACGGACCGCTTCCCGTGGCCTCGCTCGGGTCCAGTGTTCCGTCCAGCCAGCTCTCCCCGCCCGTGCGCGCGTCGACGGAGTGCACGCTGCCGTCCTCGGTGGTCGCGTACACGCGCTCCCCGTCGCTCATGAGGTTCTGGGTGAGCTGCGCGGACGCATAGCGCCATTTGACGCTTCCGTCGGCGAGCGAGAAGCCGATGAGACGGTCGCCGTTGTCGACGACCACGGTGTCGCCGACGACGACCGGCACGTTGTGGCCGTACACCGAGGCCTCGTCGCTCTTCCACAGCTCCTTGCCGGTGGCGGCGTCGAGTCGGACCGTCCTGTCGCCGACGCAGACCAGGGACGCCTGGGCGTACACGCAGCTGCTGTCCAGGAGGTTGTACTGCCACCGCCGCCAGCCGTCCGGGCGCCGCTCCGGGCTGTCGTGGTACGCGTACGTGAACCCGGCGGTCCCGGACTCCGAGCTGAGGTACGCGGCCGACCCCTCCGGCTGGGTGACGGTACGCGTGCTCGCGGTCGGGCCGGGGCTGCCGCCGCCCGGGTCGGACCCCTTGCCGTCGTCGTCGCGGAAGCCGTACATCAGCCCGCCGGTGATCGTGGCCACCGCCATGACGGCCGCCGCGACGGTCAGCGCCTGACGGCGACGCCGGCGGCGGGGCGGGGGAGTGGGGACGGAACCCATGTCGGTGGTCACGGCACCCATGTCGGTGGACCCGGCGTCCGTGTCCGTGGCCGTGGACGCGGGGTCTGTGTCGGCGGACGACCTGCCCGCGGCGGTGGACGCCGTGCCGGCCTCCGGGGCCGCCGCCGACTCGGTGTCCGCCGATGCGGCCGATGCGGCCGAAGCAGCCGATGCGGCCGTCTCGGCCGGTGCCGTCGCCGGTGCCGGAGCCGGGGCGGCGGTCAGGACCGTCGGGGCCGAGGCGCTGAGCAGCCGCAGCAGCTCCGTGGCGTCCGGCCGTTCCTCCGGCTCCTTGGCCAGACAGCGCTCGACCGTGGGCCGCAGCCAGCCGGGCAGGCCGTCCAACTTCGGTGGCTCATGGACGAGTTGGTACACCATCGTGTACACGTCCGTCGCGTCGAAGGGCACATGGCCGCTCGCCGCGTAGGTCAGCACCGAGCCGAAGGAGAAGATGTCGCTGGCCGGTCCGACGTCCTTCTGGGCGCGGATCTGCTCCGGCGACATGAAGGGCGGGGTGCCGACCGTGACACCGGTGTCGGTGAGCCCGGGGGCGGTGAGCGCGCCGTCGTCGGCGGCGCGCACGATGCCGAAGTCGATGACCCGGGGGCCGTCGTCGGCGAGCAGTACGTTGCCCGGCTTGAGGTCCCGGTGCACGATCTCGACCCGGTGGATGTCCCGCAACGCCTCCGCGAGCCCGGTGGCGAGCCGGTACAGCTCCTCGTCCGTGAGCGCCGGCCCCTTGTTGACCCGCTCGTCCAACGGCTGCCCCGGCACGTACAGCGTGGCCATCCAGGGCGGGTCGGCGTCCGGGTCCGCGTCCACGACCGGCGCGGTGAACGCCCCGCTGACCTGCCGGGCGGCGGTGACCTCGCGGCGGAAACGGCTCCGGAAGTCGGGCTGGTGGACCAGATTGCCCCGGATCACCTTGACGGCGACCTGGCGGCCCGAGGGAGACGTACCGAGATAGACATGGCCCATGCCGCCGGACCCGAGGAGGGAGTCGATGCGGTAGCCGGGGATCTCCGGCAGCTCCTCCTTGCCCGAAGCGCCCTGAGAATCCTGGGCCATCGCTCCCCCACCGTCGTCGTACGGTCCGTAAGCGGATGATATCGATCCGGGATTACGGCGTACGGAGGGGTGTTCGATTCAGGCGGGTCGCCGGTGAATCGGAGGTCACACCGGCACCGCGCACCCCACCGGCTTGCTGCCCCCCAACTGCACATACAGATCCGTCGACGTCGGGCACTGCGACCTCTTCTCGACCGCCGCCGTCACCTCGTACTCGGGGTCGTGCCTGCCCTCGCCGTCACAGGCGGTCTCGCGGACCTCGCCGCGTCCGGCGCCGTAGACACAGTCGCCGACGATGGTGCGGGGGCCTCCGCCGCCGCCGGGGTCGCCGGGGTGCGGCGGCTGCAGTTTGCGCATACAGGCGTAGCCCTGGGCCACCGAGCCGTCGCCGTCCTCGTCCTCGCCGGCGGCGGGCCGGGACTCGCTGATGTGGAGGACGAAGTCGGTGGTGGCCGGGCACGGCGGTCCCTGCGTGACCCGGCCCTCGTGCCGCGCGAGGACCCGGGCCGCGGCGCGCTCCCCGACGCAGGGCACCTCCGTGAAGCTGGTCGTCCCGAACGAACTGCACTCGCCGACCGCGAGGAACACGGTCCCGTACCCGGACGGCCGGGTGGGCGCGGTGGTGGTCGTCCGCTCCTCGGGCTCTTCGCCCCCACCGCGCGACCAGCCCTGACACCCCGAGAGCAGCGCCCCGGCCGGCAGTACGACGGCGGACACGAGCACCCCCGCGAGCACACGTCGAACCCGGCGCACCCTTCGAACGCGACGCACCCCTCGCATGGCCACCCCCGATGCACCTCGGTCCAGCGTGACCGGACGACGAGGGCCACGCCAGACGAACCGTGCGCTTTGCGTCACTTGGGGGTGGTGCGCGAGGAGTGCGACGTAGCGCTCGTACGCCAGGACCGGTACCTCAAGACGCGTACGCGGGGGAGGGCACCGTGGCGCTGCGAGGGACCGCCACCGGCGCAGTCGGAGGGGGCGCGCC
>NZ_AEJC01000281.1 GCF_000317595.1 Streptomyces ipomoeae 91-03 | reverse complement strand
ATGAATGAGGGCTGAATGCCGAAGAACAGCGGCTCCCGAGCCGTGCCCGAGAACATTCCCCAGTCCGTCGTGCTCAGCCAGAGCAGCACCCCGTCCCCGGCGGCTGGGGGTGAGGTACCCGGCCTGCGTGGTCTGACGCTGCCGCATGTGCTGCCCCTGATCGTCTTCCCGATGATCGGGTGCGTGCTGTACGTGGTGGGCATGCCGGTCACCGACGTCTTCACCTTCCTCGCCGGGTGCGGCGGCATCGGCGCCGCGGTGACCATCGCGGTGACCGGAGGCCGCCGGGTCCTGCTGGCCTTCGCCCACGGTGTCCTTGCCGCCATGGGCCCCAAGTAGGGGAGGCAGACCAGCATGGGACGTCCCGAGAGCCCGCTGACCGGCCCTCCCCGACGGATCGCCCTGGCTGCTCACCTGCGGGAGATGCGCGACCTCGCAGGCATCACGTACGCCGAGATGGCGCTCCACCCTCTCCTCATCCCGGAAGCCACCCTGAAGCGCACTGCCTCTGATCGCGGGGGTGTGCCCAGGTGGCACAGGGTGGAGGAGTACCGCGACATCTGCATCGACCTCGCGGACAAGGAGGTGTCCTGGAAGGTCATGACGCGCGGCATGCAACTGCGCACCCTGTGGGTGGCGGCGCGGATGGAGGAGCGGGGCACCCTCCACCTTCCGAGACCCCGGCCTCAGTTCGTCGTGGACCAGGCGGACCTCAGCCACGCCCTGTACTCGCTGTACGAGCACCAGGGAGCTCCGCCGCTGCGCGAACTGCAGGAACTCGCTGGAGGTGCAGTGCACCTGCCACTGACCACGGCGGCACGGGTCGTCAAACGCCAGACGCTCCCCGCCGACGAGAAGCAGTACACGGCCTTCCTGCGAGGTTGCAGGGTTCATGACCGACGACAGCCAGACTGGTTCAGGGCCTGGGAAAAGGTCGTGCTGTCCAAGCATCGGCACACAGCGCCGATGGACGAATGGTCCGACGAGCATCGGCACACAGCGCTGACAGGAAAACAGTTCATCGAAGAACTGTTCAGCAGGAAACCGGTGTGAGGGTCGGCGGTGATGTCGCTGGGATGTTCGGCGTTGTATGTCACTGACGTGTAGGTGTATTCGCGCTGCTCAAGGGCAGTTGGGTCGGTCGATCATGGTGACAGTTCCCCGAACATTGCAGTGACGTGAAGCCGTATCGGTCGGTGTCGTGTTCGCTGTTTCTCCTTTGTCTTCCTGGTCTTCACGGAGCCGTCTGGGTGCGTGGAGTGTGTCCGGCGGTTCTTGGCAGGTGCCGTGGGGGAGTGCGACGCCGGTGCCGGTGCCGCAGAGCCTGGCTGGTCCAGATTTCCGCAGCGGTCCCGAGGGTCATTAGCGCGTGCGTCCATCGAACTGGCGGGAACGTTCTGCTGTCACCCGCCCGAGTGAGCGGCTGGGCGGGAAGCCCATGCGTGGCTCATAGCCTCGCATCAGACGCATCCGTCACACACGTGCGTCTGACTGAACTGCCCCGTACGCAAGCGGTGTTCGTTGTTGGAGGCTGTCCGTGATCACCGTGCCGTTATCGGCCCGCCTACCTCATGGGTGCCGTCACCGGTGACGGCACTGGATGACGCCTCGGAGGCTCCGGAGGTGGGCTTGGGCCGGCATCGGGATGAGTTGCGGCCTGCCGCGGTGCGGCAGTTGCTCGGGCTGCGTGGGGCGGGGGAGTTGACGACCGCGCATGTGCGGCTGGTCGCCGAGTCGGTGGGTGTGAGCGTGCGGCAGGTGTGGCGCTGGCTGGCGCAGGCGGAGGAGACCGGTTCCACGGAGAAGCCCGAGCGCAGACGGTTTCGGATCACCGACGAGATCATCGATGTCCTCGCCGACTATCAGGGCAACGTCAAGCGCGCCCACGAGCACTTGGTGCGCATGGCCGAGGAGGCGGGGGAGAAGCCAGTGGGGCTGACGACGCTGCACGATGCCATCGCCCGTGATCTCGATCCCGGTTTCATGGCGGGTCTGCGGGAGGGGATTCCGGCCGCTCGC
>NZ_AEJC01000280.1 GCF_000317595.1 Streptomyces ipomoeae 91-03 | reverse complement strand
GTCGCCCCCTCCGCCCCTACCCGTCCCGTCCCTGGGGGCGCTGCCCCAGGCCCCCGTGGGGTGGGTGGGCCGTCTGCGGGTGAGTGGGGGGAATCGCCCTTCGGGCTCGTCCTCAAACGCCGGACGGGCTGGTTGTCGCTGGGCTCGGTCTCAAAGGCCAGGTGGGCGGGATGCCGCTGGGCTCGGCCTCAAGTGGCCGTCGGCGGCTACGCGGCTCCCTTGCGGCGTTTGCGGTGGGTGTAGGTCTCCAGGGCCTGCCACAGGTCGCGGCGGTCCACTTCTGGCCAGGGCTGGTCGGTGAAGTGGAGTTCGGCGTAGTGGGCGTGCCAGGGGAGGAAGTTGGAGATGCGGAGTTCGCCGCTGGTGCGCCAGAGGAGGTCGACGTCGGGCATGGCGTGGTGAGGGAGGTGGGCGGCGAAGAGCTGTTCGGAGACCCGGGCCGGGTCCACCTCACCGGCCAGGGCCGCGCGGGCCAGTGACGCGCCGGCGCGGGCCAGTTCAGCTCGGCCGCCGTAGTTGACGCAGACGTTGAGGGTCAGACCCGTCCGGTGGCGGGTGGCGTGTTGCTGAGCACGGAGTACGTCCACCACGTCGTCCGGGAGGCCGTCGGGGGAACCCACCCAGCGCAGGCGTACGTCGTGGTCCAGCAACTCGCCGTCGAGGAGTTCGGCTCGCATGATCGCGAAGAGTTTGGCGACCTCGTCGGGGGACCGTTTCCAGTTCTCGGTGGAGAAGGCGTAGACGGTCAGATGCGGCAGGCCGATCTCCAGCGCGCCCTGGACGACGTCCCGCAGCGCGACCGCCCCGGCGCGATGGCCCTCGTCACGCGGCAGCCCGAGCCCGGTGGCCCAGCGGCCGTTGCCGTCCATGACGATCGCCACGTGCTGCGGGAGCTGGGACCGGGGGATCTCCGGCGGGCGGGCGCCGTCGTGGTGCGGGCGGGGTGGGAGGGGCGGTTCGGTGATTCGGGGGGAGATGTGGGGGGCGATCCGTTCGAGGCCGGAGGGCTCGCTCGATCCGGGGAGTGCCGGTGATCCCGGGAGTGCCGGTGATCCCGGAGGCGCGGTCGGGGTGGTGCCGTCAGTGGGGGCGGTTCCGGCCGTGTGCCTCGCCCCGGTCCGCCTTGCCGCGTCGGCGCCCGTGCTCGTCATGGGTGGCAGCGTCAGGCGCCACACCAGCGCGGACCTCGCCCGGGCCGGGGCGAGGATGCGCCACTGGGTGAGGCGGGGGACGCGTACCCGGCGGTGCAGTACCGCGGAGCCGGACCGCACGATCGCGTCCAACTCCGCCGCGAAGAGTTCCACCGCGGTGTCCAGCACGATCGCGGGGCCCAGTGGCAGGGTGCCGCGCAGGGCTCGGCGGGAACTGTGCAGCCAGTCGCGGGCCTGGTCGGCGAGGTGGGCCATGAGCTGTCGGACGGCGGGGGTCCAGCGGCGGGAGCGCAGGTCGGCCGGGGTGACGCCGAAGCGGTCGAGCACCTCGGTGGGGATCCACAGGGACTCGCCGTCGAGGTCGTCGACGAGGTCGCGGAGGGTGTCGGTGAGGTAGAGGCCCTCGACGAAGCGGGTGAAGCCCGGGAGGTCGCGGAGGCGTACGGGGACGGGCAGGCCGCAGCGGACCAGCATCCGCATGAGCTGTTCCGGCCAGCTGATGTTCTGGGCGTGGGCCCGCTCGCGCCACTCCTGCCAGGTCGTCACGGTGCTGCGGTCGTCGTCCCGCTGGACCGCGTCCAGCGCGCCGAGGAGGTCGCCGAGGTCCAGGCCCCAGTGCCACACCGAGTCGGTGAGCGCGAGTCGGATGGGGTCGTCGCTGGTGCCGCTCGTCAGGTCGGCCTCCAGGGCGGCCCGCCACTCCCGCAGGCGGCGGCTGCGCGCCTCCGGGGCGGCCTCGGCCTCCGCCTCGGCTTCGGCTTCGGCTTCGGCTTCGGCGTCTGTGGAGTCGAGCAGGTCGTCGGCGTAGGAGAAGGCGGCGTACAGGGCCCAGCAGGCGGGGCGGGCCGCCGGTGGCATCAACTGCATCAGGGCGTGCTCGGTGGGCCGGGTCGTGCGGACCAGGCGACGGCACTCCTCGTAGGCGGCGTCGAGGGACGCTCGCTCTCGGTCGGGTCGCGGGGGGGTGCGGCGCAAGGGGATCTCCACGTGGTTCGAGTGAGACCGATGAGACCGAGGTGACCGGTGAGGTCGACTCGGGTGGTGGCGATCGTCGTTGGTCGCCGCCAGCCGAGCACCGCCGGGATCTCCGGTACCGCTCGAACACGGAGCACGGCCATGCCTGTCCGTGACCCTACTACCAGGAGTTCAGCCGGTTTGCAGGTGGGGGCCGCCCGTCACCGACGGTGGCCCCCACGGCACCCGGCGGCTTCGGCTGGGCGGGG
>NZ_AEJC01000279.1 GCF_000317595.1 Streptomyces ipomoeae 91-03 | reverse complement strand
CGGAGTGCGCGACGCGGCCAACCTGTGCTGGAAGCTCGCCGCCGTACTGCGCGGCGAACTGCCCGAGACGGTCCTCGACTCCTATGAGGCCGAGCGGAAACCGCACGTCAAGGAGGTCACCAGACGGGCGGTGCTCACCGGGCGGATCATCACCGAACGCCGGCTCCCCGTGACGAGGATCCGTGACACGGCGCTGCGTGCCGTCCTGCGCCTGTCGGCCGTCAGCGGCCGGCTGGTCGACGCGAACTGGATACCGGTCGCCCACTACGCCGAGGGCTTCCAGGCCCGCCCGCGCACCAAGGCCTCCGGCCGCCAGATCCCCCAGCCCTGGGTGACCGGCCCCGACGGCACCCGGGTCCGCCTGGACGACGTACTCGCCGGCCGCTGGCTGCTCCT
Organism: Streptomyces ipomoeae 91-03; assembly: GCF_000317595.1. Classification (GTDB taxonomy): domain Bacteria; phylum Actinomycetota; class Actinomycetes; order Streptomycetales; family Streptomycetaceae; genus Streptomyces; species Streptomyces ipomoeae. The sequence continues at coordinate 514 of NZ_AEJC01000279.1, read as the reverse complement.
GCACGCCGCGGCGGCCACCCCGCAGCCCGCGTGGGACCGCGCCGGCGTCCCGTCGCTCACCGTCCTCCCGGCGGGCTCACGTCCCGCCGAGGGCGCGGTCGTCGACAGCGACGGCGTACTGCTGCCGTGGCTGACCGCCCACCGCGCGGCCACCCTCGCCCTGCGCCCCGACGCCTACGTCTACGCCGCCGCCCCCACCGGCGACCGACTCCCGCCGCCCCCGGCCGGTTTCGCACCGGCATCGCGTACGACCGCCCCGCCCACCCCGATCACCGGCTGAGGATCGCCATGACCACGCACACCGCACCCCCGCCGATGCAGGAGTACCTGCTCGACGTCACCGACAAGAAGATCTTCGTCGCGGAGACCGGCGACGGCCCACCCGTCCTGCTTCTGCACGGTGGCGGCCCCGGCGCCTCCGGCGTCTCCAACTACTCCCGGAACATCGCCGCGTTGGCGAAGGAGTACCGGGTCATCGTCCCCGACCTGCCCGGCTACGGCCGCAGCACCAAGG
>NZ_AEJC01000278.1 GCF_000317595.1 Streptomyces ipomoeae 91-03 | reverse complement strand
ACGCAGGTCCGACCACGCACGGGCACGGCCGGTCACAGGGCGAGGATCAGGCCGACCAGCGCGGCCATGACGGTCACGGCGCCGAACCCGGCGGCGAGCGGCTGGCCCCACGACGGGTGGCGGTGCACGACGTACGCGGCGCCGGCTGCCAGCAGCACCACGACGACGACCAGGAGCAGCGCGACGAGCAGAGCAAGCGTGGACATGGGTAGTTCCCCCTTGGGACGTGGGCACGCCCGGATGGGACGTGCGGCAGTTGGGCGGAGATGTGTTGGCCTGCTCCTGCTCCTTCTCAAACGGGGAGAGAAGGGGGTTTGGGTAGGGCGCTCAAAGTGCTCGGCGTGGGAGTTAGCTCCGCAACTCCGTTCTGACCAGCCAGTTCACGGCATAAGCAATCCCGATCACCGGGCAGGCAAGACGTGGCGGCTGGCGTCGACTCTTCCCCTGCCGGATCTCCCGTTCAAAGCTTCTGACCTGGGAAAACGAGTGGGTCTGGACTTGAATGGGGGCCGCCGATCCAGTAGGGGATCTCCTCGTACGCGTAAAAGGGCGGCCCCGGAAGGCGCCCGCCGGGATGACGGACACAGGCCTCGACGTATTCCGCCGCATCTCGAGCGTTAAGAGCCCCGGTCCCACCGGACGGGCAGCGCACGCCTTCCGCCGGCGCAGATGCCGGACGGGAACCCGCGCGGTGGTGCGGAGCGGGCAGCGGGGGCAGCCAGGATGGGCGGATGACCGACCGCCGACCGCTGGGCCCCGGATGCGACCGAGCCGAACTCTCCCCCGCGGACACCGAGCTACCGACGCGCCACGCGCCCGGCTCGCCGCCGAACGCCTCGACGCCCAAGCGGCCACCGCCCCGGCTCCCGCGCGGCCGACCGGACGCTGGGTCCTGGGCACCGGCACCGCCCCGGACCCAGCCTCAGGCGCACACGCGTGCAGACGCGCGGGCGAGGGCGGCATGCGCGGCACCCGTAGGGCCCCGGCTCCGGGGGGCCGGGACGCGGGGCGGCGGCGCATCGGACCAAAAGCGCCGGAGCCCCACCGAAGCGGCCAGAACCCCGGGGCCGGGCGCTGCTGATCGACAATCGGCCCACCCAGATCAGCATCAGCCCCGGAATCGGCCGCCGATCGAACCTGATCAGCCGTCACCCGCCATTCGCCGTCGATCAGCGGCCAAGCAGCCACGCCCGGGGCGGGTGTCTCCTCTGTCTGCGCGCCGTGTCCCGATCCCGCCGCACCAACATGTACGCAGCAGATAGGCATTTCCGCAGGTCAGAGCACAATCACCTTCAGCAAGGTGCGTCCCCCCTGTTTGCCGTCCGACCCGATCTTCCTGAATTTTGAGTTCAGCCTCGCCGCCGTGACCGTCGCCGCACTCGCCGCATCACTTGGACATGCCAGGACACCCGCCCGCGCCCGGCTTCGCGCGAGGTCGGAAAACTCACCGCATCACACACGTATGACTGCCGTGCAGCATGGCAAATGCATCAGCCGTGAGCCACCCACGGCAATTTTAGTAAAACCCATTGCTGTACAGGAAAAAGGAATCCAATTATCGATTAGGTGCGGGAATAATTCTCTGCAAGTTTTTGCCATCAGACGATCACCCGTTGCGTGGTCGCGTTGCCGTGCCCTCGGGGCCTGAGTGACGCCCCGGTCCTCGATCGGGGCTCCAGGAGGTCTCGCGGCAGGTTGGCTCCACATCAGCAAAAGCTCAGGGCGGCTCGCCGAGACTCGCGACGGTGGCTCTACGGAGTGGTTGGACTGGGCGCTGGACTGTGGGTGACTGCTATGCCGCGACTGCTGCGGCAGCCGGTCCGAAGACGTCGTCGAAGTGGTGCGCTTGCTCTGTGCGTACGAGGTGGAAGGCGCCGCTGCGGTGGCGTAAGGCGTGGGCGGTGTAGTGGATGACCTCGGCCGGGGTGAGGACTTTCAGGTCGCCGAAGACGTAGTACAGCGGGGTCGGGGCGTGGGCCGCGGTGAAGAGGAGGCCAGCGTTGACGGTGTCGGTGCTGATGGCGTAGCGGTCGGTGTCGGTGCTGGGCATGCGGTCTTTGGCGTCAATGGTGATCAGGTCGGTGCCGCGGGCGGCGATCAGGTCGGGAAAGTACCGCAGGGTGGAGCGGGTGCGGCGCAGGGCGTCGCGTACGGCGGGCGGGTAGGTGCCCTGTCCGCAGGGGTGGACGGTCCAGCCGCGTGCTTGCAGAGCGGCAGCTACTCGGTGTTCGTGCACATCGCCTACTGCCTTGCGGTCCTGCCACTGCCTCACCGCGGTGCCCCCTCGAGTAAGTTCAGCAACTCACATGAGTGATACGAAGCGTTCACTATTCGTACTACCCATCCGGTGCCTATGATGCCCCTCATGGCGGCATACGTTGACCCACGCTTTCGTCCCATGCTCTGGCCGGGAACTCCCGTACCCGCACCGGAGTTGCGGCCCGTGCTCGGGGCACGGGCCGACGGTGAGTGGATCGTCTGGGAGCCCCACCTGCGATCCGAGGGAGGGACCGTTCCGCTGCCGGAGGACTTCTACCTGCGCGAATTCATGGAACTCGACCCCACGGATCTCAACGCCGTGGCCGCCATGATGCGTACCTACGGATCCCTGGGTGGCAGCATCACGACCAGCGGCTGGGACGAAGAGGAGTACGAGCGGCTCAAGGGACTCACCGAGCGCGAACACCCCGTCCACGGGCCGTTCTGCCTGCACGGCGAACTGGCCACGCTCTACGTGACGCAGACCCAGGCGGCGATCACGACCTGGCTGGCCCTGCGGCGCGAGGGCGGCCTCGACGCACTCGTGGAAGCCGAAGTCTCCGAGGAACAACTGGCGCAGTGGCAGTCCGACAATACTCACCGAGACGAGGCGTGGCCGCGCGACCTGGACCATATGCGCGAGATCATGTTGGGAATGAAGATCAGCGATCTGGTAGATGAACTGAACGCCGCGCTCAAGCCGTTCAGCATCGGCATCGGCGGCCTGACGGATCGCTACCCCAGCATCCTGTCGGTCGTCTTCCTCCAGCTGTACAACCACCTCGCCGAGGACGCCACGATCCGCGAGTGCGCAAACGAGACCTGCCGCCGCAGCTTCGTGCGCCAGCGCGGCCGCGCCGAGTACGGGCAGAACCGCACCAGCGGCATCAAGTACTGCACCCGCGAATGCGCCCGCGCCCAGGCCCAGCGTGAACTGCGCCGGCGCCGCAAACAGCAGACCTCTCAGAGCCAGGAGCCTCCGGTCGAGAACCCGATGCCGCAGGACGGCCCAAGGCCCGTCGGCCAGGCGGGAGCTGAGCGATGATCAGTCTGCGAGAGCACCAGACGGAGGCAGTCTCGCGGATCCGGAAGTGGGCGGGTTTCCCCGTACGGTCATCCGCACCCGCCCGAGGGCTGCGTGGAACCGTTGTCTCCGCGACCGGATCCGGAAAGACGATCACAGCCGCGTGGGCTGCGCTGGAGTGCTTCCGTGGCGGGCGGATCCTCGTCTTGGTCCCCACCCTCGACCTGCTCGTGCAGACCGTTCAGGCGTGGCGGAGGGTCGGCCACACGGGGCCGATGGTCGCGGTGTGCTCGCTGGAGAAGGACGACGTCCTGGAGCAGCTGGGCGTACGGACCACCACGAACGCGATCCAGTTGGCGCTGTGGGCGGGGCACGGGCCGGTGGTCGTGTTCGCCACGTACGCCTCGCTCGTGGACAGGGAGGATCCCGAGGATGGCACGGGCCGGGCGAAGGTGCGCGGACCGCTGGAGACAGCGCTGGCGGGCGGAGAGCGGTTGTACGGACAGGCAATGGCGCCGTTCGACCTCGCGGTCGTCGACGAAGCCCACTCAACCGCGGGTGATCTTGGTCGGCCGTGGGCGGCGATCCACGACAACACCCGCATCCCGTCGGACTTCCGGCTCTATCTCACCGCCACCCCCCGCATCCTCGCCCCACCCCGGCCGCAAAGAGGCAGGGACGGCCAGGAGCCGGAGATCGCGACCATGGCCTCCGACCCGGACGGCCTGTACGGCGAGTGGATCTACGAGCTCGAACTGTCCGAGGCGATCGAACGCGGCATCCTCGCCGGGTTCGAGATCGACGTGCTGGAGATCCACGACCCCTCTCCCGTCCTCGGGGAGTCGGAGGAGGCGCAGCGGGGCCGGCGCCTCGCGCTGCTGCAGACGGCACTCCTGGAGCACGCCGCCGCGCGGAACCTGCGCACGGTCATGACCTTCCACCAGCGGGTGGAGGAAGCCGCCGCGTTCGCGGAGAAGATGCCTCAGACGGCCGCCGAGCTGTACGCGGCCGAGGTCTCCGACGAGGCCCTGGCCGACGCGGGCACCCTGCCGAAGTCGTCGATCGACGCGGAGTTCTACGAGCTGGAGGCCGGCCGCCACGTACCGCCGGACCGCGTCTGGTCGGCATGGCTGTGCGGCGACCACCTCGTCGCCGAACGACGCGAAGCCCTACGGCAGTTCGCCAACGGCATCGATGGCGCGGGCCGCCGCGTGCACCGAGCCTTCCTCGCCTCCGTCCGGGTGCTCGGCGAAGGCGTCGACATCGTCGGTGAGCGGGGCGTGGAGGCGGTGTGTTTCGCCGACACCCGCGGCTCCCAGGTGGAGATCGTGCAGAACATCGGCCGGGCCCTGCGCCCGAACCCCGACGGCACGGCCAAGACCGCCAGGATCATCGTGCCCGTCTTCCTGAAGCCCGGCGAGGACCCCGACGACATGATCGCCTCCGCCTCGTTCGCACCCCTTGTAGCCGTCCTCCAAGGACTCCGTAGTCACTCGGAACACCTCGTCGAACAGCTCGCCAGCCGGGCGCTGAGCAGCGGGCGGCGGCAGGTGCACGTGAAGCGGGACGAGGACGGGCGGATCATCGGCACCGCGGCCGAAGGCGAGGGCGAGGGCGGGAAGGACGAGACCGGCGGCTCGGTGGAGACGGCGCTGCTGCACTTCTCCACCCCGAGAGATGCGGCGACGATCGCGGCGTTCCTGCGTACCCGGGTGTACCGGCCGGAGTCCCTGGTGTGGCTGGAGGGTTATCAGGCACTGCTGCGCTGGCGGAAGGACAACCACATCACCGGCCTGCACGCGGTCCCGTACGACGCCGAGACCGAGGCCGGCGTCACCAAGGCGTTCCCCCTCGGGCGGTGGGTCCACCAGCAGCGGCGCGTGTACCGTGCGGGCGAACTCGACGACCACCGCAAGACCCTGCTCGACGAAGCCGGCATGGTGTGGGAACCCGGCGACGAAGCCTGGGAGAACAAACTCGCCGCGCTGCGCTCCTTCCACCGCACCCACGGCCACCTCGCGCCCCGGCGAGACGCCATCTGGGGCGACGCCAACAGTGAACTGATTCCGGTCGGGGAGCACATGGCCAACCTCCGCCGCAAGGACGGCCTCGGTAAGAACCCGCAGCGTGCGGCAGCCCGTGCCGCACAGCTCGCGCAGATCGATCCGGACTGGGACTGCCCGTGGCCGCTGGACTGGCAACGCCACTACTGCGTCCTCACCGACCTCGCCGCCAACGAACCCGATGGAGTCCTGCCCGACATCGCCCCCGGTGTCCTCTACGAAGGCGATGACCTCGGCAAATGGCTTCAGCGGCAACGCCGCAGCTGGACGGAGCTCTCCCAAGAGCAGCAGCAGCGGCTCGCGAGGCTGGGCGTGACACCCGCCGAAAGGCCCGCCCCGGCCCCGGCCGCAAAGGACGGCGGGAAGGCATCAGCCTTCCAACGCGGTCTGGCGGCCCTCACCCAGTGGATCCAGCGAGAGGGCGTCCAGAAGGCAGTGCCACGGGGGCACGTCGAATGCATCGTCATCGACGGCCAGGAGCACCAACACAAGCTCGGCGTATGGATCTCCAACACCAAGTCGAGGCGGGACAAGCTCGGCCCCGAGCAGCGGGCCGCCCTCACCGAACTCGGCATCGAATGGGCCTGATGGTGAACGAGGAAGCGTGCCGTCCTCAGCTGGCGATGCACCGGGGCGGGGTCACGGTGGCGGAGTGAGGTAGTGAGATACAGCGCGAGTTGGGCTTCAAGATCTGCGACGCGTTTGTCCAGGAAGCGATTGTTCTGACGGGTGAAGCTTCCCCTTGATCTTGGACACCTGGAGACTGGGATCTGAGGTTCCAGAGGAAGTAGTGCCAGGTGGGAAGCAAGTACACGAAGCGGTACTCGGATGAGTACAAGCGCGACGCGATCGAGCTGGTGCGGTCGTCGGGCCGGACGGTGACCGAGGTCGCCCGGGAGCTCGGGATCAGCTCGGAGTCCCTGCGGGGCTGGGTGAAGAAGGCCCGGGCTGCCGAGGGTGCCGGTTTCGGGCCGGGCGTCACGCGGTCCCAACCTGGCGCGGACGACCGGGACGAGGAGCTGAAGCGGCTGCGGAAACTCACTGCCGAGCAGGCGAAGACGATCGAGATCCTGAAAAAAGCGACCGCCTTCTTTGCGAAGGAAAGCGACCGGTGAGCGCGATATGCCGGTTCATCCATGCAGAGAAGGCCAACTACACGATCACGCTGCTGTGCAAGGTGATGAAGACGGCTCGCTCGACGTACTACGCCTGGGTGGCCGGCTGTCAGGCCCGGGAAGAGCGGCGGCGGGCGGATGAGGCCCTGGCGCACGAGATCACGGTGATCCACGTCGCGTCCCGGGGCAACTACGGCGTCCCGCGCATTACCGCCGAACTACGCCGCCAGGGACGGCTGGTGAACCGCAAGCGGGTGGAGCGGGTCATGCGGGAGCACAGCATCGCCGGGGCCAGCCGACGCACCGGCCGCCGCAGTCTGACCAAGGCCGACACCAAGGCCGCCCCGTCTCCCGATCTGATCGGCCGGGACTTCACCGCCGCCCGCCCCGGCACGAAGATCGTCGGGGACATCACCTACATTCCCACCGGCGAAGGCTGGCTCTACCTCGCCTCCTGGCTGGACCTGGCCACCCGTGAGGTGATCGGCTACTCGATGGCCGACCACCACCGGGCCGACCTGGTCGTCGACGCCCTCGACATGGCCGCCGGCCTCGGCCGCCTGGAACCCGGCTGTGTGATCCACAGTGATCGCGGATCGGAGTACACCTCCGCTCAATTCCGCGCTCGTATAGCTGAGTTGGGGCACCGGCAGAGCATGGGCCGAACCGGAAGCTGTTTCGACAATGCCGCCGCAGAGAGTTTCTGGGCCGTACTCAAAGAGGAGATCGGCACCCGTTTCTGGCCCGACCGCGCCACCGCCCGCGCCGACATCTTCGACTTCGTCGAGACCTTCTACAACAGACGCCGCCTGCGCAAACACATCAACTGGGGTTACCTCACGCCCCACGAGACACGCCTGCGCTACCAGCAAGATCAAGCCCTCGCGGCGTAACGAAAACGTGTCCAAGATCACGGGGAAACTTCAGGTGAGCCGACGGCCAACCGGCGAACAACCGGCGACCGGGACCACTACGAAGATCACGACCTGTCTGTGGTCTTCGAAAGGAACCCCTTCATGCGTCTCGCCCGTGCCGCCGGTGCCGCGGCTGCCGTCGTCTCCGCGCTCACTGTCCTGCTCGCCCCGACCAGCACCGCGTACGCCGCCCCCGGCGACACTGTCGTGCTGTCCGCCCGCGACGCACTTCAGGCCCTCCCCGTCCAGGACGAAGACCGCACCGGGTATGAGCGGACGAAGTTCCGGCACTGGATCGATGCCGACCGCGACGGCTGCTCCACGAGGAGCGAGGTCCTCCTGGAAGAAGCCGTCACCGCCCCCGCGCCCAGGGCACCAACTGCGCGCTGAGCGGCGGCTCCTGGCACTCCCCCTACGACGACACCACCTTCACCCAGGCCCGAGCCCTGGACATCGACCACCTCGTCCCCCTCGCCGAATCCTGGGACTCCGGCGCCTCCGGATGGACCGCGGCCGAGCGCCAGACGTACGCCAACGACCTCGACGACCCCCGCGCGCTGATCGCCGTCTCCGCCGCCAGCAACCGCTCCAAGGCCGACCAGGACCCGACCACCTGGCAGTCGCCCGCCGAGATCTACCGCTGACGCCACCGACTGGATCGCGATCAAAACCCGCTGGGGCCTCGCAGTCGACCCCGCTGAACAGGCCGCGCTCGCCAAAGTCCTCGACGGCTGCCCGGACCCACCATCGAAGTCACCCTCGCCCGCTGACCCTCGCCCGGCGCACCTCCGCAGCGTCGGCGATCTTTTCCGTCCGGAATTCGTTGCACGGGCATGACACCGCACAACCCCCGGCCGTGCGTGGAGCAGTACACCGAAGAGATCGCCGACAACGCCTGTCACTTCGCCGACACAGCCAGGCCGGAAGACTGGAGCGCGGAGGCCAAGGACGATGTCCTGGACGCAATCGACACCCCGCCAGGGCACCATGCGTACTCGGACCGGACATGGCCAAGGCCCTCGAGCCCGTGAAAGCAACCACGACCGACGCACCCCGACGCCTGGGCCTGACCGACGGCGAGGCGTAATAGATCTGCTGAATGCTCTCGCCCAGCACCGGGCTGCGGAAGGTGCCGTGACGAAAATCGAACGAGTCACCCCCTGCAGCGCCCATGTCAGCCGTCTCCCCCAAGCGCTGCTGCACCCTGCGACTCTGGCTTTGGACGCCCTCGAACAGTGTCGGGGGTTGTCCTGCAGGGCGGCCGTTCGTCAGGCGGCACGGACGAGGTGTTTAGGCAGGAACGACCAGGCGCGTTCCACGCCGGATCCCCTCCCCGGCCCAGGGCGGCGGCGTGCCCGGGAACTGGAGCGAACAGCGAGGAGGACGAAGGTGTCGTGGGCCTGCTGGACGGTCCAGGGAGGTGGGTGGGACTGGGGTGTAGGCAGCGGGGATGAGGGCCCCGAAGAGGCGGGGGTCAACGGAGGTGTCGGTCGGGGTGGGGGGTGATGTCACACAATTCGTCCGGACCCGGCAGCGGATTGGAGTCGAGCTGCGCGCCGGGCTGCCGCCGTGAGGCGTCGGCGAGCCGGTGGGCGGTCTCGGCGGGGCTGCGTGCCACAGCCGCCTGGGCCCGGTCGGCCCGGTAGGCGCTCCGGACCAGTTAGGCGCCGGCCCAGGTCGGCAGCAGTGCCGCGAGCACGGACGCCGAGTCCTCCAGGCGCGGGGTGACCAGGAGTGCTCCCGCGGTGCCCACAACCGGCAGGATCAGGTACACGATCCCCGCGCGCCGAACGCGTGCTCTGAGGACAACACCACTCACCCGACGAAGGGTTGCCTACGGAAGCGGCGAGGGGTATTTGTTCGGCGCGTCGCCACACTAATGAGTGAAACACCCGCCAGGCGTCCGGGAGGAACAGCTTCCTCATGCGATTCCCTACGATCGGAACTCTCCAGCGACAGTTTCAGGTGGGTGCCCCTTCTGGCGGGCCAGGACCCAGTGCAGATCTCCTGAATCCGGACATACCGTCCATGAACTGAGCAGTCCTGTCATGGCCAATTGGTCAAGCGCGTCGGGTAGTTCTGCGGGCTGGATGCCGCAGGCGCGTGCCATCTGGTCGAGTTCGCTCAGACCATCCCCGGTTTCCGGGGCGGTGTGTGCCGTGAGGTAGAGGCTCGCCAGCTGCAGTAGTGCTCCGGCTGTCCCTGTCGTGGGCGGAGAGCTGGCGCGCAGTGCCCAGTCCGCGGCGTGCATGCGGTCTGGGCGGGCTGCGGCCTGGCCGAGCAGGGCGGCGTCGAGCAGTTCAGCAGCGATCTCGTTGGCGGCGTTTGTGGGGGTGATGCTCAGCCATCGTGCGCGTTCCAACTCGTCCAGCAGGCCCTGGTTGCCGAGGAGGAGGCTGCGCAGTATGCCTTTGGGCAGCCGGACTTGCATGGTGGCGTTCATACGTAGCGCGCATTGCAGCGCGAGCAGGCGGGCGGCGGCCGAGGTGCCCGGCGGGAGGGCGGCGGCCAGGTAGCTGAGCATTTCGCGCACCCGGACGTGTTCGCCCGGCCCTCTGGGAAGTCGTCTGCGCCGCCGGGCGGTTGCTGGCTGCTGCGGTGGGCGGACCAGGACGGTGTCGGGTACGACGGCGGCCTGGACTGTCGCTGTGGCGCAGGCGCTGCAGGTGTCGGCGAGTCGCCATACTCGTCCGCCGCGTTCGCGTGCGAGGAGGAGGTGGATGGGGCCGGCGCAGCCGCGGTGGCGGGGGTGCCAGTTGCAGCCGCGTTCGTGGCATTGACAGATCCGCAGGTGCGAGGGGAGGAGGTTGCTGCGTGCGTGTCGTGCGAGGTGGGCGAGGGCGGCTGAGCGAGCGGAGGCTGCGGTGACCTGTCCTGTGCCGTGCGGGCATTGGTGGCAGACGAGGGTGAGCCCGTTGGGGCGTGTGCGGAGTTCCACGGTCCAGGCGCGTGGTGTCGCTGGGCGTGTTGTGCGCGGCCTCATGGGCGCGTGTTCCTCCTGTCGCGTGCGCGCCGGTCCCGTCTTTGGCTGTTGGGGGCGGCCGCTCACCGTAGTGCAGACCTCTGCCCTGTTGTGGATGTCGCCACCTGCCGAAACAGGGCAGAGGTATGCACCGACAGTGCAGGGGTCTGCACCGTCGGATGGACGGGTGACGATCTTGCCGCCCGATCCGGACCTCACTGCGCTGCGGTTCGAGCTCGCGCGCCTGCGGGCCGCGCGCGGGTGGAGCTATGACGAGCTTGCCTCCCGCAGCGGCCTGGCCAGACGCACTGTCATCGAGATCGAGCAGGGCCGCACCATCGGCACACTGAAGACCTGGCACGCTCTCGCCCACGCCCTGGACACCCCGTTCGACGAGCTCTTCAGCACCCTGTGCCGGGGGCATGACCTGCCCGGACCGACCCCGGACTGACACCCAGCCCGAGCGGCTGCCGCAGATCACCCGAACCAGCGAGACAGCACCGAACACGCGATCGACAATTCGCACTCCAGTCACACCGCGTGGGGCTGTCCGGGCGATCCGGCGGCAGCGCTGCCATGGATTCGGCGTGTTGGCTGGCAGGTTCGCCCGCATGCGCTCCACACCACCCCCCACGCCCCGGCACTGGGACGGCAGCCCACTTGTCCCCCACCGCGTGCGCCATTGTCTGCAGGTCACCCCCGGCAGCGCCAGCCGGCTGCTGCGCTGCGGCCAGAGCGACCGGTGCCGCGCCTGCGGCAATCGGATCGAGTGGTACCACCGCGGCAATCGGCGCCCCGTCCGTCTCCACCCGCACGAACTGCCGGCCGCACGGGTGCCCGCCGGGTGCCGCTGGCATGTCAGCTCCGGCATGGCGCACCCTGCCGGAGACGGCAGCAGCTGGTGCCGCCTGCCGCACGCCCTCGTCTGCCCCGCCCGAGACACTCCCCCGACTCCCCCCGAGCTGGCCCAACTGCGCCGGGTACTGGCCGTGAACTCCCGCCGCCTGATCGACGCCGGTACCTTTACCCCTTCCCCCGCCCCGCCGGACGACCCGACACCCCAGCCGACCGTCTGCCGGCCGGCCAGGCCCATCGTGCAACTGCTGTATGTCCGCTACCTCGCCGCCCGCCCGGTGGAGGAGATCCAGTGCGTCGCCCAGACCCGGCGCCGCCACCGCTGCACCAGCCCGCTGCTCACGCCCGACGCCCCGGCCGGCACCTGGGTGCTGATGCCGGCCACCGCAACCAGCGGTCAACTGGCCCTGCCTGCTGAGGTCATGGCGGTCTATGACCTCAGCAGACTTCCGTACGCCGAGCAGCTGCGGTGGCGCGCCCAGCGCTGTCCGCAGCACGCCGCCACGCCCACGGCCGCCGACCTGGCAGTGGCCGACTGGGACCCCTTCGACCCCCTCCGCCACCACGAGCACATCCGCACCCGCCTGCCCGCTCGCACCCGACGCCCCGGCTCCGCGAGCCGTGCACGAGGGGCGGCCCGGCCGTGACGCCGTACCACGCCGTCGAGATCACCCTGACCAGACCCGCCAGCTTGGGCGAGCTCCGGCATGCGCGCCGCAGGGTGCCCCTGGACGCGAACGCGGACCGCACCCGGATGATGGTGGTGCACAGCGCACCCAGTCCCGGCGGCGCCCTGCACCTGCTGCGGCGCCGGCTGGGCACACGACTGCCGATCGGCCTCCTGACCACGCACTACCCCAGCCGGCGCGGCAAGGTCCTGCTCAACATCGCCCTCAGTCACGCCGCCGACAGGGCTCTGCACCGGGATGCAGCTGTCGTGGGACAGCGGCCGCAGGACGTGCTCAGCCAGCGCGTGACCGCGGCCCTTGCCCAGAACGCACAGGAACGCGTCCGGCACCTGGAGGACCGGCTGGAGAGCCTGCTCGCCCGCCATGCTCCCGAAGAAGTCCTGGCCTGCGTTACTAGCTCCGTGCTCAGCCGTCAGCACCGCCGCGCACCAACCGCACGGTAAAGCCTCTCCCCCGCGCAGCGCCCCAACGCGGCGGCTGCGGACGCCCCTGCTGTCTCTTGACTCGATTCTTCTCTTTCGCGGAGCCTTTGTTGCACACGCCCACCGACGAACAGGCCCACGCCGTCGATTCCTTCCGGGCCGGTCACCACCTCGTCCTGCAGGCCGGTGCCGGGACGGGGAAGACCAGCACGCTCGGTCTGCTCGCCGCCGGCACCCACCGCCGCGGCCGCTACCTCGCCTTCAACAAGGACATCGCCCGGGACGCCGCCACCCGCTTCCCCAGCACGGTGCTGTGCAAGACCGCCCACGCCACCGCCTATGCCGCCGTCGGCCACCGCTACACAAGCCGGCTCAACAGTCCCCGCCAGCCGGCTTGGAAGGCCGGCCAGGCACTCGGCATCACCCGGCCGGTCCGTATCGGCGATCATGAGATCAGCCCCCGGGCGCTCTCCCACACCGTGCTGCGCACCGTGACCCGCTACTGCCACTCCGCCGACCGCACCCTGGCCCACCACCACGTGCCACGCCTGCGCGGCCTGAACACACCCAGCGAGCAGGCCCAGCTCACCAGCGCTGTCATGCCGTTCGCGAGCAAGGCCTGGGCCGACCTGCACAACCCCGACCAGGGCGTGGTCCGCTTCGAACACGACCATTACCTGAAAATGTGGGCCCTGACCGAGCCGAAGATCGAGGCGGACTTCCTCTTCCTGGACGAGGCCCAGGACACCAATCCGGTCCTGGAGGAGGTCTTCGCCGCCCAGCGCAGCCACGCCCAGCTCGTCATGGTCGGCGACTCCGCCCAGGCCATCTACGGCTGGCGCGGCGCCCGGGACGTGATGACCGGGTTCGACGCCACACCCCTCACCCTGACCCGCTCCTTCCGCTTCGGCCCTCTGATCGCCGAAGAAGCCAACCGGTGGCTCACGCTCGCTGACGCCCCCATCCGCCTGACCGGCACCGAGACCATCCCTGCCGAGGTCGGGGATCTGGATTGCCCTGACGCAGTGCTGTGCCGCACCAACATCGGCGCCATGGCCGAAGTCATGCGACTGCTCTCCACTGGCCACCGCGTCGCGCTCACGCGGGGAAAGCAGCAGCTGGCCGCGCTGGCGCTCTCGGCCCGCGACCTCAAAGGCGGCCGCCGCACCTCCCACCCCGAACTCGTTCTCTTCGCCTCCTGGGGCGAACTGCAGGACTACGCCGCACACGACCCCGCAGGCCGCGACGTCCAGCCCTTCGTCGACCTCGTCGACACCCACGGACCCGACGCCATCCTCACCGCCGTCGACCAGCTCACCGACGAAAAGCACGCCGACGTCACCGTCTCCACCGCCCACACAGCCAAAGGCCGCGAATGGCCCACCGTCAAAATCGCCGACGACTTCCCCCCACCCAAGAACACCGACCAGCACGACGACCAAGGACGCCCCATTCCGGAACCCGTCAACGACACCGACGCCCGCCTCGCCTACGTCGCCGTCACCCGCGCCCGCCAGCAACTCGACCTCGGCGGCCTCTCATGGATCAACACCCACCCCACCACGCCGAGCGCGGGCCGAAGCCTGCGCAACGGGTAGCGTCATGACCTGCGCAGGGTTAAGCCCGGGCTCCCGCCGAGCAGGCCCACCGACCAAAGGAGGTCACGATGACATTCGCGCCCGCAGAGCAAGAGGCGATCGCCGCCCACTCTGCCGCTCTGGGCCTGTCCGCTGATGAGTACATCCGTCAGACGGCAGCCGACCGGGCCCTGTCTTGGCAGCGCGAGCGGGAAACCTTCCATGCGATGGCACAGCGACGTGGCTGCACTACCGAGGAGCTGGTGCAGCGCGGAACCCTCACCGACAACAGCCACTAACCAGCCCGCGTCCATAGCCGCCGGGGCAAGTTGCCACGCGAGAGGTGCGGCTCGTCCGCCAACGCCACTGCCGGTGGCTGGCCCGCCTGTTCTGCCCGGTTCGCGTGCTCCGCCTTACCCCCCGGCAGAAGGCACTGCTGACTGCTGCCCGGACCACATGAGTAAGATTCTCTATCGATAAAGCTGGCCTCGCAGGTCAGCAAGGGGTCATCCCCACGCAAGTAGGGGTCTATCCAGGGCCGCACCACCGGTGGCGTCACCACCTGGTTGTTCCCCACGTGGGTGGGGGTCTGCCCTCAACGAACGCGGCCAACCCGCTGCTGAGCAGTGAGCGGGCGCCGGTCGAGCACGGCTTCGTGGACCTAGACGTGGGCTCCGGGGCAACCGGCTCGCGTTGGTTGTGGCGGGCTGGTCGTTTATCGACACCTCCGGGAGGGTGGATGTGCCAGCCGCTCCCCCACGTTGAGGGTCACTCGGCGTGGAGTATCGCGGATAGTTGCCGGTGCCGCACCGCCAGCTCTGGTGGCGGTGCGGATGCGCCCAGACGCCGGGACGGTGTGAATGTGGGAACGCTTCAGTCGGTGTGACGTTGGGTGGGGTCGAGGCGGCTGAGGACGGCGCGCACGAGGTCCCGGCTATAGGGATGGAGCGGTGCGGCCGCGCCATGTGGAGTGGCCGGGTTCGTCGGACCCGTGCTACCGGTCCCCTTCGAGCCTGTGCCGCCGTGCTGTTCCCAGAGCAGGTAGGTGATTTTGGCCCACTGGCGGAAGTTGCCGTGGCAGACGACGTCGTCGATCCACAGCAGTTCGTCGGTGGGTACGTCCGCCCACAGCGGGTGGTACTTGGGGATGACGGTGAGGACTTCTGCGGGGGTGAGGGGCTTGTAGCGCTGCCAGACAAGGATGCGGGAATCCAGCGCAGGACGGTTCTTGATCTTCTGGTAGCAGGTTTCGGCTCCGACCAGGACGACGGCGAGGCGGGTGTCCTCGTCGTCCCAGAGTTCGCGGATGAATTCGAAGGCACGGGTGTCCAGCCACTGGGCTTCGTCGACGACCAGGACGCGCGGGGTCTCCGACAGCGCTTCTTTGAGCATGGTTTCGCAGCGGGTGCTGTTGAGGGGGGCCTCGCCGGGTAGTTCGAGCTTTTTGTACAGGGCGGCACGCAGGGCCTGGATTTTGGCGGAGCCGACTTTGATGCGCAGGGTGGTGTGGGGGGCGAGGTCGTCGAGGTGGCTGTTGACGGCGAAGGTCTTGCCGAGGCCGACGCCGCCGTGGACGCACATGATGGCGCCCTTGCCGGCGTCGGCGTTGAGGGTGGTGACAAGGTTGGCGTAGGTCTCTGCGCTGGCGTTGGTCAGCATGGCCCGGGCCTCGGGCAGGCCCATGTAGTGGTAGTTGGGGCCGGTAGCCGACTGGCTCTCGGGCGTGGTGGTCGGGTGGGTCACTCGGTGTCCTGGGGCTTGGGGGCGGACAGGGGCTTGGTCCAGCGGGTGGAGGCGGGCTGGGGCCGGTTGAGGAGGTCGGGCCGGGCCTCGGCCTGCAGGTGACCTTCCGGGGTCTGCAGCTCGCGTAGCTGGGCGGCTGCCTGGCTGGCGGTGAGCCGGTTGAGGGGCTCGGGCGCGGCGGCGACGCTGGTGGCGGCGTAGCGGGGTGTGGCGTTCTTGCGGGCTCGGTGGGCTTTGGCGGCGTAGCGGTCGGCTTCGCGTCGGCGGGCGTTGCGCAGTTCGCGGGCTTGGCGGGGGCTCATCTCGTCGCTGCGGAAGGCGGGGCCGCGGTAGGTGAGGGTGTCGGCGTCGTAGAGCTCGACGCGGTGGTAGTGGTGGGGTTCGTGGCGCAGGCGGACCATCTCGCCGGCGCTTGAGTGGCCGTGCATCCACTCGCCGACGTAGTAGGCGCTCTTCCAGCGGACGCCCTTGCTGGTGATCTTCCGGGGTGGGCCGCCGTCGGTGAGGGTGTAGGTGTGCAGGTCGCCGGGGTCGAGGGTGTCGATGGGGGTGAGGTCGGCGTGCCAGGCCTGGGCGGGGGTGCGCCGGTAGAGGCGGGCGATGGTGTGGTCGTTGTTCCACCAGTCCACCCAGTCAAGGACGACGGTGACGAAGGTTTCGTAGTCGAGGAGTTCGTCCAGGGCCCACAGGGGCTGGCCGCGGCGGTCGCGGCGGCTTCGGGGGGTGTGGGCGTAGCCGGGCAGGCCCTTGAACAGCATGTGCTTGGCGGCGCCGTTGATGGCTTCGACGGTGCCTTTGAGGTGAGGGCTGTAGGGCGGCAGGACGATCAGTTCGGTGCCGAACTTTTTGAACGCCTCGTCCACGCACTTGCCCAGGAAGTCACGGCCGCGGTCTGTGCGGATCTTGCGGGGGATGCCGCCGGAGGGCCGGTGGTGATCAGTGCAGAGGATGGCGTCGCGGGCGGCGGCCAGGATGGCGTCCTGGCTGGGCTGGTGGGGGGTGATGGCCAGCCCGCAGATAATGGCGGTGGCGTGGTCGATGAACCAGGTGATCCAGGGTTTGCAGCGGCGTCCGTCGACGTTGACGAAGACGCTGGCTTCGACGTGGTCCGTCTCCCAAACGTCGTTGCGGTTGCCGTGCGGGCGCAAGGCGTGCACATCGTGTCGGCGGCGGGCGGCTTCGCCCCCTCTGAGGGCAGCACGCTGGCCGGGCGTGAGTTCCCGGTCTACAGCGCGGTAAAAGGTCGCCTGGGATACGCGGGGTGGGCTGCCGAAGATGCCGTCGGCGACGAGTTCGCGGTAGGTGGCTGCCGCGTTGCCGTTCCATCGGGCCAGGGCTTCGTGCATGGCCGGGGTGAGGGTGAAGTGGCGGCGGCCTTGGGGGGTGTAGGTGCCGTTGTGGGTGTCGGCGTTGTCCATCCAGCGGCGCACGGTGCGCCAGTGGACGGTGAAGGCAGCGGCGACGGTACGGACGGGGGAGGTGGTGGCGGAGTTCCCCGACGGGGTCGGGGTGCGGGCCGTGCAGGACGAGGGGCTCGTCGGGGATGCAGGCGCGCCGGCCCAGGTAGGGGCCGAAGGCGGGCTGTTCGAGCCGCTGGACGAGGTGTTCCAGGAGCGGGTCGGGGCCCTGCACGGCGAGGGTGAAGACGGCGTCGGCGAGGTAGACGCGTCTGCTGATGAGGGTGGACTTGTTCTGGGGGCGGTAGTCGCCGGCGCTGGTGCGCAGGCCTTGTTTGTGGGGGCGGCCGCCGCCGGCGGTGTGGTAGTCGGTGTGGCGTATGCCGGGCCGGTCGATGCGGACGGTGAGCTCCAGGTCGGTGTAGGGGCTTTTCCCGGTGTCCGGGTCGGGTGCGAGGGCTTCTTCGCGCTGGAGCCCGTCCGCGGCGGCGAACAGGCCGATGAGGGCGGAGCGGGTGGGGAAGGGGAAGGTGTCGCGGTAGTGGAAGGCGGCGTGTTCGCCGAAGGACATCAGCGGGGCGGCCAGGCGCAGCAGGATGCCGTTCATGCGGCCGCCTGTGTCGGGGAGGGCTGGGCGGCGGTCTGGGTGAGGGCGTCGGTCAGGTCGTCGAAGCTGGCGTGCGCGGTGCCGAGGTGGTCGACGGGTGCGTCGTGCGCGGTGGCGTAGCCGGAGCCGATCAGGCGGCGGGGGCCCAGCAGCCGGTTCAGTGCGCCGGCGTGCTGGGACAGGGCCTTGACGGCGGGGACGGTGTAGCCGCCGCCGGGGGCGCTTTTGACGGGCTGTTCGAAGGCTGCGGCGAAGGAGACCGGGCGGCGGTCGCGTACCGCGTAGTGGACCAGGTGGGGATAGGTGTGCGGGGCGGTGGCGGTCTTCTTCGCGCCGGGCATGACGTCGATGAAGGTCTCGGTGAACAGCTCCAGCAGGTGCAGGGCCTGGTCGTGGTCGCCGCCCAGGTTGCGGGTCAGTTCGGTGAGGTTGACGGTGGCGTAGCGGTAGAGCAGGCCGGTGGTGAAGAAGCCGGTCTGCAGGTGCGCGCTGCCCGCCTCGTGGGGCAGTGACCAGTCCTCCACCGCGGTGAAGTAGTCGGGCTGCTGGCTGCTTTGGTGGACGGAGAAGGAGTGGGCCATCTGCACGGCCCCGTCGACCTGGGCACCGGGTACTTCGGCGAGCATGCGGCCGAAGAGATTGATGGTGGCCGTGCGTCGGCGGATGAGGGCGGCGACTGTGGGTGTGGGCAGGACGGCCTCCGTCTTCTCCTTCTTTGCCTTCCTGCGGGTGCCCTTGGCCTCGGCCTCCGCTTCCTGTGCCTTCTGCGCCTTCTCCTTGGCGAGGGCCTCTTCCAGCTGCTGGCGGTGTTCGGCGCACAGGTCGGTGAGGTCATCGAGCACGGTGCGCGGCAGGTAGAGGGTGACCGAGGTAATGCCTCCCTGCTTCTCCTCGGTCTTCAGTCCTTCCCTGGTGGCCGAGCGCACGATCTGGGCGCCGGCGAAGGCCGCCAGGTCCGCCGGCCAGCCGGCCTCGCGCAGGGCGTCGGCGACGCGCAGGGGCAGCATGCGGGTGCGGGCGGCGTGCTCGTCGAGGTCGTCCTCCAGGCGCAGGCGGATGGCCCGCTTCCAGGACTGCGAGGACACCATGGCGCGTACCGCGCCGCCCAGTTGCAGCGTTTTGGGCGGGTCGTCCTCTCCCCGGTTCAGCACGGAGGCGGGCAGCGGGTGCAGGGCATGGAAGTCGACGTAGCGGGCGGGTGCGTAGGCGGCCATGTCAGTGCTCCTCCGAGGACAGGGTGTGCAGGGTGAGGAAGTAGTTCTCGCGCCAGCGGGCGGCGGTCTCCATCTGGTCGTGGTCCCACCAGGCCAGGTCTTCGAGGAGGACGGCGAAGTCGAGGCGGGCGGCGCTGCGGCTGTGCAGGTGGCTGGTCAGTGACCACAGCCGGGGGTGCAGCAGCGGGGTGTCGAGTTTGGTGAGGGTTTTGATGCGGTTGGTCATGGTGGCTTCTTTGAAGCCGTACCGGGCCACGGCGATGGCGAGGTGGGTTCCGAGGTCGGGGCGGCTGCGCCAGGGCCGGGCGGCCGGGCCGGGCTGTGGTGCGGGGGCCGGGCCCGGTGGTGGTGGGGCATCGGTGGCGGCCGGTGCGGTGATGGTGGCGCGGGCGGTGTGGTCCTTGCGTGGGGTGACTAACTCTGGCTGGTAGGGGGTGTTTTCGTGGGGCAGGTCACGGTCCTGGGCGATGAGGCCGGCCACGGTGTAGTGGGCGCGGTGTGCTCCGAAGCCGGCGATGTGCCGGGTGAGGTGCTCTGGCATCCGATGGCACTCTGCGATGGGACGTCCGAACCCTGAGTTGAGGTCGGCGCGGATGCTGTTGACGGCGCACAGGGTGATGACCTGGTGGACGAAGTCGTCGTAGTGGGCGCGGCGTTGCGCGGTGGTGAAAGACATGGGTGCGAAGGCCTTGGGTGGGGCGGCAGCGGGATGAAGAAGGGGGCAGAGGTTCGGGGGGTCAGTGGCTGTGGCGGCGCAACTGGGCCACGGCGAGGGCGATGGCCTCGGCGGCACGGAAGTGCTGGGCGATGGCCGGGCGGGTGGCGGCGCGTAGCGCGTGGACGGCGTCGGCGGCGAACGCTGAGCGTGCGGCGCGGGTGGGGTGGTCCAGAAGAGTCCAGAAGGTGGCCTCGGCGCGGGGCCAGTACAGGGTGCGGGCGCTGTGGGTCCAGGGCGGCAGGCGCTTCGGCGGCCGCCCGGCCTTGTCGCCGGACGGAGAAGTTACCTGGCTCCAGGCGCTCTTGGAGACGTGATCGAGGTGTTCGCCGATCTCCTCGGCGGCCTTGCGGCATTCGGCGAGGCGCTCGGCCGCGGCCGGGTCGTGTTCCTGCGTCCAGGGCCAGATTGGCGGGGTCAGGGCCGTGTACCAGGTGCGGTTGAGGGTTTTGTCGTCCTGGTCGAAGCCGTAGACCCGAACTCGCAAGGCGGCACGCAGGTCAGCAGGCAGGTCGTTGAGTGTGGTGAAGGCGTCGGGACACTGGACGGTGTAGCTCTTGCGGCCTTTGTCCGCTTTTCCTTTGCGGTCGTCCTCATCGCCCGCCAGCAGCAGGGCGTCCAGGTCCCGCCACAGGGCCCGGTCGGCGTCCGCAGGGCGCGGCTTGTGGCGCTGGGTGACGGGCTGGTCGGCATGGACGTGGTGGATGAGATAGGGGTCGAGGGCGGGGAGCTTTTTCTGGCTGGCCCAGGTCAGGTAGGCGTCGGTCACGTGGCGGCCGTCGGGTGCGGGGATGAGGAGGGCGGCGTGCCGGGAGCGGCCGGTCAGCAGTCGGCCCGGGGAGGACACCGGTGGTGGTGCGGCATCGGGGTCGGGGCCGTTGTCCAGGTCCGGGTCGGGCAGCGGTTCCTCCCAGGGGCAGCGGTCCTTGGCGTCCGGCCATAGCCGGGACGGTTTGGGCACGCCGGCCAGGAGGGTTTCGTACAGGGTGCGGCCCAGGG
>NZ_AEJC01000277.1 GCF_000317595.1 Streptomyces ipomoeae 91-03 | reverse complement strand
GCCGTCATCGGTCGGCGACCCGGTGCCCGACGACGAGTCCGTGTCGCCAGGCGTCGGATCGGTCTCCGACGATTCGGATCCGCCCGGCGACGAGAGGCCGCCCGTCTCCGAGGGATCCGGCGATTCCGGATCGGTGGTCGTGGACCCGGAAGCCGACCCGGACCCCGACCCGGGCCCTGAACCCGACTCGGAGCCCTCGGGCTCCGTGCTCCCGCCGGAGTCCGACGACTCCTCGGGCCACTCGACCGTGAGCGCCACGGCATCCCCGAACCGCAATTCGGTCCCCGGCCCGGGATCCGACCCCGTCACTACGGCGTCACTCGGCGGCATACCGCCTCCCGGGACCGTGACCGCGAGCCCCTTGGCGGCCATCGCCGCGCTCGCCTGGCCGAAGGCCATCCCGGACACCTCCGGCACCTCCTGCCGCTCACGCGTGTCGAATGTTTGGTCGGACTCGCCCGTGGTGCCGACGTCCCGGCTGATGCCCTGGTTCGGGTCCTCGACGTCGACGAGCTTGATCTCCTTCAACCGCTGGGGCGCGGGCTTGACGACGACCGTGGAGGACTGCTTGTAGCCCTCCCACTTGTCGTTGCCGTCCTTGAACTGCACATCGACGCGCTCGGGGTCCTTGTCGAAGCCCGCAATGGATTTCCGCAGCTGCACTTCACGGCGGGCAGCCCCTGCTTGTCCACCAATACGGCGATGCCGGCTCCAGCAACGCGTCGAAGGGGACACCTTTGCCCTTTCTTGTAGTCGTGGTTCTTCACAAGGGTGTCGTGACGCAGAAGAACGGGTGTGAGGCCGTCGAGATATTCACCGATGTCGTCGACCCGAATGCCCACGATGTCGGCCCATACCTGAGCCTTTTGTTTGTTGTCGGGGTCGGTGAGGAAATCCTCGAGCTTGTCGACATCGCAGATCGTCGGCTGCTGCGTGCCGCCGTAGAGACCGGGGGTATTGCCCTGCTGCAGACCGCTGTGCGGCTTCAGGGGCTCGATGTTGCGCTGGTCCCGGCCCAGCCCTTCGCCCTCGTCGAAGAAAGGATCGAGGGAGGGAACGCCCGCGGCGACCGCCTTCACCGCGAACAGCACCGGCGGCGGGTCACTGCATCCGCTGAGGATCACCGCTCCCGCCAGCAGGACGGCAACCCTGCGCGCGGCTGATTTCCCGGCGTTTCGCAAACACGTTCGTAGGCATGCGCGAATTGTCATGACCGCTCCCCCCGGCGGTTTCCCCCGACGCCCCGCAGAGCGGCAGCGGGGCTCACGCATCATGCTACTGAATGGCAAAGCCTTTCAGTCAAGAAAAACATAAAAGTTGGGTCATGTGGCCAAAGAAAAGAATGGGGGCGCGAAAAATAAATGTGGCTCAGCGACTGCGTGCGTTGAGTGAGGCCAGATAGGCGTTGTACGCCTCCAGCTCCTTGTCCCCGTCCCGGTCGGCCGCCCGGTCCTTGCGCCGCGCCTGCCGCTGCTCGGAGCCGTACCACTGGAAGAGCAGCGCGAGCAGCACCAGCACGGAGGGGATCTCGCTGAACGCCCAGGCGATACCACCGGCCGCGTTCTGGTCGGCGAGCGCGTCGATGCCGAGGGAGGCGGGCGGGTTCTCGTACGACTTCACCATCGGCGTGGACGCCATCATCAACGCGATGCCGAAGAACGCGTGGAACGGCATGCCCGCGAACAGCTCCAGCATCCGCATCAGATGACCCGGCCGGTGCGGTCCCGGGTCCACGCCCATGATCGGCCAGAAGAAGAACAGCCCGACCATGAGGAAGTGCACCATCATCACGATGTGCCCCGGCGTGGAGCCCATCAGGAAGTCGAACAGCGGGGTGAAGTACAGCGCGTACAGGCTCGCGATGAACATCGGGATCGTGAACGCCGGGTGCGTGACGATCTTCATGTACCAGCTGTGCAGCAGCGTCAGCAGCAGCTCACGGGGCCCCTTCCGCCCCTGCCCCGCCACCGGCAACGCCCGCAACGCCAATGTGATCGGCGCCCCCAGCAGCAGCACGATCGGAGCCAACATGCTGATCACCATGTGCTGCACCATGTGCACGCTGAACATGACCATCCCGTAGTCGTTCAGCTTGGTACAGGTCACGAGGAGCACAAGCAGCACACCCACGACGAACGCGACCGTCCGCCCCACCGGCCACGCGTCGCCCCGCCGCCGCAGCCGCACGACCCCCCACGCGTACAGCCCCAGCCCCACCAGACAGGCGACGAGGAAGAACGGATCAGCGGACCACTGAAGCCCTCGCCCCAACGTGAAGGGCAAAAGATCCGTGCCATGCCCGCTGTGATCCATTACACCGGCTCCTGTTTCGTGGGGGTTTGAAACGCACTCCAGACTAGAACCGCCCTCGGCGATCACTGAGACCGGGGGCAGGACAGCGCGCCCCACAGGGACGCGGGGCTGTATCGATACCCCGGGCTGTGGTCTCCGGGTGATGAGTGCTCTGTAGTCTCCGTCGGGCCAGGCCATGCCTGGGGCGCAGAAGATGCGCGACTGAACGGGGGGCAACACATGACATACAGGCGTGCAGCGGCACCGGCATTGGTCGGAGCCCTGCTGCTGACGGTGCTTCTGTGGTGGGCGGGAGCGAGCGCGGACGCGCTGCGCCTGCCGGGCGCCACCCGCGTCTTCGGCATCGAGGGAACCGCCGAACTCGGTCGCTGGCTCACCCCTTGGGCGTACGACCCTCCGGCCCCCGTTCACGATGAGCTGTACGCGACCGCTCTGCGGATCCGGTTCGTCGCGGTCTTCGCCTTCTTCGTGGCCGGGGCACTGCTGCTGCTCCGCGGACTGCCGCCGGTGCGCGGCAGGACGCCGGCCACGCTGCTCGCGCTGTGGGCCTGGGGCCCGGTGGCCGGGACCCTGGCGGTGACCGTCTCCGCGCCGTGGCTGATCGCCGCGCAGGGACACGGCAGTTTCCGCTTCCTCCCCAACCTGGCGAGCGTGATCTCCTCCGGACGGCAGGTCGTGGTCGGGGCGGCGCTGATCGCGGCGGTGGTGACTGTGCTCGTGGCCCGGATCACCGCCAAGGGGGCCGGACCGCTGCCGCAGGAGGGCGTCCCGGTGCGCGCCGCTCGTCTGGCCGCCACCGCCGGGACGGCCGTGATCGCGCTGTCCCTGTTGTTCCTCTCGTACCAGCCGGTCGCCGCCGCCCTGCAGACGGCTCCCCTGGGCACCGGGTTCTTCACCGAACCCGGCGATCTCCTGCGCCAGTGGCTGCTGCTCGGCGCCTGGGACTGGCCGACGGGTGCCACGCTCGGCGACTGGTTCCTGTACCGCGCCGCCGATGTGCTGCTGCTCGCCGTGGTGTGGTGGGCACTGCGGCTGCTGCCCCGGCTGCTCACCCGAGCCACGTTCCCGGCGATGGCTGCCGGTGCCGTGTGCGCGACGGTTCTCGGACTGCTGGCGAGTCAGCTGCTACGGATGACCCTGGACGGGGCGAGCCCGCGGTCGGGACTGCTGTATCTGTCCGCCGGCCTGGGTGCCGGTGTCCCGGCCGCCCTGACCTGGGGCCTGGTGGCGGGAGCCGCTGCCACTGTCACTCTGAGGACAGCCGGGGGCCGGGCGAGAACCGCCGACCCCACGGCCACCACGCGGGAAGCCGAGAAGCCCTAAGGGCCGGGAACGGTGCCCTCGGCCAGGGCTCAGAGCACGCACTCCGCCTCTTCGTACCGCTCACCCGGCACCGTCTTCAACGTCTCCACCGCCTCGGCCAACGGCACCATCACGATGTCGGTCCCCCGCAGCGCGGTCATCCGCCCGAACTCCCCCCGGTGCACGGCCTCAACCGCGTGCCACCCGAACCGAGTCGCCAGCACCCGGTCGTACGCGGTCGGCGTCCCACCGCGCTGCACATGCCCGAGGATCACCGGCCGCGCCTCCTTACCGAGCCGCGCCTCCAGCTCGATGGACAGCTGTCGCGCGATCCCGGCGAACCGCTCGTGCCCGTAGATGTCCTTGCCGCCCTCGTCGAACTCCATGGTCCCGGGCAGCGGCTTGGCTCCCTCCGCCGCCACGACGATCGCGAAGCGCTTGCCCGCCTCGAAGCGCTCGCCGACCCGCGCCGCCAACTCCTCGATGTCGAAGGGGCGTTCCGGTACGACGATGGCGTGCGCGCCGGCCGCCATGCCGGAGTGGAGGGCGATCCAGCCGGTGTGACGGCCCATGACCTCCACGACCAGGACCCGCTGGTGGGACTCGGCGGTGGTCTTCAGCCGGTCCAGGGCCTCGGTGGCCACACCGACGGCCGTGTCGAAGCCGAAGGTGACGTCCGTGACCGCGATGTCGTTGTCGATGGTCTTCGGTACGCCCACGACGGGCAGTCCGTTGTCCGACATCAGCCGGGCCGCCTTGAGGGTGCCCTCACCGCCGATGGGGATGATCGCGTCGAGGCCCAGCTCCCTCACATGGCCCTTCGCCCGCTCCACACCGTCCCGCAGATGCGAGGGCTGGACCCGGGAGGAACCGAGGATCGTGCCGCCGCGGGCCAGGATGCCGGCCACCGCGTCGAGATCGAGCTTGAGGTAGTCGCACTCCAGCAGGCCTTTCCAGCCGTCCCGGAAGCCGATGACCTCGTCGCCGTGGTCGACGACGGCGCGGTGCACGACGGACCGGATGACGGCGTTCAGCCCGGGACAGTCGCCGCCGGACGTGAGGACACCAATGCGCATAGCCCGAAATACCTTCTCGACGTGGGCCGGGTCCGGACCACGCTGTCCGGCAGGAATCCCCGCCACCCTACCGGCGGCAGGGGGCGGGTCCGTAGCGGGCGTCCGCCTGCTGGACGCCCCCGCACAGGTGAGCGGAGGCCTGGTCAGACGGGCTCTCACAGGTGAGCGGAGACCCCGTCAGACGGGCTCTCACAGGTGAGCGAAGACGCCTTCGGACGGGCTTGCCCACGAGCATTGACGAACCGTTTCGCGCCCTCTCCGACCCGGCGGACCGGCGTGGGCGAACCCCGCGGGACGCGCTACGCCGGCTGCTGTGCCGCCGCGATCCGTTCGTTGCGCAGGGCCTCAAACCAGCGGTCGTCGGTCGGCGGCAGCGCGTTGACGTCGAGCGCCAACTTCAGCAGCAGATCGGCGATCTGCGGGTTCCGCGCGAGCACGGGACCGTGCATGTACGTACCGAACACGGTGTCGTTGTACGCGCCCTCCGTGCCGTCGCCCGTGCCGTTGCCCTTGCCGAGCCGCACCTGGGCGAACGCGCGGGCGGTCGGGCCGAGATGGGTGACGCCCTGGTGGTTCTCGAACCCGGTCAGCTGGGGCAGCCCGAGGCGCGGGTCGATGTCCGCGAGGACGTCGCCGACGCACCGCTCGCCCTCACCGCGCACCGTGACGACGTCGAGCAGCCCGAGGCCCGGCTCGCGCTGCCCGAGGTCGTTGACGAACTCATGGCCGAGGATCTGGTACCCGGCGCACACCGCGAAGACGATCGCGCCGTTCTCCACGGCCCGGTACAGATGCCGGTCGCGGCGCAGCCGCTCGGCCGCGAGCCGCTGCGGACGGTCCTCGCCGCCGCCGATCAGATAGATGTCGCCGGAGGTCGGGATCGGCTGGTCGCTGCGTACGTCCAGCCGGGCCACGTCGAGGCCGCGCTGCCGTGCCCGGCGCTCCACGACGAGGACGTTGCCCTGGTCCCCGTAGGTGCTCAGCAGGTCCGGGTAGACCCAGACGACCCGCAGGCTGTTGTCGCTCATTGGTTCGGTGCCCCTTGAGTCCTGGTGGTCAGTGGTCAGTTGCCCACGCGGCGGCGCAGGTCCTGGAACGCGGTGTAGTTCGCGATGACCTCGATCCGGCCCGGCGGGCACATCTGCACCGCCTGGTCGAGGCTGTCGCACACCTGGAAGTGCTGGTTCGCGACCTCCAGACGTACCGCGAGGTCCAGCTTGCGGTCACCGAGGACGAAGATCGGGTGGCCGGTCAGCCGGGTGTAGTCGACGTCCCACAGCCAGGAGGTGTCGGTGCCGTCGGCGCCGCGCGCGTTCACCGAGAGGATCACCGGGGCCGGCGGCTGGTCGATCAACGAGAACGTCTCCAGCCAGCCCGCCGGGTTCTTGGCGAGCAGCAGTCTGAGATCGCGCTGCATGAACTGCACCACGTCGTACCGTCCGGCCACCGCCTGCACCTGGTACATGCGCTCCAGGGCGACCTGCGGCGGCACGCCGAAGACGGCGGCCACGGCGGCCGAGGAGGCGGCGTTGGCCTTGTTGGCGCGGCCCGGCAGCTGGAGGTGGATCGGCCACGCCGAACCGTGCGGGTCGAGGACGTGATCGCCGGAGAGCGCCCAGCTCGGCGTCGGGCGGCGGAAACCGCACTCGCCGCAGAACCAGTCGTCCCCGGGCCGCTGCATCACACCGCCGCAGGACGGGCAGGACCAGGCGTCGTCCTTCCACATCTGGCCGACCGCGACCCAGATCACGTTCGGGGACGACGACGCCGCCCACACCACGAGCGGGTCGTCGCAGTTGGCCACGACCACGGCCTTGCTGCCGGCCAGCCCCTCGCGCCAGGCCTCCGCCATCATGCGGGTCTCGGCGGCGCGGTCGAGCTGGTCGCGCGAGAGGTTGAGCAGCGCGATGCACTTGGGGGCCGTGTCCCGGGCCACACCGGCGAGGTACTTCTCGTCGACCTCGATCACACCGAACTTCGCGTCCGAGTTCCCGGCGAGCGCCGAGGTGATGCCCGCGGGCATGTTGGCGCCGAGCGCGTTCGACACGACCGGGCCGGCGGCGCGGAGCGCCTCCGCGATCAGCCGGGTGGTGGTGGTCTTGCCGTTGGTGGCGGAGACCAGGACGACGTCGAGGCTCTGCGCGAGCCGGGCGAGGAGGTCGGGGTCGAGTTTGAGTGCCACCCGGCCGCCGATCACCGATCCGCTACCGCGTCCCGCGGCACGCGACGCCGCCGCGACCGCCCTGCCCGCCGTCACGGCCAGCTTGGCCCGCGGCGTCAGCGGGTCCGAGTTGCCTGCCATCAGTTCTCGATCCTCCTTGCGTACAGCGCCGCGCCCTGTCCCGGCAACGTGTGGGCCAAGCCTATCGAGATCCACTCACGCGCCCGAATCTCGTCCGGGTACGTTCTCCTGGCTGGGCTGACGATACGGGGCCGGAACTACTCTTGCCGCCATGCGAAGCGGCTCGATTCCGGGCGCCCGAGGGCGCGTTCTCCCCATGACACTGCTGGGCGATCCCGTATTGCACGCCCCATGTGAAGAGGTGACGGAGTTCGGGCCTGAACTGGTGCGGCTTGTGGAGGACATGTTCGCGACCATGTACGACGCCCGGGGTGTCGGTCTGGCCGCGAACCAGGTGGGCCGGGGACTTCGGGTGTTCGTGTACGACTGCCCGGACGACGAGGATGTGCGGCACCTCGGGCATGTCGTGAACCCTCGGCTGGTCTCGGTGGAGGGGCTGGTGCTGCGCGGGCCCGAGGGGTGTCTGTCGTTGCCCGGGCTGGAAGCGGGGACCGAGCGGTACGACGAGGCCGTGGTCGAGGGGTTCACGGTGGACGGGGATCGGGTGCGGGTTCGGGGCACCGGGTTCTTCGCGCGGTGCCTTCAGCACGAGTGTGATCACCTTGAGGGGCGGGTTTATGTGGACCGGCTTTCGGGGTGGCGTCGGCGGAGGGTGTTGCGCAAAGCCGCCAAGGCGCCGTGGGGGCGGTGACCTGTTCATGACCATGGGTCCGTCGTGGCCGGTCGCTCCCCCCCCACGAGCGGGAGGGCCCCCATCGCGGCGGAGCCGCAGATCGACACAGCCCCGCGCCCCTCACAAGGGGCGCGCCCCTTGAGGCACGGCGACAAGAACTCTCAGAAGCCGGGGCCTCCCACCTTGTCGCCCGCCGCCGCCAACCGGCCCCACAGCAGGTCCGCCAGGCTGCGGACCAGCTCGGCGCGGGTGCACGGGCGTTCGCCGAGCCACCAATCGCCCGCCGCGTGCATCATGCCTACGATGCCGTGGCCCCAGACGCGGGCCAGTTGGCGGCTGTCGGGGCCGAGGTCGAGGCGGTCCTCGATGACCTTGCCGAGCTCCTCGCCCATGCGGCGCAGGAGGGGGGCCGAGTGCTTGCCCACGTCGAAGCCCTGGTCGCCGCCGGGCTGGCCGCCCTCGGCGGGGTGCATCAGAAAGCGGTACACCTGGGGGCGGGCCTCGATGGCGGCCAGATAGGTGTCGAGGGTGGCCTCGACCCGTTCGCGGCGCTCCGCCGGGGCGTCCAGCGCGGCGCGCAGGGAGTCGAGGAGGGCGTCGGTGTGCCGCTTGGCCAGGGCGGCGTAGAGTCCGCCCTTGTCGCCGAAGTGGCGGTAGAGGATGGGTTTGGTGATGCCGGCCTCCGCGGCGATGGCGTTCATCGACGCTCCGGGGCCGTCGCGGAGCACCACCCGGTCCGCTGCCTCCAGCAGCTCGCGCCGACGGCGGTCGGCGGACCGTTCCTGGTCGGTCCGCTGTGTGGTGTCCATGAGCTCCCCCAGTACTGATTTCGGTGACGCCTGCGCAAAGTAGCACTGATTGGCACGTCCCCATCGAACGGGCTACCGAGCCCGACCCGGGAGTTGACTTTTCCTACCGACCGGTAACAGACTCACGTTACCGTAGGTAACATCTTAGTGCAGTGCTGGAGGGGTCATGGCCGAGTTCACCATGGAACTCAACGAGGAACAGAGGGAAGTCCGAGACTGGCTCCACGGGTTCGCCGCCGATGTGATCCGCCCCGCCGCGGCCGAATGGGACGAGCGCGAGGAGACCCCCTGGCCGGTCATCCAGGAGGCCGCCAAGGTCGGCATCTACTCCCTCGACTTCTACGCCCAGCAGTACTTCGACCCCACCGGCCTCGGCATCCCCATGGCCATGGAGGAGCTCTTCTGGGGTGACGCCGGCATCGCCCTCTCCATCGTCGGCACCGGCCTCGCCGCCGTGGGCGTCCTCGCCAACGGCACCGAGGAGCAGATCGGCACCTGGATCCCCCAGATGTACGGTGACGCGGGCGATGTCAAGGTCGCCGCGTTCTGCTCCTCCGAGCCCGACGCCGGCTCCGACGTCGCCTCCATGCGCACCCGCGCCGTCTACGACGAGGCCAAGGACGAGTGGGTGATCAACGGCACGAAGACCTGGGCGACCAACGGCGGCATCGCCAACGTCCACGTGGTGGTGGCCGTGGTCGACCCCGAGCTCGGCTCCAAGGGCCACGCGTCCTTCATCATCCCGCCGAACACGCCCGGGCTGTCCCAGGGCCAGAAGTTCAAGAAGCACGGCATCCGTGCCTCGCACACCGCCGAGGTCGTCCTCGAGAACGTGCGCGTCCCCGGCTCCTGCCTCCTCGGCGGCAAGGAGAAGCTCGACGAGCGGCTGGCCCGTGCGCGGGAGAAGGCCAAGGCCGCGGGGATGGGGGTCCCCCCGCTCGAGCGAAGCCGAGAGTGGGGGAGGGTGAAGAACGCGGCGATGGCCACGTTCGAGGCGTCCCGCCCGGCCGTGGGAGCCATGGCTGTGGGCACCGCCCGTGCCGCGTACGAGGTGGCCTTGGACTACGCCAAGACCCGTGAGCAGTTCGGGCGGCCGATCATCGACAACCAAGGTGTCGCCTTCCAGCTCGCGGACATGCGGACGGCCGTGGACGCGGCTCGGCTGCTGGTGTGGCGGGCCTCGTGGATGGCGATCAACGGGAAGCCGTTCACCGCGGCCGAGGGGTCGCAGTCGAAGCTGTTCGCGAGTGAGACCGCGAAGAAGGTCACGGCTCAGGCGCTGCAGATACTGGGCGGGAACGGCTACACCCGGGAGTACCCGGTGGAGCGGATGCACCGGGATGCGGCGATCTACACGATCTTCGAGGGCACTAGCGAGATTCAGCGGCTTGTGATCGCTCGGACCTTGTCGGGGATGCCGATTCGGTAGCGACGCGGGGTGTTCCGTGCGATGCGGGCCGCGGGTTCGCCGTGGCTTGTCGCGCGGTCCCACGCGCCCCTGGGCCGGCTGTCCTCGGCCGGTGGACCACCCGCCCCCAGGATCTCCGGCAACTCCTCGGAATGGCGCTCGTGATCCGGCGGCGGCGATGACTGGAAGAACATCTTCGCCGGTACGTCAGTGGGGTTGGCGAAGGAGTGGGGGCAGCCGGGAGGTACGACGATGACCGTGCCGGGAGTGGTGACGGTGCGGCCGTGGCCCGGGGGGACCAGGAGTCCTTCGGGCGGGGTGAGCGCGGTCACCAGGTGATGGGGAGGGCTTCTGGTCCGCGGATCAGTGCGCGGCGTCGCCAGGGGACCTTGTCCGGTGCGACGGCCGGCTTCAGGTTCGGTACGCGGTCCAGGAGGGTGTCCATGATGAGCTCGGTCTCCAGCTTGGCCAGGGGCTCGCCCACGCAGTAGTGGACGCCGGAACCGAAGGCCAGATGGGGGTTGGGGGTGCGGTCGAAGTCGATGCGCTCGGGGTCGGGGAAGACGTCCGGGTCGCGGTTGGCGGCCAGGTAGGAGACATGGACCGGGTCGCCCGCGCGGATCCGGACCCCGTGGAGGACCACGTCCTCCTTGGCGATGCGGGACAGGCCCACGGCGTTGCGGTGCGGGATGTAGCGGAGCAGCTCCTCGATGGCCTGGGGGCGTAGCTCCGGTTCCTCGCGCATGCGGGTCATCAGGTCGGGGCGGGTCAGGAGGACGAAGAACATCTGGCCGGTGTTGTTGGTGACGGCCTCGCCGCCGATCTGGAGGGGGCCGGCCAGGGCCGTCGCCTCGTCCAGGGAAATGTCGCCCCGGCCCACCGCCGCGCCCAGCAGCGAGATGACGTCCTCGCCGTCGGCGCCCCGGTGCTCGGCGATCGCTTCGCCGAAGTACGCGTCCATGGCCCGCTTGGCCTCCTCGCCGGCCTTGGCGTCGTGCGTGGAGGAGAGGATCCGCTGGGTCCAGTGGTGCATGTTCTCGCGGTCCGCCTCCGGGACGCCCATCAGTTCGCAGATCACCGTGATCGGGAAGGGCTCCAGGACCCGTTCGATGAGGTCGGCGGGCGGACCGTCGGCCAGCATCGCGTCCACCGCCGCGTCGAGGGTGCGCTGGGCGTTGTCCCGGAGGCGTTCGATGCCGCGGTTGGTGAAGGCGGCGGCCACGGCGCGCCGCAGGCGGGCGTGGTCGGGTTCGTCGACGAAGTTCATCGCGCTGGGCTGCGGGATGAAGTGCGGTGCCAGCCGGGTGACTTCCCGGCCCAGCACCTCCTCGCGGCTGAACCGGGGGTCGTTGGTGATCAGCCGTACGTCGTCGTAGCGGGTCAGCAGCCAGGCCCAGCCCTCGCCGTTGGGGAGCTGGATGCGGGTGATCGGGCCCTCCCGCATCAGCTCCGCCAGCACCGGGTCGAAGTTGACGCCGGTCAGGTTCAGGGCCGGCCAGTGCCGTACGGGAGGGGCCGCCGTCGTCTCTTGGCTCGTCGTCATGTCAGGTCACGCCGTCTCTTGTGTTGTGTGGTCACGCTGTCCATCGGTCGGTGCGCCGTCGGCGGCCCAGGGCCGTCTCGGCGGTGATGCCGGGGCCGAACCCGGCGAGCAGGCCGCGTGCCCGGTCCTGGGCACCGCCCTCGTCGAACAGCCGGCGCAGCGCGTCCAGGACGACGGCGCCGGCGATGTTGCCGTACTCGGTGAGCGTGGCCCGGCTGAAGCGGAACGCGTGCGGGTCGACCCTGAGGAACTTGCTCAGGTCGTCGAGGATGCGGGGGCCACCCGCGTGGATGATGTAGAAGTCCAGGTCGGAGGCGTCCCAGCCAGGGGCGCCCGCCAGTTCCTGGAGCGCCGGTGCCGGCGGCTCCATCGTGCTCGGCACCCGCTTGTCCAGTAGGAAGTGGAACCCGGTGGCCCGGACGTCGTACATGATCCACTCCTCGGTCTTGGGAATCAGGTACGAGCCGTTGCGCTCCAGGCTCACGCCCTCGCCGCCCCGGCCGCGTACGACGACGGCGGCGATGCCGTCGCCGAACAGGCCGTTGGAGAGCAGCGAGCCGACGCCCAGGTCGGTGGGCTGGTAGCACAGAGAACAGAACTCGCAGGCCACGATCAGGGCGTTGCCCTCGGGGTGGGCCGAGCAGAAGTCGTGCGTCCGGTTGATCGCGGCGCCACCGGCGGCACAGCCCAGCTGGGCCATGGGTATCTGCCGGGTGCCGAGGCCGAAGCCCATGGTGTTGATCAGCCACGCGGTCAGCGAGGGCGTCATGAAGCCCGTGCACGAGACGTGGATGATCACGTCCATGTCGCCGGTCAGCAGCTCCGCGTCGTCGAGCGCCCCGCCGGGACCCGGGCCTTCGCCTCGGCCTCGTAGACCTTGTTGCGCTGCTCGAACCCCGGGTGCTTCAGCGTTTCCTCGATGGGTCGCACGATGTGTCGGGTGCGGACGCCGGTGTTCTCGATCAGCCGTAACGCCGGCGGAAGTCGGGGGTGGTCCGGGTGGCGCTCTCGCGCCAGTTCCAGCGTCTCCTCCATCGTGATCACGTACTCCGGTACAGAGACCGAGGGTCTGCACAAAGTGGCCATGGAGCGCGTCTGCTTTCGCCATCCGGAAGGCCTACGCCCCCGGGTACGGGTGGTTCAGGTTGCCCACCCACGATCACCCGCCGGTCCCGGGATCTCGCGCCGAACTACTCCAGACCGGCGAAGTGGCACGGAATGCCGTGCACTACTCCGAAAAGGGCATCCGTGGCAGGGTCGAGGGGCGACGAACGACGCCACCATCGCCGTACCGACGGGAGCACGAGATGACGCGCACGGCCGGCCGACTGCTGGAGACCACCACCGAGACCTTCGCCCCGGCCCCCACTGCCAACCCCCTGCTGCCCCTGATCGCCCAGGGCGCCGTCAACCGCGACACCCTCGCCGCGCTGGCCCTGGAACAACGCCTGGTCATCGCCGCCGACCACCGCTCCTTCCACCATCTGGCCCAGCGCTCGACGACCGAGGAGCCCGCGAGCGCGCCCTTCTTCGAGATGCTCGCGGACGGGGAGGTGGTCGCGGGAGAGCGGCTGGACGCGTTCGCGGAGGCATGCGGCGTGGACGGGAAGCGGGCCCCCGCGTACGAGCCCCTGCCGGGCTGCCAGGCCTACCCGGCCTACGTCGCCTGGCTCGCCCTCAACGCCTCACCGTCGGACGTCGTGCTCGCCCTGACCGCCAACTTCGCGGCCTGGGGCGGCTACTGCGCCACCATCGCCCAGTCCCTGCGCCGCCACTACCACTTCACCGAAGAGGCCTGTGGCTTCTTCGACTTCTTCGCGGAGCCGTCGCCGGCACTGGAGGAAAGGGCGAGGGCGGCGGTGCAGGCGGGACTGGACGCAGGCCGAATCGACGAGACACTGGCCCACCGCTACGGCCGCCTCCTGCAGAGCTACGAATCCATGTTCTGGTCCACACTCGGTGACCTCGATGACAGGGCCGCGCCCCACGGCGAATAGACGACCGGCCCCTACCCGGACGGGGCCCCGCTGCTGTGGGCGATGCACGCCACATCGATCCGGTCGGCCAGCTTCGCGAGTTCGATGGTCAGCGCGGCGACCGTGTCCTCGTCGAGCCCGTCCGCGCCGGCCTCCACCAGATGCAGCCACCGGCCGCCCACCGTACGCAGCAGCTTGCTCACATCGGCCGCAGCCACCTGCAAGGTCCCGCGGTCGTCGACGATCAGAGGCAGAGTCACTTCGCGGTTCACAACGGGGATGTTAGCCGCGGAACCCTCACGCCCCGTGCCATACGGTGGTGATGTTGCAGAACTCGCGGATTCCGTGTCCGGACAGCTCACGCCCGTATCCCGATCGCTTGGCCCCGCCGAAGGGAAACGCCGGGTGGGAGGCGGTCATCCCATTGACGTACACGCCGCCCGCGTCGAGATCCCGTACGAAGCGGTCGACCTCGGCGGCGTCCTGCGTCCACACGTTCGAACTCAGCCCGAAGGGTGAGTCGTTGGCGATCGCGATCGCTTCGTCGAGGTCGGCGGCCCGGTACAGCGTGGCGACCGGGCCGAAGGCCTCCTCACGGTGGATGCGCATCTCGCGGGTGATGTCGGCGAGGACGGTCGGCGGGTAGTACCAGCCGGGCCGGTCCGGCCGCTCCCCGCCGCACAGGACCGTGGCGCCGCGCCCCACGGCCTCGTCGACCAGCTCCTCCAGATCGGCGCGGCCCCGCTCGGTGGAGAGCGGACCGATCTCCGTCTCCTCCTCCAGCGGATCGCCGACCTTCAGCGCCTTCATGCCCGCCACGAACCGCTCGGCGAACGCGTCGTACACGTCCCCGTGCACGATGAACCGTTTGGCGGCGATGCACGACTGCCCGTTGTTCTGCACCCGCGCCGTCACGGCGACCCGCGCCGCCTTCTCGATGTCGGCGGACGGCATCACCACGTACGGGTCGCTGCCGCCCAGCTCCAGCACCGTCTTCTTGATCTCGTCGCCGGCGACCGAGGCGACCGCCCGGCCCGCCGGTTCGCTGCCGGTGAGGGTGGCGGCCCTCACCCGCGGGTCGCGCACGATGTTCTCGACCGCGCCGGAGCCGATCAGCAGCGTCTGGAAGCAGCCCTCCGGGAAGCCCGCCCGGCGGAACAGGTCCTCCAGGTAGAGGGCGGTCCGGGGCACGTTCGAGGCGTGCTTGAGCAGGCCCACGTTGCCGGCCATCAGCGCGGGCGCGGCGAAGCGGATCACCTGCCAGAGCGGGAAGTTCCACGGCATCACGGCGAGGACGGGGCCGAGCGGCCGGCAGCGGACCAGGACGCGCGAGGCGCCCGAGTCCTTCACGTCGTAGGCGGCGGGCTCCACGTCGGCGAGCAGCACCTCCGCGTGCTCGGCGTACCAGCGCATCGCCTTCGCGCACTTGGCGGCCTCGGCGCGGGCCTGCCTCACCGGCTTGCCCATCTCGGTCGTCATCACCCGGGCGATGTCGTCCCCGTCCTCGTCGAGCAGTTCGGCGGCCCGGCGCAGCAGCCGGGCGCGCTCCCCGAAGGACGTCGTCCGGTACGACCGGAAGGTGGCCTCGGCGGTCGCGAGCCTGCGATCGATCTCCTCCTCGCCGAGGGCTTCGTACGTCTTGAGGGTCTCGCCGGTCGCCGGGTTCACCGTCGCGATGGGCATGGTCGGCCTCCTGCGTGCGGACTGTGTTTCGACCTTCCCGCGCCACGGCGCCCACCGCAACGCGGGGTCGGTCACCGGTCCGAGTGCTCCAGGAGCCGGTCGAGAAACTCCGCCTGTGCCTTGACGATCACGGTCCGGGCCCGTTCCACGGGAAACCACTCCACCCGGTCCAGCTCCGGGAACTCCTGGATCTGCCCGGACCTCGGCGGCCACTCCATCCGGAACGTCCCCGGTACGACGGCCGCCGGGTCGAGGTCCGCCTCGATCGCCCACGCCGTGACGATCTTGCCGTTGGTCTGCCGCACCTCGCCCAGCGGCACGGCCTCCCCGTCGGGCGGCGCCAGCCCCAGTTCCTCCTGGAACTCCCGGCGGGCCGCCTCCCACGAGGGCTCGTCGGGGTCGTACTCACCCTTCGGCACCGTCCAGGCGCCCACGTCCTTGCGTGCGAAGTACGGGCCGCCCATATGGCCCAGCAGGACCTCGATCCCGTCGGCCGTGCGCCGGTGGAGCAGCAGGCCCGCGCTGCGTTTGGGGGTGGTCGTCACCGGGTGACCTCCGGGTGGGCGGCGAGCAGGGTCTCGACCGTATCGGCTTGTGCCGGGGACTTGTCCTCGCGGTAGCGGACCACGCGGGCGAAGCGGAGGGTGACGCCGGCCGGGTAGCGGGTGGAGCGCTGGAGACCGTCGTACGCGATCTCGACCACCAGTTCGGGGCGTACGGTCACGCCCCAGCCGTGGTCCTCGACGGCCAGCTCCCGCAATCGCTCGGTCTGCCAGGTCAGCATCGCGTCGGTCATGCCCTTGAACGTCTTGCCCAGCATCGAGAAGGAGCCGTCGGCGGTACGGGCGCCGAGGTGGAGGTTGGAGAGCTTGCCCGTGCGGCGGCCGTGGCCCCACTCGGCGGCCAGGACCACCAGGTCGAGGGTGTGCACGGGCTTGACCTTCAGCCAGGAGGCGCCGCGCCGGCCCGCGCTGTAGGGGGCGTCCAGGGCCTTCAGTACGACACCTTCGTGGCCGCGGTCGAGCGTGTCGGCGAGGAACTTCTCCGCCTCGGGGAGGGCGTCGGGGCCGTGCACCAGGGTGCGCCGGACCCGCATCGGCTCCGGGACCAGCCGGGCCAGTTCGGCGTGGCGGTCCGTGAAGGGCAGATCGAGGAGGTCATGGCCGTCCACCGACAGCGCGTCGAAGAAGACCGGCGAGACGGGGACCTGCTCGGCGGCAGCCGTCACATCCAGGCGTGAGCCGACGCGTCCGGCGGTCTCCTGGAAGGAGCGCGGCCGTCCGGCCTCGTCGAACGCGATCACCTCGCCGTCGAGGATGAAGCGTTCGCCACTCAACTCCAGGGCGGCGGAGGTGAGTTCGGGGAGGCGGCCGGTGATGTCGTCGAGTGTGCGGGTGTAGAGGCGCACGTCGTCGCCGTCGCGGTGGACCTGGACGCGGATGCCGTCCAGCTTCTCCTCCACCGCGCAGGCGCCCAGCTTCTCCACGGCCTCCGCGACCGAGGACGCGCTGTGCGCCAGCATCGGCAGGACCGGGCGGCCCACGGTGAGCCGGAACCGGTCCAGGGCCGGTGGTCCGTCCGCCAGCAGGGCCCGCGCCACCGTCTGCAGCGAGCCGGCCAGCATCACCGCCCGGCGTACGTCGGTGGCGGGCGCCCCGGTGGCCTCGGCCAGCCCCTCGACGGCCAGCGCGTCCAGGGCGCCCTGGCGGACCTCGCCGGTGAGCAGGCCGAAGAGGTAGCGCTGCTCGTCGTCGGTGGCCGCCGCCAGCAGGTCGCCCACCAGGCGTTTGCGTTCGGTCTGGGAGCCGGCGCCGGTGATCGCGCCGATCGTTGTCAGGCGGGCGTCCACCTCGCGGACGGTGAGGGTGGGGTCGGGGGCGGGTGGGATCCGCTGGTTCAGGAGTTTCCATCCGATGCCGAGACGGCCCTGGGGGAGGCGGCCCGCCAGGTAGGGGATGACGATCGGTACGTCGTCCGCCTCGGCGTCCCGGAACAGGTCGGCGAGCAGTGCCGTCTTCCGGGAGCGGGCCGAGGTGGCGGCGATCTCCTGGGACACACGGGCGAGCCGGGCGAACAGCATGCAGCCATGGT
>NZ_AEJC01000276.1 GCF_000317595.1 Streptomyces ipomoeae 91-03 | reverse complement strand
TCGCCCGCGCCTCCCGCGCGAAGATCGTGACGCTCGACGAGGTCGTACTGCTGCCCGGCCCCGACGCCCTCCTCGCCCCCGAGTGGGTGCCGTGGAGCGAGCGCCTCCGCCCCGGCGACATGGGGCCGGGGGACCTGCTGCCCACCGACGCGGATGACCTGAGGCTGGAGCCCGGCTTCTCCGGCGAGGACGAACCGGCACCGAACGCCGCGGTCTCGCAGGACATGGCCGAACTGGTGGAGGCGGAGGACGCCGAGGTCACGGCCGGGGTGCCGGCGAACCTGCCGATAGCGCCGACCCGGGGGTCGATCGCGGCGGTCGCCGAGGAGCTGGGGATGCGGCGGGCCCGCGTCCTGTCCCGGTACGGGCTGCACACGGCCGCCGACCGCTGGGAGGAGGGGTTCGGGGCCAAGACGGCGATGGCCCAGGCCGCGCCCGCGTCATGCGTCAGCTGCGGGTTCCTCGTGCCGATCGGCGGATCGCTGGGGCAGGCCTTCGGGGTGTGCGCGAACGAGTTCTCCCCGGCGGACGGCCGGGTCGTCTCCCTGACGTACGGCTGCGGGGGCCACTCGGAGGCCGCCGTCATGCCGAAGCCGCCCCAGCCGACCCCGCCGCGCCTCGACGAGACCCGGGTGGACCCCTTCCCCCTCCGGCCGTCCCCCGACTCGGGCTCGGTACCACCGGAGGAGCCGGAGTCCGAGGCGGAGCTGGGCCACTCGTAGCTGCCGCTGGGGGCGCCGGTTGCCCAAGAGCTCGGTCGGTCACGGTGGTTTCGGCGCGACGCCGTACGCCATCTGCTGGACCTCGGCCACACCACCGTCTGGCACCTGGCCGGCCCCGAGGACTCCTTCGCCGCCCAACGCCGCGCCAACGCCTGGCACACCACCCTCACCGAAGCCGGATGCGTCCCGCCGCCCCCGGTCCGCGGCGACTGGTCGGCCGAGTCCGGCTACCGCGCCGGCCTGATCCTCGCCGACCACCCCGACTGCACGGCCGTCTTCGCCGCCAACGACCAGATGGCCCTCGGCCTCCTGCGCGCCCTCGACGAACGCGGCCGGAAAGTACCCGACGACATCAGCGTCATCGGCTTCGACGACATCCCCGAAGCCTCCTCCTTCCTCCCACCCCTCACCACCATCCACCAGGACTTCGCCGAAGTCGGCCGCCTCTGCGTCCAAGGCGTCCTCAGCAAAATGCGCCAGAACACCCCCGACCACCGCACGACCCCCGACCACGGGACGGCCCCGGCCCACGGCACGACCCTGGTCCCGACCCGGCTGGTACGACGGGCCAGCACGGGGGCGCCGCCGCCTCGCCG
>NZ_AEJC01000275.1 GCF_000317595.1 Streptomyces ipomoeae 91-03 | reverse complement strand
CGCCCCGTGCCCATACACCCGACCACGAGACGGTCTACGCAGAAGGTGCACGACCATGATCCTCGGCCGCAGCAGGAAGCCGGCCCCGCGCCTCGCGGCCGAACTCGACGACACCGAACTGGGCAGGGTCTGTCGGCAGTTGGCCGGCCGGGGCACAGCACGGACCCTGGCGGCCGCGGTCATCGAACGGCTGCTCAAGGACACCGGCCAGGATTGGGACCGTCGCGCCCATCGACTGGCCGTCCTCGCCGCCGTGACCCGCCCGGCCACCCAGCGCTCCTGGCTGGACCAACAATCCGGACATCCCGACGCACAGACACTGTTCGCCTGGGGAATCATGGCGCGCGGCTCCCGCACCCCGCCGCCCAGCGCCGAGTTCGAGCAAGCCGTCGAGGCCTGCGCGACGGCCGCCCGCCTGGACCCCTATGACCCCAACCCGTGGGTGGCACGCCTCGGCCTTCTCCGTCAACGGCGCAGGTCGCGCACGGAGGTTTTCCCCATCTGGAGGGAGATCGTCGCACGAGACCCTTGGCACCGCGAGGCGCACCTGCAGATGTACGGCTACCTCTCACCCCGACAATGTGGCTCGCACGCCCAGGCCATGGACTTCGTGGACCGGGTAAGGGCCACAGCACCCAGCAACGCACCGACGGCAGGACTACCGCTGCTGTCCCTGATCGACCGCTACCACGCCGCGCTGTCCCAGGGCGGGGTCCAGGCACTCACCGCGGACCGCCTGTGGAGCGGACATGAAGCCGCCCGCATCCTGGACCGGGCCCAGGACAACTGGGCCGAGCCGGGTCGCTTGACCCATGCAGCGGCTCTCGCCGACCTCAACCTCTTGGCTTACGCGCTAAGCGTCGCCAGAGAGCAGTCGCGCGCTGCCCTCGTCTTCCGAAGCATCGCCGGCGTCGTCACCGCTTTCCCCTGGGGGTATAACGGCCAGGACCCGGTCCTCGCCTTCACCGCCGCTCAACGACGAGCCGAGGAAAGCCACTGACCAGTAGGCACGCCCGGTCCGGCTCCGCCCGTCCTGCCCCGCTGAACCCCCTCTCCGCCCCCGATCGGAGCATGGCTGGACCAAAAAACGGCGACAATCTCAGCGGAATGGAGAGTCAGATCCAGGGGTCTGGTCTCTGTGTGGCACAGTCCGTGAACTTCGAGCCTCACTGCGCCGCGAAGTGGTGCGGCCCGGGGAGACGTGTTCGACGATACCCCCGATCATCAGGGTGACGACATGGCCCGCCAGGGTCGAGCGCGGCGGACTGTTCGGCCACCACGATGAGCCGTGCATCGTGGCACAGACCTGCGCTATGGACACGATCCACTGCTGAGCCGCCGACAATTCACCCACGAGCCGTACCGGGTCGAACACCGGGTGCCCAAGTTGCTCGACCGGTCGCGTTGTTGACGCTCGGGCGGTCTTTCCGCGTACGACGAAAGACCAGGCCGACGGCGCGGTTGCCGCCCTCGCGGATCAGGTCCAGCGCGATGTCGTCACTGGCGCCGGTCAGGATGCCATACGCCTCGTACCGCGAGGTGAATCCCGTCGACCGGCCCTGCTCGGCCGCCTCCACAGTGCCCCAGGTGTCCCGAGGCGTGTCGCCCCCTGAAGCGGGTTGTGCCGATCTGACACAGAAGATGTGCCCCCCAACTGCCCAGCGAAGAGCAGGACTTACATGAGCGCCACTCAAGGGGCCTCGCGGACCCATGAACTCGTCGAGGTACCAAGATTTTCCGGTTCGGTGTTGGTGACGGCGAGCCGACCGAGGCTGTGCTGATGTCGGCGCCGAGGAATGGCAGTTCCGGTGGTGTACCGGATGTTGCGAGAGCGTCGGCCGCCGCGCGAGGCAGCGGGGCCTCTGTCACATGGCCCGACCGCCGCGCGGCTCCTGGACGGCCCCTGAAACGCTCGGCAGGTCGGTTTCGGCCAGGAACCATCAATCCCGGGCCGTCACGCATCAGCCGTCCCGCCTGAGGACATGTCCGCAGGACATGATCACGAAAGGCGACCGCCACCAGCAGCGAAGAATGCCGCTGGTCAGCCCCCGCCCCTGGCAGCCGACCACCACAACTCAGTGCCACTTCAGCGGCTCATCGGCCCGACTGCTCGCCGCGCCGCCCCCCATCCGCAAGGGGAACCATCACGCGACCTCACACCACCCTGACCAGCGGCAACACGCTCAACAGCCTGAAAGGGCGCGGATTCGACCCGGATTCGACCCGAGGGCCCCAGACTCCAAAACGAACAGTAGTTGACCGGCAGTGATGCTGATTCTTGCCGCTACACCGAGCATCCGCCGACAGAGGAGTATCACAATTGAAACCAAGTGAACATTATTGGCAATTGACGCCACGCAGTGAGTAGTCGCACTCGCCGTCGCCGCCCCCGGCTCCCCCGAGCGCGAACCGAACGGCCGCACCACGCGGCACTCCACTCTGGCGACCAGGGGTTGACAGAACAAGGCTCTGAACAGCCTCTTTACAGAAGTTCTTCCGCCTGGCAGAAGCCGTCTTGCCGAGCCGACGCAAGCCTCACGACCCTGATCCCAACCACGGCACGCGGGGCGAAGACGCCCCGCCGACAGGGACGGGAACCCCATGCCTCACATGACCGCCTTCGCCAGGAACCAGTGGTACGTCGCCGCCTACGCCCATGAGGTCGGGCGGGAACTGCTCGGGCGTACGATCCTCGGTGAGCCGCTCGTCTTCTATCGGACCGAGGAGGAGGGGACGCCGGTCGCGTTGCACGACCGGTGTGTGCACCGTCGGTATCCGCTGTCGAAGAGCGGGCTGGACGGGGACCGGATCGTGTGTGGGTACCACGGGTTCACGTACGACACGACCGGCACCTGTGTGTATGTGCCGGGGCAGAAGCGGATTCCGCGGACGGCGCGCGTCGCCTCGTACCCGGTGGTCGAGCAGGACTCGCTGATCTGGGTGTGGATAGGCGACCCGGCCCTCGCCGACCCGCAGACCATCCCGCGGGCCAAGCACCTGGACTCCCCCGGCTGGGTCACCGTGCGCGGCATGGAACCGATCGACGCCGACTACGGGCTGCTCGTCGACAACCTTCTCGACCTGTCCCACGAGACCTATCTGCACGGCGGGTACATCGGGACGCCCGAGGTCGCCGAGACGCCGATCACCACCGAGGTCGACGAGGGCGCGGGCATCGTGCGGGTGAGCCGGCACATGGACGACGCCGAGTGCCCGCCGTTCTACGCCAAGTCCACCGGCATCGAGGGGCGGATCACCCGCTGGCAGGACATCGAGTACCACGCGCCCTGCCTGTATCTGCTGCACAGCCGCATCGCGCCCGTCGGCGTGCTGCCGGAGGCCGACGGCAGCGACCCGAACGGCTTCCACACCGAGATCACCTACGCGATCACCCCGTCCTCGGACGGCAAGGTGTACGACTTCTGGATGGTCTCGCGCGACTGGGCGACCGACAACGACGAGGTCACCGAGTTCCTGCGCGGCAACAACCACACGGTCGTCATGCAGGACGTCGACGCCCTCAACCTCCTCCAGGAGACGCTCGGCACCGAGCGCACCGGCTACCAGGAGCTGAGCATCAACATCGACACCGGTGGCCTCGCCGCCCGCCGTATCCTCGCCCGGCTGGTCGAGGAGGGCGAGAAGCCCATGGAGAACGTCCAGTGAGCACTCCCCCTTCGTTCACCACGGGCGAGGTCTACCGCATCGACTGGCTGCCGGGCACGGACATCCTGCACGGCACCTGTCACTGTGGGCGGGAGAACACCGCACAGGACCCGATCGAGATGTGGGAGTGGATGCTCGCCCACCCCCAGGGACACGAGCCGCAAGGA
The DNA here is from genome assembly GCF_000317595.1 of Streptomyces ipomoeae 91-03. Classification (GTDB taxonomy): domain Bacteria; phylum Actinomycetota; class Actinomycetes; order Streptomycetales; family Streptomycetaceae; genus Streptomyces; species Streptomyces ipomoeae. Next base: position 29,635 of record NZ_AEJC01000275.1, on the reverse strand, counting down.
AACAGCTCATGACCTCCACCGCGCCTTCGCCGTCGCCCTCGGGCGCGGCCTCGTCCGCGCCGTCGCCCTCGTCCCCGTACGAGGCCGAACTCCTCGTCGACAGCCGGGAGTCCGCCGCCGACGGCGTGCTCGCCCTCACCCTCCGCCATCCGCTGGGCGAGGAACTGCCCGCCTGGGAGCCCGGCGCGCACATCGATGTGCTGCTGGGGCCGGACCTGGAGCGGCAGTACTCGCTGTGCGGTGACCCGGCGGACCGGTACACCTGGCGGATCGGTGTGCTGCGGGAGCCCGACGGGCGGGGCGGATCGGCGTATGTGCACACGGAGTTGAGCCAGGGCGACAAGGTGCGGGTGCGCGGGCCGCGCAACAACTTCGCCCTGGAGCCGGCGCCCCGCTACCGGTTCGTGGCCGGCGGCATCGGCATCACCCCCATCCTGCCGATGCTGGCCGCGGCCGAGGCGGCGGGGGCCGAGTGGTCGCTGCTGTACGGCGGGCGCAGTCGTCGGTCCATGGCGTTCCAGCCGGAGTTGGCGGCGTACGGGGACAAGGTCACCGTCGCGCCGCAGGACGAGACCGGGCTGCTCGACCTGGGCCCGGTCCTCGACGATCTGCCCGAGGGCACCCTCGTCTACTGCTGCGGTCCCGGGCCACTGCTCGACGCGGTCGAGGAGCGGTGCCCGGGGCGGGCGCTGCGGGTGGAGCGGTTCCAGCCGAAGGAGCAGGAGACCGGCCCGGACAGTGAGTTCGAGGTCGTACTGGAGCGCACCGGCAAGACCCTCACCGTTCCCGTAGGGGTCTCCGTGCTCGACACCGTGCGGGCCGCCGGGGTCGAGGTGCTCTACTCCTGCGCGGAGGGCACCTGCGGGACCTGTGAGACGGACGTCATCGACGGCACCCCCGACCACCGGGACTCGGTGCTGAGCGACGCGGAGCGCGAGGCCGGGGAGACCATGCTCATCTGTGTGTCCCGGTGCCGGGGGCCCCGGCTCGTGCTCGACCTGTAGCGGCGCCGCCCGCCACGGTCCCCGGGCCGCCCGCCACGGCCCCCGTCGTACAGCCCGTGGTGGTTCCGGCCATGCCCAGGTCGGCCTCGATCCGGGCGACCGTGGCCAGCAGATGGGGCAGCAGGTCGCGGCGTACCGACTCCACGGAGTTGCGGCCGGCGTGCACGGGGATGTTCACGGCGGCCACCACCTCGCCGTCCCGGTCCCGTACCGGGGCGGCGACCGACCTGAGCCCCTTCTCCAGTTCCTGGTCGACGACGGCGTACCCCTGCCGCCGTACCCGGCGCAGCTCGGCCCGCAGCTGGTCGGCGGAGACGAGGGTGCGGTCGGTCAGCGGTCGGAGGTCGGCGCGGGCGAGGCGGGCGTCGATCTCCTCGTCCGGCAGATACGCGAGGATCACCCGGCCGACCGAGGTGACATGGGCCGGGAAGCGGGTGCCGACGGTGATCGTCGCGGTCATGATGCGGCTGGTGGGGACCCGGGCCACGTACACGATGTCGTCGCCGTCGAGGACGCACAGCGAGGACGACTCCCCGACCTGCGCGACCAGCCGCTCCAGATGCGGTTCGGCCAGGTCGGGCAGGGTGAGGCTGGACAGATACGCGTAGCCGAGTTCGAGTACGCGCGGGGTCAGCCGGAACAGCCGGCCGTCGGTGTGGACGTATCCGAGGTCGACGAGGGTGAGCAGGAAGCGGCGGGCGGCGGCGCGGGTCAGCTCGCAGGTGCGGGCGACCTCGCTCAGCGTCAGCGCGGGATGCTCGGCGTCGAACGCGCGGATGACCGCGAGACCGCGCTCGAAGGAGCGGACGAAGTGCGGTTCGCGGACCGGTCCGAACCGGGCTCCATCTGGCATCGTCGCCTCCACGAGGACGTACGAAGACGCACGGGACGAGGACGTACGAAGACGCACGGGCCACCACGCACGGGCACGCGGGGCGATGCGTTCTGTACGCGTGTTGGTGCGCTCTGTACATACGTCGGTGTGCTCTGCGCGCACGGCGGTGTGCTCTGCGCACGCTAGGAGCACACTTCCACAACTGTCAACGACCTTGCACAGCAAGGCCATTGACCCGAAACCCCGGGCGTTCTACCTTCCCGCTGAGCACTTCCGTGCGGTGTGCGCACAACCTCTCGAAGAGCGGTCCCAACAGGGGGATTCATGCGTCGTCTGCTCGTCGGCCTCGCGGCCGGCACCTTGTTCGTCACCGCCACGGCCTGCGGTTCGTCCGACTCCTCCGGGTCGGACGGCGGGGACAAGGCGTCCGGCGGCACCACCACGCTCAAGATCGGCGTCATCCCCATCATCGACGTCGCACCGATGTACCTGGGCGAGAAGAAGGGCTTCTACAGCAAGCGCGGTCTCGAGCTGGAGCCCACCCCCGCGCAGGGCGGCGCGGCGATCGTGCCGGGTGTGGTCTCCGGGCAGTTCGACTTCGGCTTCAGCAACATGACGTCCCTGCTGGTCGCCCAGTCCAAGAACGTGCCGGTCAAGGCGGTGGCGAACGGAGTGGCGTCCACCGGCAAGGCGGGCGCCGACTTCGCGGAGATCGCCGTGCGGAAGGGCAGCCCCCTGAAGTCCGCCAAGGACCTGGAGGGCAAGAAGGTCGCGGCCAACACACTGGGCAACATCTGCGACACCTCGGTCAACGAGTCGGTCCGCAAGGACGGCGGCGACCCGTCCGAGGTGAAGTACGTGGAGATGCCGTTCGACCAGATGCCGGCCGCGCTGGACAAGGGCGACGTGGACGCCGCCTGTGTGGTGGAGCCCGCGCTCGCCACCATCAAGTCCCAGGGCGGCACCGTCCTCGCGTCGAACTTCGTCGATGTGTCGCCGGACCTCACGGTGGCGATGTACTTCACCTCCCAGCAGTACGCCCAGAAGAACCCGGAGTTGGTGAAGAAGTTCCAGGAGGCGACGGCCGAGTCCCTGGCGTACGCCGACAAGCACCCGGACGAGGTCCGCGAGATCATCACCACGTACACGAAGATCCCGAACTCCCTTCTGGAGACGCTCACTCTGCCCCGCTGGCCCGCCGAGCCGAACCGCGCCTCCATCGAGCGGCTGGCCGAACTGGGCCGGCAGGACGGGCTGTTCGAGAAGGCGCCGGACCTGGACAAGCTGCTGCCGTGAAAGGGACGAACGCCGCTTTGGGCGCGGCCGGGTTCGCGGGGTTCCTCGCGCTGTGGGAGGCGGTCCCGCGGCTCGGCATCGTCCGGGACACCTACTTCCCGCCGGTCAGCCGTGTCGCCGGCGCCCTGGTCGACGAACTGTCCGACGACACGTTCTGGACCGCGCTGGGCGACACCCTCACCGGCTGGGCGGTGGGGCTCGTGATCGCGGTGCCCGCCGGAATCCTGGCGGGAGTCGTGATCGCGGTGGTGCCGTATCTGCGCGAGGCGACGGCCTCCACCATCGAGTTCCTGCGCCCGATCCCGTCGGTCGCCCTGATCCCCCTCGCGGTCCTCCTCTTCGGCACCGAACTGCAGTCGGTGCTCCTGCTGGTGGTCTACGCGTCGTTCTGGCAGATCCTGATCCAGACGCTGTACGGCGTCCAGGACGTCGACCCGGTCGCCGAGGAGACGGCCCGCTCCTACGGCCTCGGCCCCTGGGCACGGGTCCGGCACGTCCTGTGGCCCACCGCCCTGCCGTACGTCATGACCGGCGTCCGGCTGGCCGCCGCCGTGGCCCTCATCCTGGCCGTGACCGCCGAACTCGTCATCGGCGCCCCGGGGCTGGGCGCCCGTATCGCGGTCGCCCAGACCTCGCAGGCGGTGCCGGAGATGTACGCCCTGGTAGTGGTCACCGGGGCGCTGGGGCTGCTGATCAACGTGGGCGCGCGGACCGTGGAGCGGCGGGCGCTGGCCTGGCACCAGTCGGTGCGCGGGGAGGTGGTGGTGTGAGACACGCGCTCCTCCGGCTGCTGTTCGTCGTCGCGCTGCCCCTGGTCCTGGTCACCGTCTGGTGGCTGGCGTCGGACGACAGCACCGACGTCTACTGGCCGCCGCTGCGCACGATCCTCACCACCTTCCCGGACGTCTGGACCGGTGAGCGGCTGCGCGCCGACGTACTGCCCAGTGTGCTGCGGCTGCTGGCCGGCTACACCTCGGCGGCCGTCGTCGGTGTCGCGCTCGGCACCGTCATCGGCTCCTACCGCCGGGTGCGGGCGGTGTGCGAGCCGGTGCTGGAGTTCCTGCGGGCGGTGCCGCCGCCCGTGCTCGTCCCGGTCATCATGCTGTTCGCGGGCATCGGCGACACGATGAAGATCGCCGTGATCGCCAGCGGCTGTGTCTGGCCCATCCTGCTCAACACGGTGGAGGGCGTACGGGCGGTGGACTCGGTCATGTCCGAGACGGCCCGCTCCTACGGCATCACGGGCGTGGCCCGGCTGCGGAACGTCGTCCTGCGCTCGGCGAGCCCGCAGATCTTCGCGGGGCTGCGCCAGGCGCTGTCCATCGGCATCATCCTCATGGTCATCAGCGAGATGTTCGCGGCCAGCAACGGCCTGGGCTTCACCATCGTCCAGTTCCAGCGCGGCTTCGCGATCCCCGACATGTGGACCGGGATCCTCGTCCTCGGTCTGCTCGGGTTCGTCCTCTCCGTCGTCTTCCGGCTGGTCGAGCGGCGCGTGCTCGGCTGGTACCACGGTCTGCGCGCGTCCTCCCGGCGGTCGTGATGAAACTTCAGAAGGGGCAGCAGACGATGCTCGACGTACGGGGCCTCAAGAAGGTCTACGACGGTTCCGGTCGCCGGGTCGAGGCGGTGCGGGATCTCACCTTCACCGTCGACGCGGGTGAACTCGTCTGTCTGGTGGGCCCGTCGGGCTGCGGCAAGCCCACGCTGCTGAAGTGTGTGGCGGGCCTGCTGAACCCCACCGCGGGTGAGGTCCTGCTGGAGGGGCGGCCGGTGAGCGGGCCGCCGCCGGGGATGGCGGTGGTCTTCCAGGAGTACGGCCGCAGCCTGTTCCCCTGGATGCGGGTCCGGGACAACGTCGAACTGCCGCTCAGGCAGAAGAAGCTGAGCAGGTCACGGCGGGGCGAGCTGGTCGCCGACGCGCTGGAGTCCGTGGGGCTCTCCGACGCGGCGGGCGCGTACCCCTGGCAGCTGTCCGGCGGTATGCAGCAGCGGGTCGCCATCGCCCGGGCGCTCGCCTACGAGCCGGACGTGCTGCTGATGGACGAGCCGTTCGCGGCGGTCGACGCCCAGACCCGCGCCGATCTGGAGGACCTCGTCCGCGGACTGTGGCGGGAGCGGGGCATCACGATCCTCTTCGTCACGCATGACATCGACGAGGCCGTCTACCTCGGCGAGCGGGTCCTGATCCTCTCCGCCTCCCCCACCGTCGTACAGGAGCAGCTCAGGATCGACCTCCCGGCCGACCGCGACCAGCTCCACACCCGCGTGGCCCCCCGCTTCGCCGAGTTGCGCACCCATGTGTACGAGCAGATCCAGGCGGCCAAGCGGGGTGTACCGGTGGACAGGCCGGGCGCGCCGACGGGCGTGTCGGGGGTGCCGGTGGACAAGCGGGATCGTTGAGCCCGGGCCGCGGGCGTCGGCCTCCGGCGCCGTCGGCGACCTGAACGCCGACGGTGCCGGAGGGCGCGCGGCCTCACGGGCGGGAGGGTGACCTCACGGCCGGGACGAGGGCACCACGCTCAAATGGTTCGCGGTGGTGCGGCGCGGGCGGCGGGGCCTGCGCGGGGTGCCGGTCGCGCGGCCCGTCTCGCGCAGGACGAGGGTCATCCGGGTGTAGCCCAGGTCGCGCAGGGTGTCGGGGGTCTCGTCGACGATGCGGCAGTCGGTGGCGCCCCAGCGCGGGTCGGGGTGGATGAGCGGGCGTACGGCCCCGTCGCGCCGGACGGCGGCGGGGCCGACCGCGCGGAGCCAGTGGGGCAGACCGTGCCGGAAGGCGGCGTCCATGATGGGGTCCTGGGCGATGTCCCGTCGGATGGACTGCAGTCCTCGGTCCTGGCCGTGCCGCTCCACGGCGGCGGAGAAGTGGGCGAGCATCGGCAGGCACCAGCTGGACTCGTGTTCGCCGAGGACCGTGGCGGCGTCGGGGTGGAAGAGGACGAAGCGCAGGAAGTTGTCGCCGGGCATGGCCGTCGGGTGCGGGCCCACGCCGCCGAACAGGGTGCGGAACGCGGAGTTGGACAGGACGACGTCCCAGCAGTGGTCGAGGACGACGGACGGAAAGGGAACGGACTCCAGCAGCGCGGCGTAGTCCTGGAGGTACGCCTGTGCTTCCTGGGTTTCGAGACTGTTGGGGACGGGCTGCGGTACCGACCGCCGCCCTCCTGCCTGAGATGCCATCGGGAGGTCACCCCTCTTGCCTATGCGGCCTTCACGCGGCGCCTTGATCCTCCTGCCGTCGGCGGAGTCGTGTCAACTATCGTGGCATTTGGCGCCGGTTGACGGCTGAATCTCGCCACAGTTGTGGCGAGACCTGGCTGTGAGTTCGACCGAGCCGTTAGTCTCCCCGCAGTTCACGGTGTACTTGCCGGGACCAGGGTCTCGCGCCAGGCTTGGATCCACGGATTCCGCAGTACCGCGAAATTGGCCTGAGAGAGACGTAGGAGATCTGTCGGTGACGGATGGCTTCGAGGTTCCGGACGCCACGGCGACGGTTCTGCTGCCGACCGTCGTGGCCCGAGTCACCGCGCTCGCCGACAAGTTGGGCGTGGCGCACGCGGAGGTCTTCGACACCCGACGGCTCTCGGTCGCGTCCGGTGTGCCGGAGGCGGTGGTCAAGGCCCTGCTGAGCGGGCAGCGCGCCGGGGAACCGGATATCCAGGCCCGCTTTCTGCAACGCCTGGACCTGCTGCGACGCACCCGACTCAAGCCCAACGGCCGCAAATACACCCAGCAGGAGATCGCCGACGGGGCGGGGATGTCGCGCCAGCAGGCGGGCGCCCTCATCAACGGCGACCGGCGCCCCACGATGGAGCACTGCGACGCCATCCAGCGCTTCTTCAGAGTGCACGCGGGCTTCCTCACCGCCGAGGACCCCGAGGCACTGGCGAGCGCCCTGATGCGTAGCGAGCAGGAGCTCCTCCAGCAGCTCGCCGACCGGGAGCGGGCAGCCGCCGAGGCCGCCGACGACCCGCTGCAGCGGCTGCTGCAGAACCACGGTGTGCGCTCCATCGCCTGGCGGGCAGCCCAGTTGCCCACCGACCAGCACCGCGACAAGGTGGCGGAGTGGTTGGACATGCTGCTGGAGAGCGTCAAGCGGCCCGAGTCCTGACCGGGGGAGAACTGTGGGCATCGGAAAGGAAATGCGCCGTCTGTGCGGCGAGCTGGTCGGCGAGCTGACGCTCCCGGCACCGGCGGACCCCGCCGACCTCTACAGCGCCCTGTGCGACGCGATGAGCAGACGCCGCGGTCGCCCCGTCCACTACCGTACGGCCGCCTTCCCACCCGGTACGGCCAGTGGGCTGTGGCTGGACATGGCCGAGCAGGACCTGGTCGTCATCGAGGAACGCACCGCCCCCGACCATCAGTTGGTGATCCTCGGCCACGAGCTGTGGCACATGCAGGCCGGGCACTGCGGTCAGCATGTGCGGGGCGCCGAGGGCACGGAGGGTGCCGCCGTCGCCGCGCGCTTACTGAACCCGGACGCCGACCTCGGGGCCACGGTCCTGAAGGTCGCCGCCCGGACCCGGTTCGACCTGGCCGACGAGCAGGACGCGGAGAGCTTCGGGCTGCTGCTGGCCAGCAAGTGCCGCACCTGGCTGGCCGGTTCGGCGCTGCGCGGACCCGTGCGACGCGATCATCTGGCGGGCCGGATCGGGGCCTCGCTGGGTTACCGCGGGCCGCAGGGCTGAGCCGCCGGGAATGGACGGGACCAACTACTACGTACCGGCCGCCGCGATGGCGGTCGCGCTCGCCCTCAAGACCCCGGCGCTGCTGCGCGACTGGCGCGACCCGCTGCTCAGGTCGGTGTGCGCGCTGATGACGCTGGCCTCGCTGGCCTTCGGCTTCGCCGCGCCGCCGACGATCGCCGGGGTCAACCGGGTCACCGGCGTCACGAACGCCTCGGCGGCCCTGGTCTACGTCCTGTTGAGCGCGCTGAGCGGCTCCTGTCTGGTGCTGATCACCAACTGGCGCGGCGGTCCGCCCGAGGTGACCCGGCGGCTCTCGCGCCGGTGGATCGCCGGGTACGGGGTGGTCTGCGCGGCGATCGTGGTGCTGTTCGCGCTCGGCGACGCGCCGGTGGAGCGGATACGGGACTTCGACACGTACTACGCCAACACCCCGTTCCTGCGCGAGATGATCGTGCTGTACCTCATCGGGTTCACCGTCGCGTGTGTCGCGATGTACGTCATGTGCTGGCGCTGGGCGCTCCAGGTGCGGGGCTGGCTGCGCGCCGGACTGCTGATCATCGCGTTCGGCTATCTGGTCAACCTGCCCTTCGCCGGGGTCAAGCTGGTCGCGGTGGCGGCCCGCTGGCAGGGCGCGGACCTGGACTATCTGAGCACGTACGTCGCCCCCGTGCTGGCCTCCCTCGGCGCCCAGGTCAGCGCGGTCGGCTTCTGTCTGCCGCTGGCCGGGCAGCGCATCGGGGACTCCTGGACGACCTGGTCCATGTACCGCCGGCTCGGCCCGCTGTGGCGGGAGCTGAGGCCGGTGTGGGCGCAGGCGAGCCATGACGTACGGATCTCCTGGTGGGCGCCCGCCCAGCTGCAGATGACGCAGCGGGAGTCCGACATCCACGACGGCATGCTCAGCCTGTACCCGTACTTCGACTCCGAGGTGCGCGCCAAGGCCTACGACGCGGCCGTCGCGGCGGGCTCCGAACCCGTCCAGGCACGGGCCGAGGCGGACGCGGCGATGGTGACGGCGGCGGTACGGGCCAGGGCGGACGACCCCGACGGCCGGGTCCTCAACTCGGCGGTGGCCGACGCCGCCCCCGCCCCGCCGGCCGAGAACCCCCGTGATCTCGTACGGATGTCCATCGCCCTGCGTCAGTCCCCCGTCGTAGCGGCCGCCCGCGAATGGGCCTCCGCGACCAGGTCAGAGAGCGACTTCCATGAGCGAACCCGTTAGCGGCAACCCCGGCACCGCGGTGACCACCCCCCGGCGTGCCGTCGTCCTCGGCGCGGGCCTGGCCGGCCTGCTGGCCGCCGCCGCGCTGCGCGACCACGCCGAGGTCACCGTCGTCGAGCGCGACGCGCTGCCCGAGGGGCCGGAGCCCCGCAAGGGCGTCCCACAGGCCCGCCACGCCCATCTGCTGTGGTCCGGCGGGGCCCGGGCGATGGAGGAGCTGCTGCCCGGCGTCACGGAGGCCTGGCTGGCGGCCGGGGCCCGGCGGATCCCGCTGCCGACCGGGCTCGTCTCGCTCTCCGCCCAGGGCTGGTGCCGGCGCTGGCCGGAGATGCAGTTCATGATCGCGTGCAGCCGGGATCTGCTGGAGTCGGTCGTCCGCGCCCGACTGCTCGTCGGCCCCCGGGTCACGGTCCTGGAGCGCACCGAGGTCCTGGGCCTGGAGGGCGACGCCTCCCGGGTGACGGGGGTGCGGGTCCGCCCGGCCGACGGCGAGGAGCGGGTGCTGGCCGCCGATCTGGTGGTGGACGCCGCGGGCCGGGGTTCGCGGGGCACCGCCTGGCTGGACGCGCTGGGGGTGCCGCCGGCGCCGATGGAGGAGGTCGACTCCGGGCTCGTCTACGCCAGCCGCGTCTTCCGGGCGCCGGCGGGCACCGAGGAGTACCCGGTGGTCAATGTGCAGCCGAACGCGGCGAAGCCGGTGCCGGGGCAGAGCGCCACCCTCGTGCCCATCGAGGGCGGACGCTGGCTGGTGACGCTGTCGGGCACCCGTGGCGGGCAACCGACCGCCGACGCCGAGGAGTTCGAGAAGTTCGCGCGCTCGCTCCGGCACCCCGTCGTGGGCGAGCTGATCTCCCGCGCGGAACCGCTGACGGATGTCGTGGTCACTCGCAGCACGATCAACCGGCGGCGCTTCTTCGAGAAGGTGTCCGACTGGCCCGAGGGGTTCGTCGCGATCGGCGACGCGGTCGCCACGTACAACCCGATCTACGGCCACGGCATGTCGGTCGCCGCGCAGGGTGCCCTGCTGTTGCGCGAGCGGGTCGCGGCGCACGGCATCACGGCACCGGGGCTGGCGCGCCGGATCCAGCGGGCCGTCGCGGGACCGGTGGGTCTCGCCTGGGGGCTGGCCACCGGCGTGGACATCCGCTACCCCGAGGCGATCGGCAAGCAGCCGAACGTCGTGCAGAGGCTCTTCGGCCGCTATGTGGAGCGCCTGATACGCACCGCGCTCGGGCGCCCCCTGGTCTTCCGGGCGTACCTCGGCGTCGTCACCCTCGCCGAGCCGGTGAGCGCCCTCGTCAGGCCGGAGGTCGTCCTGGCGGTGCTGCGGGGCCCGGTCAAACCACCGTTGACGGAGCCGCCGCTGACGGACCAGGAGCGGGAGACGGTGCTGGGCGCGCCCAAGTAGCCGCGTACAACGGGATTGTCAGTGGCGGACGGCAAGCTGATGGTGTGCCACTTCTGTGGCGCGCGCAGTTTCGCCGAACCGAACCGGGGAGAGCCGTTCAATGCCGACCGCCGTACTGACCGACCGCGAGCGCACCGCCGTCCAGGCCTATCTGCGGCTGCTGGGGACCGTACGAGCCGCGTTCGACGGGCCGCCGGAGAGCGGCCGACCACCCGTGGTGCCGACCGCCGCCCTCGCCGAGGCGGAGCAGGCGCTGGCCGCGGCCGGGCTGGCGGGGAACGAGGAGGAGTTCTTCCGGCTGCTGAGGAGTTGGTGCCCGGACTTCTGAGCGACGCCGTGAATCGGCGGTCCGCCTGGTCGTGCCGGCGGACCGCAGTCAAGGGCCTTCAGGGAGCCTCGGGCGTCGGCCCGCGCGGTCAGTGACCTCGGGTGAGATACAACCCGGCCGACTGGTCGACGAGTTGTCGCAGGGCCGGCAAGTAGATCTCGTCGCCGCCCAGTTCGTCGAGGATGCGATGGGCTTCGTCACGGAAGGCGTCGAGGTCCTTCTCGTAGCGTCTCAGGACGGCCGGGGCGAGGAGCAGTGCGCCGAGTTCCGTTCGGGCCTCGGCGGAGCCGCGGGCGGCGGCGACGAGTTCCACGAAGCGCGCTCTGGACCCGGGCGCGGATTCCTCCAGGGCACAGGCGAGGAGATAGGTCACCGTGCCGTTCAGCAGATCCTCGTTGCGGCCCGAGAGAATGTCCTCCTGGTCATTGAAGAGCTGCCAGAGAATGCCGAAGGTCTCACCGAGCTCCCGCCACAGTTCGGTCCGTTCGTGACCGGCTCCGGACAGGATCGCCGCCATCGCCGTGATCATTCCGAAAGGGGCGCCGGATTTCCCCCGATAAGCCATGAGGACGGCGTCCCGTGAGGCCTGCCGCGGATCGCTGCGCAAATCCCTCAGCTGGCCTTCCACGGCGGCGACCCAGCAGTTGACGATCTCGCCGGTCAGGGCGGATCGGACCGTGTCCGGGAGCGGCTGGGCCCGCACGATCCGGATGGGCAGGGCCTGTCCGCTGAGGACGGCCGCCAGCAGCGCCTCGTCCGGGTCGAGCCCCTCGGGAACGCGCGTGCCGTGACCGTCGGCCAGGTCGTCGAGATAGCAGGCGGACGTCCACCACAGGACATGCACGGCCGCCAGCGGAATCGCCGGCCCGGGTGTGCCCGTCTCGGCGCCGTGCACGAGAAGGGGGAGTACGGACAGGGGGTATTTCATCTGCTGATGGCCCAGCAGTCCGGATATCGAATCCCGCACCGCTCCGGATGCCGGACCGAGTTTCTCCAGTGCGGCCTGTATTTCCGCGTCGATGTCCGCCGAGACCTGTCTGTGCAGGTCCAAGTAGGACAAGGAATTCATCTGGCATCCTCGTCATTCGATGGGGAGTCATTCCGTGGGGAAGGGAACCGATACCGCCGTCACCACGAGCCCCCGGCGGACGATCCAGCGTCCGTCGAAGGCCGTGAGGGGGCGGCCCTTCACCACCGGTCCGGGAACGAGGAGTTCGGCACGCAGAGCACCCCGCTGACCGCCGGGTTCGGCGGTCACCTCGATGTCGGCCTCCGAGAAGTCCAGCCACCGGCCGGTGAGCGGGAACCACGCCTTGTAGACCGATTCCTTGGCGCTGAACAACAGCCGGTCCCAGTGGACCGTCGGATGGTCGGCGGTCAGCCGGCGCAGCCGGGCTTCCTCCGCGGGCAGGGCGATGGCTTCGAGGACCCCTTCGGGCAGGACGTTGTGCGGTTCGGCGTCGATACCGAGGGAGGCGAGGTCGCCGGAGCGGACCAGCGCGGCGGCGGCATACCCCTCGCAGTGGGTCATGCTGCCGGTCAGCCCCTCCGGCCAGCCGGGGGCGCCGCGCTCGCCGGGCAGGATCGGCCGCGCCGCGACCCCGAGCTTCTCCATCGCCCGCCGGGCACAACCGCGTACGACGGTGAACTCACGGCGCCGCTTCAGCACCGCGCGCGCCACGACCGTCTCCTCCTCGGGGAACAGCTCGATCCCCTCGGCTGCCACGGCCATGTCCTCAGCGTGCGCCTCCACGGCCACGACCGACTCCGGGAGAAGCTCCTCGATCACCGGCTCCGACCTCCATCGGCAGAATGCGGCGCAGCCTTCCCGGCGGTTCCGGGCGCGGACGCCACTCGCGGGGGTAACCCACGGACACCTCTTCGAATCGGACCCCGTCCAGCCAGGTGGTCCGCGGGATGTGCAAATGGCCGTAGACCATGACCTCGACACGGAAACGCCGGTGCCAGTCGGCGGTCAGTTCCGTGCCGCACCACATGGCGAACTCGGGGTAGCGCAGGACGTCCGTCGGGTGCCGGTCGAGGGGGTAGTGGTTGACCAGCACCGTGGGCAGATCGGCCGGGAGTTCGGCGAGCCTGCGTTCGGTCTCGGCGACCCGGGCACGGCACCAGGCGTCGCGGCTCGGGTACGGGTCGGGGTACAGCACGTGCTCGTCGGTGCACACCACGCCCGTGCCGTACGCGTACTCCAGCCCCTGTTCCTTCCTGGTGCAGCCCTTGGGCAGGAACGAGTAGTCGTACAACAGGAACAGCGGCGCCACGACCACCGGGCCGCCCGGACCCTCCCACACGGGGTAGGGGTCCTCCGGGGTGACGACGCCCAGTTCGCGGCAGACCTCGACGAGGTACTCGTAGCGGGGGACGCCGCGCAGCGGCACCGTCTCCCTCGGATGGGTCCACAGCTCGTGGTTGCCCGGCACCCAGACGACCTTGGCGAAGCGGCCGGCGAGGGTTTCCAGCGCCCAGCGGATGTCGGCCACCGTCTCCGCGACGTCACCGGCGACGAGCAGCCAGTCGGCGTCCGTCTCGGGGCGCATCCTCTCGACCAGGGCGCGGTTCTCGGGATATCCGATGTGCAGATCACTGATGGCCAGCAGATTCCCGTGACGGCCGACCGTCGACTCCACCCGCGCTCCCCTCCACAACACTCAATGCACACACGAGAACACACGTGCGCACCAGCGGACAAGAGTGACCTGCCGAGGGCTTCACCACGCCCGGTGCGCCCCCTGACCATGCACCCCGTACGCCCCACCACGAAAGGATTAACCTCCACGTGACAGAAACATGGGCCCCGGTGGCCTTATGATCCCTCCAACACCACCGCCACGCCCTCCCCTTTCGCGTACGGCGGTTCGGCGTACCTCCATCTCCCCTGGCCGGGCACGGCCTGCTCCGCCCTGCCCGCGAACCGTAGAAAGGCGGCCTGCATGGTCTCTCGCGTACGCGTCTGGCTCAACCGCACGTACGCGGAGAATGTCTTCTTCATGGATCAGCTGCGGAGTAATCCACAGGCTCGACCAGTGGACATCCATGCCACGCACGGTGACGCCGACTCCCCCGTACTGGCCGCCGCCGACACGGCCGATCTGGAGCCCGAGGGGCTCTCCCCCGCCGCGTACGTGGAGTACGCGCTCGACCAGTGCGTCAAGCGGGGCATCGATGTGTTCGTGCCCCGGCTGCACCAGGCCGCCATCGCCGCGCACCGTGAGGAGTTCGCGGCCGTCGGTACGGTGCTGCTGGCGCCGCCCGCCGAGGCCATTGAGGTCTTCGAGGACAAGGTCACCGCGTACGAGGCCGTGCAGGCGCACGGGGTGCCGGTGCCGCCGTGGTTCCGGGTGACCGGCGCCGATGAGCTGATCGCGGCCGTCGAGAAGCTGGAGGGCGCCGGGCACAAGGCGTGCTTCAAGCCGGCGGCCGGGGCGGGCGGTGTGGGCTTCCGCGTCGTGACACGCGCCCCCTTCTCACTCGTTCACCTCAACGGGTTTCCGAGCCCTTATGTGTCGCTCGACATGGTCGTCGGGGCACTGCGGGCCGCCGACGAGCCGGTCGACTGGCTGGTGATGCCGCGCCTCGAACAGCCGGAGGTGTCCGTCGACTGCCTCACCGGTCCCGACGGGCGTGTCCGGATGGCGGTCGGCCGCACCAAGAACGGCCGTCGACGCGGTTTCACCCTCCACCCCGCGTGGATCGAACCCGCCCTGCGTATCGCCGAGTCCTTCGGCCTGCATTATCTGACGAACATTCAGTTCCGCATGTACGGCGACGTTCCGGTCCTCATGGACGTCAACACCCGCCCGGCGGGGGGACTGCATCAGCTGGCCCTCTGCGGGATCAACGCCCCGTGGGCCGCCGTGCAGCTGGCGCTGGGCGAGGAGACCGGTGACTTGACGCCGGCTCGGCTCGGGCCGGACTACACGGTGGTGTCGGGGCCGCGCGTGGTACGGCCGGTTATGTTGCCTCATCAGGAGATGGACGTTCCCGGGGTCGTCGGGGTGCCGGGAGGCGTGGGCGTGCCGGTGGTGCTGGATGTCCCCCTGAGCGCGGTGGAACCCGTGGAGGCGCGATCCCTCGCGGTGACGCCCCCGGACGCTCCCACGCGCGCGTCGGCTCCCGCTGTCTGCAAGCCGGCCGCCGATCGGCCGCTGGCCGTCTGAGCGGGAGCCGCCCAGGCCGGGCCCCGTCCGGGTTGGCCTCGGCGCCGGGGCGCTGGAGACCCGTCCTCGTTCGAGGACCCTCGCGGCGGGCCGGCGCGCGGGCCTGGAGGCCGCTCCCCGGTTCGGCCGGTCGCGCTCCTCGACACGGCCCTCGGTCACGCCCCGCTCTCCCGGAAGTGCCTTCGGCCGCCCGGCGCTCCCGGGACCGTGTCGGTGCCATGCGGCTAGTGCGGGTCTGTGGGGCGCCGCCCTCGGCCGCGCGGGGCACCGCCGGTCGGCCATACGGATCGCGGCCGACCGGGTGAACCTTGGAGGCGCCGGCCTCCCGGCTCGCCGACGAGTGGCGTCTTGTGGCCGAGCCGCGCGTGGGGGATCCGGCTGTCGACGCCGTCTTCGAAGCGGGCCACCGGCGGTTGACGCCGGCGCAGGCGCGGTGCGTCGCGTACGTTCCGGCTGCTCGCCACGGGCGACGGCCACACCATCGGTCCGGCCCGCGCCGCCGCCGTACTCGCCATGGACGAGGCGGCGGAGAGCCTGCTGCAGACGCTGGTGGACGCCGCGCTGCCGGATTCACCGAAGCTCCGGCCGAGGGCCGAGAGCAGAGGGCCGAGAGCCGAGGGCGAAGGCGGAGGGCAGAGGGCGAAGGCCGAGGGCGGAGAGCAGAGGTGCCTGGCCAAACCCCCGTGGCCGAGCCGAGCACCCCGCTCCACCTCACGCCGATAGGCCCTGCGGCGTTACGCCGAATAGCCCCACGCCCTCGCCAGCTCCTTCAGGCGGTCCGGGAGTTCGGCGGCGGGGTCGGCCTGACGGGCCTGTTGGATACGGCCGGACTTGATGGTGCTGGACCAGTCGCCGAGTTGGGGGCGGAAGGTGCCGTGGTCCTTGGTCCCGTAGTCGAGCATGGCGGATTCCCAGGGGATGTCGAGATGGTCGCAGATGCCCTGGGTGACCTTCTCCGGCTCGGCGGTGAGGTCCTCGTAGGTGATGACGTGGACCGGGAGGTTCTGGCGGGCCTCTTCGAGCTTCTCGCTGTAGGAGAGGACCTCGGCGCGGATCGCCTCGTGGTCGGGGTCGCTGCGGCGGCTGGTCAGGGACTGGACGACCGCGCCGGGGTGGCGGAGCAGCAGGATGTAGCGGGCGTCCGGCCAACATCGTTGCAGGCGCGGCCAGATGAGGGTGTTCGGCGGGGTCTTGTCGACGATGATCCGCTTGCCGCTGCGGCTGAGTTCGAGGTGGAGGATCCGGTCCCAGAGGACGTGCTCCAGCTCCGACTTGTCGAGTTCGAGCGCCTGCATGGCGGGCGCGGTGAAGTCGCGGGAGAGATGGACATGGACCGTGCGCAGATGCATCTCGTGCGGGGCGCGGATCTGGCTGTGGCTGTTGAGGATGACCCGCAGCAGCGTCGAACCGGAGCGCACCGAGGAGAGCACGAACACCGGCGACTCCACCAGCCGGGGCGCGCGGGGGGCCACGTACTTCGGCTCCTCGACCACCTCGGTGCGGGGCGCCGGCACAGCGTTCAGGGGCTTCCTCGGCGGGCTCACCGCCTCGACGATCAGTCTGCCGCGGCGCCTCAGCCCCTTGCCGATCGCTGACATTCGCGGGTCTCGCACGATGACACCTCACAACTCTCACTCGCGTTGTCCCGTATCACACGGTCGGCAAGCGAACCACAGGTGTCGGAGAAGCGACGAACAGGGGTCGCGGCGGATAACGCACCCGCCGCGACCTGCTGTTTTATGCCTTTCTTAATTCTTGATGGGAACGGGCGTCACCGTTCGCCCACCGCCAGTCGCAGCGTCTTCACCTCGAACGGGCGCAGTGTCAGGGGCACGCCGTTCCCGTCCGTGGCCGCCTCCGACAGCGGGCGTTCAAGCAGGTCGGTGATCTGGGCCCCGGCGAGCGGGAATCCGGTGCGGAGCACGCCCCGCGCACGGCCGCCGCGCGACTCGTAGAGGCGTACGACGACATCGCCCGAGGCGTCGTCGGCCAGTTTGACCGCCTCCACCGTCACGCCCTCGCCGTCCACGGACACCACCGGCTCCGGCGCGCCCGCCGCGTCCGCGATGCGCAGCGGCAGGTTGAGCGCGTAGCCCTCGGCGATCGCGTCGTCGATGGTCGCGCCCGGGAGGAGGGAGTACGTGAGGCGGTGCTTGCCCTGGTCGGCCTCGGGGTCCGGGATGCGTGGGGCGCGGACCAGGCTGAGGCGGACCGTGGTGGTCGTCCCTCCGTCCTCGCGGACCGTGCGGGTGACGTCGTGGCCGTAGGTGGAGTCGTTGATGACCGCCACGCCGTAGCCGGGCTCGCCCACGTGCATCCAGCGGTGGCCGGAGACCTCGAAGCGGGCCGCCTCCCAGCTGGTGTTGGTGTGGGTGGGGCGCTGGATGTGGCCGAACTGGATCTCGGCGGAGGAGTGCGGCGCGCGGATGTCGATCGGGAAGCCGGCCTTGAGGAACTTCTCGGCCTCGTGCCAGTCGATGTCCGTCTCGAAGTCGATCCGGGGGCTGCCGGCGCGCAGGGTGATCGTCTGAGTGATCCGGGAGCCCTTGCCGAAGCTCCGCTCGACGCGGATCGCACCGCGGAGGGGGTCCTCCTCCACCACCGTGACGGAGTCCGCGTCCAGCAGGTCCGTGTAGCGGTTCCTGTAGTGCTTGTCGACGTCCCAGGCGTCCCAGTAGTTGGGGAGGTCGGTGTGCAGACGGAGCAGGTTGCCCTTGTCGCCGAGGACTTCGCGGTCCGCCTTCAGGTCGCGTACGGAGGCGAGTGTGCCGTCCTCGGCGACCTCGACCCGGACCAGGCCGTTGTCGAGGACACGGCCGGAGACGGTGACGGGGTGCGGGGGCTCGATGGCGGTGAGGGGCGCGCTGCCGTTCGCGGGCACCTGTACGTATGTCAGTGCGCCCGCCGGCGTACGGACCACCTCGGCACGATCGCGCGGGCTCGTGTTGAAGACGCGGGCGTCACCCGCGCCGAGAGCCGCGACCGCCTCCGCCGTCAACTCCTCCAGTTCCTTCGCCACCCTCGCGTACTCCGCCTCCGCCTCGCGGTGCACCCAGGCGATCGACGACCCCGGCAGGATGTCGTGGAACTGGTGGAGGAGGACCGTCTTCCAGAGGCGGTCCAGCTTCTCGTGCGGATACGAGTAGTCCGGCGCGTGCAGCGCGGCCGTGGTCGCCCACAGCTCGGCCTCGCGGAGCCTGTGCTCGGAGCGCCTGTTGCCCTGCTTGGTGCGGGCCTGGGAGGTGTAGGTGGCGCGGTGGAGCTCCAGATACAGCTCGCCGTTCCAGACGGGGGCGTCCTCGTACTCGGCGCGGGCCTTGGCGAAGAACTCGTCGGGGTGTTCCACGACGACCTTCGGTGAGCCCTCCAGGTCGGCGAGGCGCCGGGCCCGTTCCATGATCTCGCGGGTGGGGCCGCCACCGCCGTCGCCCCAGCCGAAGGGGGCCAGGGAGCGGGTGCCGGCGCCCTTCTCCTGGTAGTTGCGGACGGCGCGGTCCATCTCCTCGCCGCTGAAGCGGGCGTTGTAGGTGTCGACCGGCGGGAAGTGGGTGAAGATGCGGGTGCCGTCGATGCCCTCCCACCAGAAGGTGTGGTGGGGGAACCTGTTGGTCTGGTTCCAGGAGATCTTCTGGGTGAGGAACCACTCGTTGCCGGCGAGCTTGGCGAGCTGCGGGTAGGAGGCGTTGTAGCCGAAGGAGTCCGGCAGCCAGACGCCCTTGGTCTCGATGCCGAAGTGCTCGATGAAGAACCGCTTGCCGTGGACGAGTTGGCGGGCGATGGCCTCACCGCCGGGCAGGTTGCCGTCGGACTCCACCCACATGCCGCCGACCGGTACCCATTGGCCCTTGTCGACGGCCTTCTTGATGCGCTCCCACACCTGGGGGTAGTTGTCGCGCACCCACTCGTACTGCACGGCCTGGGAGCAGGCGAAGATGAAGTCCTCGTACTCGTCGGCCAGCGAGGTCACGTTCGAGAACGTCCGGGACGTCTTGCGCTTGGTCTCGCGGATGGGCCACAGCCACGCGGAGTCGATGTGGGCGTGGCCGACGCCGGAGATGGTGTGGGCGCTGGCGTGGGCGGGCTTGGCCAGGACGGGGGCGAGGATCTCGCGGACGGCCGTGGCGCTGCCGGAGACGTCGTCGAGGTCGACGGCGTCCATGGCCCGGTCCAGGGCGTGCAGGATCTCATGGCGGCGGGGCTCGTGCTCGCCGAGGTGGACCATCAGCTCGCGCAGCACCTGGAGGTCCAGGTCGAGGTGCCAGACCTCCTCGTCGAGCACCGCGATGTCGGCGCGCCGGAACACGTACAGCGGCTTGTCGCCGGCCGTCAGGACGTCGCCCATCGGCGTGATCTTCGAGAAGTTGTCGGCGAGGATGTCGGGGTTGGAGGCCGCCTCGACCAGGTAGTCGACGGTCTCGCCGCCGCGCACGGGGTTGCCGATCGGCACGTACTGGTTGAGCGGGTTGACCGCCTTGAGCGGAGTGCCGTCGGTGAGGTGGACGAGGGCCTCGGCCTGGTTGCCGGGCCAGTCGCCGACGAAGCCGAGGTCGATGACCGCCTCCACCCGGCGGCCGGCCCACTCGGAGGGCACCTGGCCGTGCATGCGGAACCAGGTGGTGCCCCAGGGCGGGCCCCAGGGGGTGTCCATCGCGAAGGGCGTGTACGAGGCGGCGGCGGCCTCCTCGAAGGGGACGGGCTCCCCCGGCGCCTGCCAGGCCTCGACGGTGAAGGGCACGGAGGCCGCGTAGATCGCGGGCTTGATGCGCTGGGTGTGGACGCGCTCGACGCGTTCCTCGATGCGGCGGCGTTCGTCGTGCATGGCCGTGGGTCTCCTCGGTGGGGTGCGGCTTCGGACAAGCATGGGGAGGCTGCCCAGGGCAGCCCCGGGGGCTGCTTCGGATGTGCGAGGGGCGCTATCTCAGGTAGCCGAGGCCCGGGTGCACGGCCGTGTAACCCTCCACCAGGCGACGGGCCACGTTCACCGAGTCCACCAGCGGGTGCAGGGCGAACGCCTTCACCGCCGTCGCGCGGGAGCCCGACTCCGCGGTGGCCAGTACCTCGCGTTCGACGGCCTTCACCGCGCAGACCAGGCCGGTGGCGTGGTCCGGCAGCGGGTCGACGGCGACGGGGTGGGCGCCGTTGGCGTCGACCAGACAGGGGACCTCGATGACGGCCTCGGTGTCGAGGACGGAGAGCGTGCCCTTGTTGCGGACGTTGAGGATGAGGGTGGTGCGCTCGTCGCGGGCGATGGCCCGCATCAGGGCGAGGGCGACCTTCTCGTAGCCGCCGGAGAGGTCGTCGGCGTCGCGCGCGCCGGCGCCCGCGGTCTCCCGGTTCTCCGACATGTAGGTGGCCTCGCGCTCCGCGCGGGTGCGGTCCCAGGCCTTCAGGGCATGGGCGTCGGGGCGCCGCATCTCCTCGTAGAACCGGTCCTGCTGGTCCTTCAGGAAGGCGCCGCGGGTCTTGTCGGCCTCCTGGTAGGCGCGTACGGCCTCGCGGTTGAAGTAGTAGTAGTGCAGATACTCGTTGGGGATGGCGCCCAGGGACTGGAGCCAGTCCACGCCGAAGAGCTTGCCCTCCTCGAAGGAGCCGAGGAGGTCGCGGTCGGCGAGCAGGCGCGGGAGTTCGTCGCGGCCGGCGACGCGCAGACCACGGACCCAGCCGAGGTGGTTGAGGCCGACGTAGTCGATCCACGCCTCGCCGGGGTCGGTGACGCCGAGGACACGGGCGATACGGCGGCCGAGGCCGACGGGTGAGTCGCAGATGCCGATGACGCGGTCGCCGAGGTGGCGGGACATGGCCTCGGTGACCAGTCCGGCCGGGTTGGTGAAGTTGATGACCCAGGCGTCGGGGGCGAGCCGGGCCACGCGCCGGGCGATGTCGATGGCCACGGGGACGGTGCGCAGGCCGTAGGCGATGCCGCCCGCGCCGACGGTCTCCTGGCCGAGGACGCCTTCGGCGAGGGCGACGCGTTCGTCGTCGGCCCGGCCCTCCAGGCCTCCGACGCGGATCGCGGAGAAGATGAAGTCGGCGCCGGTGAGTGCCTCGTCGAGGTCGGTGGTGGCGGTCACCTCGGGGGCGTCGGGCACGTCCGCCGCCTGCTCGGCGAGGACGCGGGTGACGGCGGAGAGCCGCTCGGCGTCCAGGTCGTGCAGGACGACATGGGTGACTCTGCCCTCGGCACGGTCCCCGAGGAGCGCCCCGTACACGAGGGGCACCCGGAATCCTCCGCCGCCCAGAATCGTCAGCTTCACTCAACTACCACCTTTGCCGATTGTGCCTGTGCCGGCTTTCCCGACACGTATCAGCCCATCCGTCACGGACGCGGGTCGGGCCGTCGTTGGGGATCATGCCGCCGCCGGCGCGGTTCATGCCCGGGTACGCGGGTCACGCCTTCACGACCTCCACCCCCGCCTCCTCCAACGACGAGCAGGTCGCCCGGTCCACGGGATCGTTGGTCACCACCACGTCGAGTTCCCCGGGACCGCAGACCCGCGCCATCCCCGTGCCGGGGAACTTCGCGGAGTCGGCGAGCAGGACGACCTTGTCGCTCGCCTTGATCATCGCCCGCTTGACCGGGACCTCGACGACGGTGGTGTCCATCACCTGACCGCCCGGCCGCACCCCGCTCGTGCCGAGGAACAGCCAGTCGGCGTGCAGCTGCCGGAGGTTGTCCTCGGTGAGGAAGCCGACGAGGGAACGGTACTCACGGCGGACCATGCCGCCGAGCAGCACCAGTTCGATGCCCTCGTCGTCCGCCAGCTCCTCGTAGACCACCAGGTTGCTGGTGATCACGGTGAGCCGGCGGCCGTGCAGCTGCCGGGCGAGGCGATAGGCGGTGGTCCCGATGTCGAGCAGTACGGACTGGCCGTTGCGGACCATCGAGGCGGCCTTCGCCGCTATCGCGTCCTTCTCTGCCACCCGCACCTCGGCTACCTCGGCGAAGGGCTGGTCGCCTTCCTCCACGACCGCGCCGCCGTGCACGCGCGTGAGCAGGCCCTCCTCCTCCAGCTTGACGAGGTCACGCCGGATGGTGGCCGGGCTCACACCGAGCTGTTCGGACAGATCGGTCACGGCAGCGGGGCCGCCTGCTCGCAGGGCCCGCAGGATGAGTTGATGTCGTCTCTCTGCCAGCACGCGCTGAACAGTACTCGTCATTCCCAATCATTTCCATGCTCACTTCTGCTCGGGTATTGACCAATCTCTCGGATCAGCGCACGATTCCCCGCATCGAATTTGAAGAGTTCTGACGAGAGGTGCACGCGTGGACGACGACCGGCCCGATGTGCTGCTGACCGGGCTGCTCTTCTACGACCTCGTGCTCACGGGGCTGGGAAGGCCGCCGACACCCGGCGAGGAGATCTGGACCGACGGCATGGGCTGCGGTCCGGGCGGCATCGCCAACCTGGCGGTCGCCGCCGCCCGCTTCGGTCTGAAGACCTCCCTGGCCACGGTCTTCGGCGACGACTACTACGGCTCGTACTGCCGTGGCGTCCTCGCCGGTCAGGAGGGCGTGGACCTCTCCCTCTCGCGCACCGCGGACGGCTGGCACACCCCCGTCACCGTCTCCCTCGCCCTCCCCCACTCCCGGCCTCGCTCGAGCGGGGGGACCCCCGTCCACGACCGCGCCCTGGTCACCCACGGCCAGGAGCCGCCGTACTCGCAGGACGCGCTGATGCTCACCCCGCCCGAGGCGCGCACGGCGCTCGTGCACATCGAGGCCGAGCCCCGCGAATGGCTCGCCAAGGCCGCCGCGAACGGCACGCGCATCTACGCGGACGTCGGCTGGGACCCCACCCAGCAGTGGTCCCGCGACCTGCTCGACCAGCTCGCCCTGTGCCATGCCTTCCTCCCCAACGAGACCGAGGCGATGGCGTACACCCGTACCGACAGCGCGGTCGCCGCGCTCGGCACGCTGAGCGAGCTGGTGCCGGTGGCCGTGGTCACCCGCGGCGGCGAGGGCGCGGTCGCGGTGGACCAGACGACCGGTGAGTACGCCGAGGTCCCGGCCCTCGACGTCGATGTGCTGGACGCGACGGGCGCCGGTGACGTCTTCGGCGCGAGCTTCGTCGCCGCGTCCCTCGGCGGCTGGCCCCTGGTGGAGCGGCTGCGCTTCGCCGTGCTGGCCGCCGGGCTCTCCGTCGGCCACCACGGCGGGGCCCTGGCCGCACCGGGCTGGTACGGCGTCGACCAGTGGTGGCGTACGCTCACCGACCCCGACGTCAAGCGCGCCTACGGCTTCCTCGCCGAGCGGCTGCCGAGCGACCCGGGCCCACCGGTGCGGTACGCCCCGGTCACTCCCCCGGGCCCCACCCCCCGCTGATCCCCCGCACCCCCTGGTTGGTCCCCCCACGAGCCCCCTCGAACGTCGAAAAGACTCGTACGCACGCGTACGTCGAAAAGATCCGAAAGGCGGTGGGAGCGTTGCGGCTCTCACGAAGAGGCCTGCTGCGCGCGGGCCTGGCCGGTACGGCCGCCACGGCGCTCGGCGGCCTGGCATCCGGCTGCGCCGTTCCGTACGGCTCCTCCGGCCGGAACATGGTCCTGTGGTACTGGAGCGGCGGGCTGAGCGAGACCGTCGTGAAGAAGGCCACGGCCCGCTACGGCAGCGCCGTCGACCTCAAGCCCATCCAGATCGGCGGCTACTACCGCTCCAAGCTGATCACCACGATGACGGGGCGCTCCCATGTCCCCGACATCGCCGGTCTCAAGGGCGAGGACATGGCCTCGTACCTGCCGAACGCGGACCAGTTCGTGGATCTGCGTACGCTCGGCGCGGAGAAGCTCAAGAGCCGGTATCTGGACTGGAAGTGGCGGCAGGGCATCGCCGAGGACGGCTCGATGGTGGGATTCCCCATCGACTGCGGTCCGGTGGTGCACTACTACCAGGCCGCGGTGTACGAGAAGGCGGGACTGGCGCACGAGCCCGACGACGTGTCGCGCGAGATGGACACGTGGGAGAAGTTCTTCGCCGCCGGTGAGCAGCTGAGGAAACGGGTCCCGGGCGCGTTCCTGCTCGTCGACGTGGGCGCGGTGTTCGAGAACTCCGTCGGGCAGAGCACCAAGCGGTTCGTCGACGAGGACCGGAACTTCATCGGCGACGAGGAGCACATCCGCACCGCCTGGGACCGGGCCGTCGAGGCGAAGCGGCGCGGGCTCGTCTCCACCGTCGTCAACGGCACCCCGGACTTCAACGCGGCCACCGAGAAGGGCCTGTTGCCCACGCAGCTGGGCGCCTCGTGGGCGGCGGGCGACCTCAAGCTGGGACTGCCGAAGACCAAGGGCAGGTGGCGGGTCGCCGCGATGCCGGGCGGGGCGGCCAACAACGGCGGCTCGTTCCTGGCGATCACCAAGGCCTGCCGGGAGCCCGAGCAGGCGTTCGAGATCATCACCTGGATCCTCGACGCGGACAACCAGGCCCAGGGCTTCGTGGACGCCGGGCTCTTCCCGTCCACCCCCGCCTCGTACCAGATGAAGAAGCTGCGCGAGCCGGACCCGTTCTTCGGTGACCAGATCACGATGGACGTCTTCGGGCCGGCCGCCGAGAAGATCCCGGTCTCGTTCAACAGCCCGTACGACGTGGCGCTCGGCCAGCCGATCCAGGACGAGATCAAGAACGTCGGCGTCCTCGGCAAGGACCCGAGGAAGGCCTGGAGTGACGCCATGAGCAAGTGTCGCCGTATCGCGAAGCACCTGGGGGTGACCTACTGATGGCCGCCGTCCCCGCACTGGAGAAGCCCCCGGTCACCGTGGTCGAAGCCCCGGTCCAGGCCCCCAAGAAGGGCATCCTCAGCCACTGGCGGCTGTACGCCGCGATCTCCCCGTTCTATCTGCTCTTCCTCGCCTTCGGCCTGATACCCGTCGGCTTCTCGCTCTACGTCTCCTTCCACCGGTGGGACGGCCTCGGCTCGATGGAGTGGGCGGGGCTCTCGCAGTACCAGTACCTGCTGAGCGACAGCGACTTCTGGAGCTCGGTCGGGAACACGATCGTCATCTGGGCGCTGGCCACCTTCCCGATGATCTTCCTGGCACTGGTCACGGCCGTGATGCTCAACTCGGCGGTGCGCTTCAAGAACGTCTACCGGTTCGCGTACTTCCTGCCGAACGTGACGTCGGTGGTCGCCGTGGCGATCATCTTCGGGTCGGTGTTCTCCACCAACTTCGGGCTGGTGAACGCCCTGCTGCAGGCGGTCGGTCTCGACCAGGTGGCCTGGCTGAACACCCCGTGGGGCATCAAGGTCTCCATCGCCACCCTGATGACCTGGCAGTGGACCGGCTACAACGCGATCATCTTCCTCGCCGGGCTCCAGACGATTCCGAGCGATCTGTACGAGGCGGCGCGGATGGACGGCGCCGGGCCGCTCCAGACGTTCTTCCGGATCACGCTTCCGCTGATGCGGCCGGTGCTGCTGTTCGTGCTCGTGGTCTCCACGGTCACGGGCCTGCAGAGTTTCTCCGAGCCGCAGATCCTGCTGCAGACCACGGCGAACGAGTCGACGTTCTCGGGCGGTCCCGACCACGCCGGCCGCACGATGGTCCTCTACTTCTTCCAGCAGACCTTCGACAACAACGACTTCGGATACGGCGCCGCCGTGGCGTGGGGCATCTTCCTCGTCGTCGTCCTCTTCTCGATCATCAACTGGCGCCTGGTGCAGCGCCGGGACGAAGAATAGGAGGCCGCCACCATGGCATCCATCCAGGGCGCGGGGCGCCCCAAGGCCATCAAGGGCACCCGCGGCAGAGGCATCGCCCTGCACGCGTCCCTGATCTTCGGTGTGCTGCTGTCGGCGTTCCCCTTCTACTGGGCGATCATCATGTCGACGCACACGTCGTCGGAGATCTTCTCGTACCCGCCGAAGCTGCTGCCGGGCTCGCACTTCCTGCAGAACGCGCGCAGCCTCTTCGACAACATCGACTTCTTCGGGTCGATGCTGAACTCGCTGCTCGTCGCCGTGTCGGTGACGGTCCTCGTGCTGTTCTTCGACTCGCTGGCCGCGTTCGTCTTCGCCAAGTTCCAGTTCCCCGGACGGCGGCTGCTGTTCGCGCTGATGATGATGATCTTCATGGTGCCGGCGCAGCTCGCGGCGATCCCGCAGTTCGTGATCATGGCGAGGATCGGCTGGGTCGGTTCGATGACCGCGCTGATCGTGCCGGCGGCGGCCAACGCGTTCGGCATCTTCTGGATGCGCCAGTACATGAAGGGCGCCATCCACGACGAGCTGCTGGACGCGTCGAAGCTGGACGGCGCCGGGTTCATGCGCCAGTACTGGCACGTGGCGCTCCCGGTGGTCCGGCCGGGGCTCGCCTTCCTCGGCATCTTCACGTTCATGGGACAGTGGAACGACTACGCGTGGCCGTTGATCGTGCTGACCAACCCGGACAACGTGACGCTCCAGGTGGCGCTGTCCCAGCTCAACGGCGTGCACGGCACCACGGACTACGGGATGGTCATGACGGGCGCGCTCCTCGCGCTCATCCCGCTGCTGATCGTCTTCGCGATCGGCGCCAAGCAGATCATCGCGGACCTCGGCAAGGGGGCCATTCGCTGATGCGTCGCGATCCCCTGATCGCGCTCCGCCCCTGGGAGGCACCTGAGGTGACCTCCTGGGGGCGGTTGCCCATGAACGCGGTCGACCGTCGCGCCCGGGCGCTGTCCCTCGACGGCCGGTGGCGCTTCCAGCTGCTGCCGTCCCCCGAGCGGGAGCCGGGCCCCGCCTGGTCCTGGGCCGAGCTCCCGGGTTCGTGGGCCCTGCATGTGGCGGAGGACCCGCCGCAGTACACCAACGTCCGGATGCCATGGCCGGAGTTCCCGCCCGGCTCGCCCGCCGCGAACCCGACCGGTGTGTACGAGCGGGAGGTCGCCGTACCCGCCGACTGGGCCGGCCGCCGGATCGTGCTCCAGGTCGGCGCCGCCGAGAGCGTGCTGCTCGTCCATGTGGACGGGCAGCCGGCCGGCATCTCCAAGGACTCCCACCTCGCCGCCGAGTTCGACCTGACGGGACTCGTGCGCCCCGGCTCGCCCGCGACCGTACGGCTCACGGTCGTCAAGTGGTCCGACGCCTCGCACATCGAGGACCAGGACCAGTGGTGGCTCGGCGGCATCACCCGCTCCCTGCTGCTGTACGCCACCGATCCGCTGCATCTCGCGGACGTGACCGTGCGGGCGCGGTGCGACGGGGAGCTGCGGGTGGACTGCCGGGTGCGCTCGACCGAGGGGACGGGCGCGCTGCCCGCCGGGTGGTACGTCAGCGGGGAGCTGGACGGTCTGACGCTGGCCCAGGACACCGAGTTCGACCGGGTCAACATCGAGGACGAGCGGGTCTCCGACTTCCTCGGCGAGGCCCGGCTGGGGGCGGTCGTCCCCGAGGTGCGGCTCTGGAGCGCCGAGACGCCCGAGCTGTACGACCTCACCGTGCGGCTGCACCGCGCCGACGGCACGGTCGCCGACACCTCGCACCACCGCATCGGCTTCCGCGACGTCGAGATCCACGGCCGGGATCTGCTGATCAACGGGGAGCGCGTCCACATCCGGGGCGTGAACCGGCACGATTTCCATCCGCTGACCGGCCGTACGGTGTCGTACGAGGACATGCGCGCGGACCTGGTCACGCTGAAGCGGTTCGGCTTCAACGCGATCCGCACCTCCCACTACCCGGGCGACCCGGCCCTGTACGACCTCGCCGACGAACTGGGGTTCTACGTCGTCGACGAGGCGAACATCGAGTCGCACGACCACGCCCACGAAATCGCCGACGACCCGCGCTATCTGGGTGCCTTCGTGGACCGGGTCTCCCGTATGGCCCTGCGGGACAAGAACCATCCGTCGGTGATCATCTGGTCGCTGGGCAACGAGTCCGACTACGGCGCGAACCACGACGCGGCGGCGGGCTGGTTGCGGCGGCACGATCCAACGCGGCCGGTGCAGTACGAGGGCGCCGCGAAGCTGGACTGGGCGGCCACGGGCGACGCCTCCGACATCGCGTGCCCGATGTACGCGCCGATCGAGGACTGTGTCGCGCACGCGCTCTCCGGTGAGCAGACCCGGCCGTTGATCCAGTGCGAGTACTCGCACGCCATGGGCAACAGCAACGGCACGCTCGCCGACACGTGGGCGGCCATCGAGGCAACCCCGGGTCTTCAGGGCGGGTTCATCTGGGAGTTCTGGGACCACGGCATCCTCCAGCGTGTGAACGACGGACGACCGGCCGGGCGTGGGGGTGCCGGGCTCTATGACAACGGTGTCGCCGCACCCGGTCTGCGCTGGGCGTACGGCGGCGACTTCGGCGAGACGATCCACGACGGCGCGTTCATCGCCGACGGCGTCGTCCTCCCCGACCGCACCCCGAAGCCGGTGATGTACGAGCACCGGGAGATCGCCGCCCCGGTGCGGCTGTCCGTCGAGGGCGAGGGGACCTGGCGGGTGCTGCGGGTGCACAACAAGCAGCACTTCCGCGATCTGTCGTGGCTGGCGGCCGAGTGGGAGTTCGCGGCGGCCGACGGCGGGACCTGGACGGTTCCGGCCCGGCTGCCCGCCGTTCCGCCCGGCGGCTCGGCCGTGATCGACCGGCCCGAGGTACCGGGCGGGGCCGGCGAGATCTGGCTGACGCTGCGGGTGACGACGGCCGCCGACGCACCCTGGGCGCCGCGCGGCACCGACGTGTGCAGCCCGCAGGTGCGCTGGTACGACGCCGACGAGGGCGAGCCGGTGGTGAGCGCCGAGGACGACCGCGGTCACATCCCGCCGCCGGAGACGGACGTGGACGGACTGCTGCGGCACCCGCTGCTCACCGCCCCGCCGACGCTGAGCCTGTGGCGGGCCCCGACCGACAACGACGTCCTCGGTGGCATGGCCGAGCGCTGGCGTGAGCTGGGCCTGGAGCGGCCTGAGCGCGAGACGGTCTCCGTGGAGCGCGAGGGCTCGGCGGTGCGGGTGCGGGCACGCTGGGCGACGGGCGCGGGCCCGGTCGAGCACGAGCAGACGTTCACGGCGCTGGTGGACGGCCGGATCCTCGTCGAGGAGACGGCGGTGCTGCCCGAGGAGCTTACGGATGTGGCCCGCGTCGGCACGGTGTTCGAGACCGCCGCCGGTTTCGACCGTCTGGCCTGGTACGGCCAGGGCCCCTGGGAGAGCTATCCGGACCGTGCCGTCGGTGCGCCCGTCGGGCATCACTCGGCGCTCGTCGACGACCTGTTCACGCCGTATCTGCGCCCGCAGGAGAGCGGAGGACGGCACGGCGTACGCCACTTCACGCTGTCCGGGGACGACCACGCGCTGGCCGTACGGCTGGACCGGCCCCGGCAGGTCTCGGTCACCCGTTATCGCGCCGAGGACCTGGCGGCCGTCTCCCACCATGACGAACTGGTGCCCCGGGCGGGCTGTGTGGTGCACATCGACGCGGCACACCGAGGGCTCGGCACGGCGTCGTGCGGCCCGGACACCTCGCCCTCCTATCTGATTCCGCCCGGCGTCCACCGCTGGTCCTGGACCCTGCGCGCCCTCTGACCCCACCCCCCGCTGTTCTTCTTCCCCCCGGAACTTCCCACGGAGCACACGTGTGTACGTCGCATGAGCACGACCAGGGCGAGGCCGCCCAGGCAGACGCGGGCAGACGCCAGTTCCTGCGCGCCACCGCGCTGATGGGCGCCGCGGCCACGGCTGCCGCCGCCCTGCCGGCC
>NZ_AEJC01000274.1 GCF_000317595.1 Streptomyces ipomoeae 91-03 | reverse complement strand
GGTCCGTCCCGCGGCGGCGCGCAGGACCCCTCGTCCACCGGCCAGTTCGCCACGGCGGGCTACGACGGCTCCGGCACGGGCCAGTTCCCGGTGCCGGGTCGGCAGAACCCGCAGGAGACCGGGCAGTTCCCGGTCCCGGGCCGGGCGAACGGCCAGGGCACCGGGCAGTTCGACCTGTCCGGCCTCCAGAGCCCGCAGGACACCGGGCAGTTCGAACGTCCCCAGGACACCGGGCGGTTCGAGCGTCCGCAGGTCAACGGCGAGAGCTTCGGCGCGCCCCGGCCGCCGATGCCGCCGCAGCGTCCGTCGGTACCCCAGCAGCGCCCGGCGCGTCCGCAGGAGCCCGACAACAGGGGCGCCGCGCAGCGGCCGGGAGACGGGTGGGAACTGCCGCCGGCCCCGGGGCCGGGCGACGGCCGTACGCCGCTGTACGACACGCTGGAGACCAACTGGTTCCACGGTCAGAACGGCCAGGGCGAGCAGAACGGACAGGGCGGCCAGGGCGGTCGGCAGGTTCAGCAGCCGGGCGGCGGCGTTCCGCAGCGGCCCGCGCAGGCGCCCCAGGCTCCGGCCTCGCCCAGGCTCTCCAGCTCGTTCGAGTCGGCGGGATCCGCGCCTCAGCTGCCGGAGGCCCCGGCCACGTCGGCGTCTCCCGGCTGGCGCAACACACCCAATGACGACCTGGTCCGCCAGGCCGAACGCGTCCGCCGCCCGGCGGCGGGCGGAGTCACCACCTCCGGTCTGCCGCGCCGGGTCCCTCGCGCGAACCTCGTGCCGGGGACGGCTCAGCAGCAACAGCACCAAAGCGGTCCGCAGGTCTCACGTGCGCCCGATGACGTACGCGGCCGGCTGACCAATCTCCGTCGGGGCATCGCGCAGGGTCGACAGGCCGGTACCGGTACCGGCCAGACCGGTAGCTTCCCGAGCCCCACTCACCAGCAGGAGCGTTAGTTGAGCCAGATGAGCCAGGCGGCACAGAATCTCAACTGGTTGATCACCAACTTCGTGGACAACACCCCCGGGGTGTCCCACACCGTCGTCGTGTCCGCCGACGGTCTCCTTCTGGCGATGTCGGAAGGGTTCCCACGCGACCGTGCCGACCAGCTCGCCGCCGTCGCCTCCGGGCTGACCTCGCTCACGGCCGGGGCGTCCCGGATCTTCGAGGGCGGGAACGTGGCCCAGACGGTGGTCGAGATGGAACGCGGCTTCCTCTTCCTGATGTCCGTCTCGGACGGCTCGTCGCTGGCCGTCCTGGCCCACCCCGAGTGCGACATCGGCCTCGTCGGCTACGAGATGGCGTTGCTCGTCGACCGCGCCGGCGCCGTACTCACGCCCGACCTGCGCGCCGAACTCCAAGGCAGTCTGCTCCACTGACGCCTCTCGGATCCATAGAACTCACCAAATCACCGTCCGGCCGCCACAGTCCCCCCACCGGCCCCCGTCAGATGGCTCGACTGACCGACTTGCTGTCCCGCTCGGAGGATCAATGACCCCGCCCACCGCTCCTCATGATCCGTACGCAGAGCCGTACGGAGACGAGGGCGACCAGCCGCTGGTTCGGCCGTACGCCATGACCGGTGGCCGGACGCGGCCGCGTTACCAGCTCGCCCTCGAGGCGCTGATCAGCACGACGGCAGACCCCGCTCATCTGATGGGTCTGCTTCCCGAGCACCAGCGGATCTGCCACCTGTGCCACGAGGTGAAGTCGGTGGCCGAGGTGTCGGCCCTGCTGTCCATGCCGCTCGGTGTGGCACGGATCCTCGTCGCGGACCTCGCGGAGGCCGGACTCGTCGCGATCCACCAGCCCGGTGGCGACGAGAACGCCGGTGGCGCGCCGGACGTGACACTGCTCGAAAGGGTGCTCAGTGGACTTCGCAAGCTCTGAACCGGGACGGGCCACCACCTCGGCGAAGATCGTGGTGGCGGGTGGCTTCGGCGTGGGCAAGACCACGTTCGTCGGGGCCGTCTCGGAGATCAACCCGCTGCGTACCGAGGCCGTGATGACGTCCGCTTCCGCGGGCATCGACGACCTCACCCACACCGGGGACAAGACGACCACGACGGTCGCCATGGACTTCGGCCGTATCACCCTCGACCAGGACCTGATCCTCTACCTCTTCGGTACGCCCGGTCAGGACCGCTTCTGGTTCATGTGGGACGACCTGGTCCGCGGTGCCATCGGGGCCGTGGTGCTGGTGGACACCCGGCGTCTCGCCGACTGCTTCCCGGCCGTCGACTACTTCGAGAACAGCGGCCTGCCCTTCGTCATCGCCCTCAACGGCTTCGACGGGCACCAGCCGTACACGCCCGACGAGGTCCGCGAGGCCCTGCAGATCGGGCCCGACACCCCGATCATCACGACCGACGCCCGCCACCGCGCGGACGCCAAGAGCGCCCTCATCACGCTCGTCGAGCACGCACTCATGGCCCGCCTGCGCTAGGGCGCGGCGGGAGAAGTACGACTCCTGGCCTCAAAACACGACCCAAGTCCACAACGCCATACGGCAGTTGTCGTAGTAACACCGAGGCCGACTGTGTCCTTTGACACGGTCGGCCTCGGTGTTCATAACGTTTCGACAGAGAAATAGGGTGGTACGACCACGCGTCGCGGTCGATCGGTACCGCTGCGCTCACAATGGCCCCGCTTTTTGCCGGGGCTCGCTCTGTATGACCGTTTTATCTAGGACTTACATCACGCGGAATCGTTGCTTCCCAGTGTTTGGAAGTGCGCAACGCGACGTGCTGGAATGCCTGAACTGCCCATTAGTCAAAGACGTACTAGGGCGTGGAGTCACCCGCGGCACGACGTAGGTGCCGGCGCCGAGAGGTTGTTGGTCGAGTGAGGCGAAGCAAGAAAGGTCCCGAGTCGCAAGCCCGGGGCAACTTCACCCCGCCGCCGCGCGGAGCGGCACCCGCACAAGTGACCGGACCGGAGCCGACGGCAGCCCCCGCGCCCAGCGGCAGTCGTCTCTCCCCTCGCAACTGGCGGGTGCCCACCCGTCTGAACGCGATCCTGCTCATACCCGTGCTGGTCGGCCTGGTCATGGGCGGCTTCCAGGTGAAGGGCTCGATCGACACCTGGCAGGAGGCACGGGACGCCGAGAAGGTCGCCAAGATCGTCGCCGCCGCCGGAGCCTACGCCGAGGCGCTGCTCAACGAACGTGACCTCTCCGCCGTACCGCTGCTGAACGGCGACCGGGAGAACGAGGCCGTCAAGGACGCCCGCGCTCTCACCGACGAGAAGGCCGACGCCTTCCACGCGGAGGTCGTCGGAATGCCCGCCGGGCAGGGCCTGGAGCGCCGGCTGCGCCTCGTCGAGGAGGCCGAGCCGAAGCTGGAGGACATCCGGCAGGCCGCGTACACCCGGGCCGCCGACCCGGTGCAGACCGAAGAGGGTTACGTCGCCGTCGAGCACCTGCTGATGGAGTTCTCCAACGAACTCGGCCTCGGCACCGGCAACGTCACCGCCTACGGCCGTACGGTCTACGCCATCGCCCTCGCCAAGGGCGCCGCGTCGCTGCAGCGCTCGATCGGCACCCACCTGCTGGTCAGGCCCAGCGAGGACGAGGCGACCTTCCGCAGGCAGCTCGCCGCCTTCACCTCGTACGCCTATCTGGAGAACGTCGCCATCCAGGAGTACGTCTCCGGTGGCACCGAGGCGGACGCCGCCCGTCTGCAGCAGGTGATGGAGGCGAAGACCAAGGAGGGCGAGCAGCAGGTCACCGACGCCGCCGCCCAGGCCAAGGCCCAGGGCAAGGACTTCGTGGCCCCGCCGTCGATGGAGAAGATGATCGAGGCGATAGGCAGCGGTGCCACGCCCGACCAGCTGGAGGGGCGGGGCATCACCCCGTCGACCTGGATGGCCGCCTCCACCCTGAAGTTCGAGGGCTACAGCGAGGTCGAGACCGAGCTGATCAACCGCGCGGTGGACGAGGCCGCCACGATCGCCTCCGACGCCCAGCGTGACGCCTACATCAACGGCGCCATCGTCGTCGTCGCCCTGCTCGCCGCGTTCATCATCGCCGGGATCATGGCCCGCCAGATGAGCCGCTCGATGCGCCAGCTGCGCAACGCCGCCTTCGGCATCGCCGAGCAGCGTCTGCCGATGCTGGTCGACCAGCTCTCCCGCACCGACCCCGGCCGGGTCGACACCCGGGTCGCGCCCATCCCGATCAACACCACGGACGAGATCGGCGAGGTCGCCCGCGCCTTCGACCAGGTTCACCGCGAGGCCGTCCGGCTCGCCGCGGAGCAGGCCCTGCTGCGGGGCAACATCAACGCGATCTTCACCAACCTCTCGCGCCGCAACCAGTCGCTGATCGAGGGCCAGCTGACCCTGATCACCGACCTGGAGAACAACGAGGCCGACCCGGACCAGCTGGAGAACCTCTTCAAGCTGGACCACCTGGCGACCCGTATGCGCCGCAACGGCGAGAACCTCCTCGTCCTCGCCGGCGAGGAACCCGGCCGCCGCTGGGACCAGCCGGTCCCGCTGGTCGACGTGCTGCGCGCCGCCTCCTCCGAGGTGGAGCAGTACGAGCGCATCGAGCTCTCCGGCGTCCCGGAGGCCGAGATCCACGGCCGCGCCGTGACCGACCTCGTGCACCTGCTCGCCGAGCTCCTGGAGAACGCCACCACGTTCTCCTCCCCGCAGACCAAGGTCCGCGTCACCGCGACCCGTCTCCCCGACGGCCGCGTGATGATCGAGATCCACGACAAGGGCATCGGCCTGACCGCCGAGGACTTCGCGGACATCAACCACAAGCTGGCCAACCCGCCGACCGTGGACGCCGCGATCTCGCAGCGCATGGGTCTCTTCGTGGTCGGCCGGCTGTCCGACCGGCACGGCATCCGCGTCCAGCTGCGCCCCTCGGGCGAGCAGGCCGGTACGACCTCGCTGGTCATGCTCCCCGACGTCATCACCCATGGTGGCGGTGGCGAGCAGCAGCCGCAGGGCGAAGAGTTCACCGTCTCGCAGATCATCCCGGAGCAGCACTCCTTCCAGCAGCCGAGCGTGCCCCCGATGCGGACGGCCGCCGAGCTCGGTTTCGACGACAGCCGCTACGAGGTCCCCAACGACATCCGCGAGCTGGACCCCGTGGGCCGCTCACTGATGCGCGAGGAGCGCCGCGCGGCGCTGGAGGCCCAGACGCACGGTCAGACCGACCAGCAGCCCGCCGTCGAGGCCCCGCGCTACGGCGACGACTTCCAGGCGCCCGAGCCGTCCTACGACAACGGCGCGACGGCCTTCGTGGACCCGCAGCGGTCGTTCGACCAGCAGTCGGCCTACCCGGAGCCGCAGCAGCCGTCGTACGACGAGGCGTACTTCGGGTCGAACGGCGGCATGCCGAACGGCAACGGTCAGCTGCCGGGCGGGAACGACACGTTCAGCGCTACCGGCGGTTACCCGGAGCCCGCCTATGCGGAGTCCCCGCCCGAGGCGTCCGCCCCGGTCGCTCCGGAGACCTACTCGGGCTTCGAAGAGCCGTCCTATCAGGACGACTGGCCGCAGCAGCAGGACTACCAGAGCTCCTACCGCTCCGAGTACGCTCCGGAACCGGAATCTTCGCAGGCCGCTGACGTGAAGGAGCCGGACCGCGTAGGCTTCGACCGTCCGGGATCCACCCCCTCCGCCGGCCACGCGATGACCGACGCGGGCCTGCCCCGCCGCGGATCCACCGCGGCCACGGGCGGCACCCACACGGCCGCCGTGAACGGCCGGCAGCAGGTGGCCCAGGACCAGCAGCCGGCGGCCTCGGAGCCGGTGAGCGACTGGCGCTCGGCCAACGACGAGCGCTGGCAGCAGGCCGCCCAGCTGAAGAAGCCGAAGGCGGGCGGGGTCACCTCCTCCGGCCTGCCGCGGCGGGTGCCCAAGGCCAACCTGGTCGAGGGTGCCGCACAGACGACCCCGCAGGGAGGTCCACAGATCTCCCGCGCTCCCGAGGACGTCCGGGGCAGGCTGAGCAACCTGCGCCGAGGGGTCCAGCGGGGACGCAACGCAGGCAGTGAAACGAACGGCCAGGGCTTCGGTCCTGACAGCACCTACAACCAGGAGCGTTAGTGTGAGCCCGATGAGCCAGGCGGCACAGAACCTGAACTGGTTGATCACCAACTTCGTGGACAACACCCCCGGGGTGTCGCACACGGTGGTGGTCTCCGCCGACGGACTCCTTCTGGCGATGTCCGAAGGGTTCCCGCGCGACCGAGCCGACCAGCTGGCGGCCGTCGCGTCGGGTCTGACCTCTCTGACCGCGGGTGCCTCCCGCATCTTCGAAGGTGGCAGCGTCAATCAGACGGTTGTGGAGATGGAGCGGGGATTCCTCTTCATCATGTCCATTTCCGACGGTTCCTCGCTCGCCGTTCTCGCACATCCGGAAGCCGACATCGGTCTCATCGGGTACGAGATGGCCCTTCTGGTGGACCGAGCCGGTACGGTCCTGACGCCCGATCTTCGTGCGGAGCTCCAGGGCAGCCTGCTCAACTAACAGTCAGACGGTGCGTATTGGCGTCCCGGGGCCGTAAGGTTTCGGGACGCGGCTTCCAATGAGCCTGGATGCCAGCACAGTCGGAGGAGGAGAGAACGTGGCAACACCCCCAGGCGGTTCATCGTCGGGCAACTGGTCCTACCCTGGCCAGGGGCCGGGCCAGGGTGACCAGAACCGGTACAACTTCCCCTCCGCACCGAGCCGCCAGCAGCCGTACGCACCGCAGGGTCCCGGCCCTTCGCCGTACGACCAGCCGCCGGCGCCGCGCATCCAGCCGGTACAGCCGCAGCGCCGCACCCCCGAGCCGTCGCCCGCCGGGGCGGCGAGCAACCCCCTGGTGCGCCCGTATGCCATGACGGGCGGTCGCACCAGGCCGCGCTACCAGCTCGCCATCGAGGCGCTGGTGCACACCACCGCGCAGCCGCACCAGATGCAGGGCCAGTTGCCCGAGCATCAGCGGATCTGCAACCTCTGCCGGGAGATCAAATCGGTAGCCGAGATCTCGGCGGTTGTGACCATCCCCCTCGGCGTGGCCAGGATCCTAGTGGCCGACTAGGCGGAGGCGGGCCTGGTCGCCATCCATCAGCCCGGAGGCGACGAGATCGCCGGTGGCCAGCCAGACGTGACACTGCTCGAAAGGGTGCTCAGTGGACTTCGCAAGCTCTAGCGGCGGTCCTTCCCGCTCCACCACCTCAGCGAAGATCGTGGTGGCGGGTGGCTTCGGCGTGGGCAAGACCACGTTCGTCGGGGCCGTCTCGGAGATCAACCCGCTGCGTACCGAGGCCGTGATGACGTCCGCTTCCGCGGGCATCGACGACCTCACCCACACCGGGGACAAGACGACCACGACGGTCGCCATGGACTTCGGCCGTATCACCCTCGACCAGGACCTGATCCTCTACCTCTTCGGTACGCCCGGTCAGGACCGCTTCTGGTTCATGTGGGACGACCTGGTCCGCGGCGCCATCGGGGCGATCGTCCTCGTGGACACCCGGCGTCTCGCCGACTGCTTCCCGGCCGTCGACTACTTCGAGAACAGCGGCCTGCCCTTCGTCATCGCCCTCAACGGCTTCGACGGCCAGCAGCCGTACAATCCGGACGAAGTCCGGGAGGCGCTTCAGATCGGGCCCGACACGCCGATCATCACGACGGACGCGCGGCACCGCGCGGACGCGAAGTCGGCTCTGATCACCCTGGTCGAGCATGCGCTGATGGCGCGCCTGCGGTAAGCCTGCGGCGCTCAGCCGTACGAAGGGGCCCTTCCTCGGTGGGAGGGCCCCTTGGTCGTGTCGGGTCGTGCCGGAAGCTCCCTGCGGGCGCTATCCGGCCGCCGCGCGCAGGATGTCCCGGATCGAGCCCATGCCGTACTTGTCCTTCGTGCTGGAGAGTTCGGCCACCTCCAACAGGATGGGGCGGAGGTCGACTCCTGCCTCGTGGGCCTCCTCTCGTAGGTGGTGGAGGGTGACCAGTTCGTCCCTGGTGTCATGGCCCTGGTCCCTGGCGGAGAGGTACAGCAGCTCCCGGCGGAACGCCTCCGGGGTCCGGCCGGTCGGCAGGCCCGTGGCCCAGGTGAAGCTGTCGTAGTGGTTCAGGAGGGTGCGGATGGCCGCTCGGGTCGGCTCCTCCTCCCGTTCGTAGAGGTCGAGGAGGTCGCCCAGCGCGGTCTCGGCCTCCTCCCTGACGTTCGCCTCGTCCAGAGGGCGTCGCTGCCGCATCCGGGCCTGCCAGTCGGGGTCCGTGAGGTCCACCCGTCTCTTCGCCAGGGGCCTCAGCAGCGCGTTGATCCGCGCCACCTCGTCCTCCAGTTCGGCCGGTACGCCCATCGCTTCCCCCGTCGTCCGTCAGCCCGCGTCCGTACCGGTCCACCGTACGGGTGAAGGCCCCGGCTGCCCGTCAAGGGCGGCCGGGGCCTTCGGTGTTCGTCGTGTGTGCTCAGCGCCAGCTGTGCGGGGCGCGGAAGCCGGGCTCGCGCTCCAGGCGGCGCCAGCCGGCGCGGGCGCGGCCCCGGTGGGCCGGGGTCTCGATGGGCCGGGCGGCGGCGCGGGCGAGCAGGAGGGCCGTGATGGCGGCGACCTCTTCGGGCTCGGCGTGGCCCTTCTCGACACGGATATCAGGCAGGCTCATGGGTCTCAGTCTCCAGGGATGAGGTTTCCGCAGGGGTACCGCGAGGGATCCGCTGGGTTACTGCGGGGGGTTGCCGTGCTTGCGGGAGGGCAGATCGGCGTGCTTGGTGTGGAGCATGGCCAGGGAGCGGATGAGGACCGCTCGGGTGTCGGCCGGGTCGATCACGTCGTCCACGAGGCCGCGCTCGGCCGCGTAGTACGGGTGCATCAGCTCGGCCTTGTACTCCTTGACCATCCGGACGCGCATCGCCTCGGGGTCCTCGGCCTCGGCGATCTGCCGCCGGAAGATGACGTTGGCGGCGCCCTCGGCCCCCATCACGGCGATCTCGTTGGTGGGCCACGCGTAGGTGAGGTCGGCCCCGATGGACTGGCTGTCCATGACGATGTAGGCACCTCCGTACGCCTTGCGCAGGATCAGGGAGATCCGGGGCACGGTCGCGTTGCAGTAGGCGTAGAGGAGCTTCGCGCCGTGGCGGATGATTCCACCGTGCTCCTGGTCTACACCAGGGAGGAAGCCGGGTACATCCAGAAGAGTGATGATCGGGATGTTGAAGGCATCGCACATCTGTACGAAACGGGCGGCCTTCTCGCTGGCCTCGATGTCCAGCACACCGGCGAGCGTCTGCGGCTGGTTGGCGACGATGCCGACCACCTGACCGTCGAGCCGGGCCAGCGCGCAGATGATGTTGCGGGCCCAGCGCTCGTGGACCTCCAGGTACTCGCCGTCGTCGACGATCTCCTCGATGACCTTGACCATGTCGTACGGCCGGTTGCCGTCCGCCGGGACCAGGTCCAGGAGTACGTCGCCGCGGCGGTCGACGGCGTCCGTGGCCTCCACGCGCGGCGGGTTCTCCCGGTTGTTCTGCGGGAGGAGGGAGAGGAGGTAGCGCACCTCGGCGATGCAGGTCTCCTCGTCGTCGTACGCGAAGTGGCAGACGCCCGAGGTCTCCGCGTGGACGTCCGCGCCGCCCAGACCGTTCTGGGTGATCTCCTCGCCCGTCACCGCCTTGACCACGTCCGGGCCGGTGATGAACATCTGGGAGGTCTCGCGGACCATGAAGACGAAGTCCGTCAGGGCGGGGCTGTACGCCGCGCCACCCGCGCACGGGCCGAGCATCACGCTGATCTGCGGGATGACACCGGACGCCTTGGTGTTGCGCTGGAAGATGCCGCCGTACCCGGCGAGGGCGGAGACGCCCTCCTGGATACGGGCGCCCGCACCGTCGTTGAGGGAGACCAGCGGGGCCCCGGCCGCGATGGCCATGTCCATGATCTTGTGGATCTTGGTGGCGTGGGCCTCGCCGAGTGCGCCGCCGAAGATACGGAAGTCATGGGCGTAGACGAAGACCGTACGGCCCTCCACCGTGCCCCAGCCGGTGATCACACCGTCGGTGTACGGCTTCTTGGCCTCCAGGCCGAACCCGGTGGCCCGGTGCCTGCGCAGTTGTTCGACTTCGTTGAAGGAGCCCGGGTCCAGCAGCAGCTCGATGCGCTCCCGGGAGGTCAGCTTGCCCTTGGCGTGCTGCGCCTCGGTCGCCTTCTCGCTGGGGCCGGCGATCGCCTGGGCACGGATCTCGTGCAGTTCGGCCACTCGCCCGCGCGCATCCGTCGGCTCACCCGGCGCCTCATCCAAAACGGTCATGTAGTGACCTTACGAAGCCGAAGGAGAAAACCGGCCCGTTGACTCCGTACAGTCTCCGGCGCGTTTTCCTGGTACCCCTGAACAGAACCCTCCCGGCATACAGCCGAACCGACTGCTCAAGGGGTATGCGGCTTGTAGAGGTCGCACAAAGCCGGTGGGTGACTATTCGGTGAGAGTCAGCTCACAGGTATGTGTCGCGCAAGCTGTGCCGGGGGTCACGCGGAGCCGCAGCCGACGCCCGGTGATCGCCAGTACCTCGACCGAGTCGTCGGCCCGGAGCACCGAGCGGACCGCTCCGGCGTACGTGATCTCGATCGGCCCGCCCGTGCGCGGTGGCTCGCTCACGCAGAGGGTAGCGGTACCTCTCCCGCGGCGGAGCAGCACACTCGCCCCGGCCGAGACGGTCAGCGGCCCCGCCGTACCGGCCCCCCAGAAGTTGGCGGCGGTGACGCCGAGGTCCTGGACGTGGATCGCCTGGCACGCACGGTCGTTGGCGAGGACCGACAACCAACGCCGGTCGGCGGCACGGGCCGCGACCGCGCGCCGGGAGGCTCCGGGCATGAGGACGTAGACGTACGCGGCGTCGGTCGGGTCGGCGCCGTGGTCCAGCCAGAGGGTCTGCCAGCGGCGGGTGCGGCGTTCGGTGGTGCCGCCGGTGTTGATGTCGGACCAGGCGCCGGTGCGGTCCTCGCGCAGGGCGCGGAGCGTGCCGCCCTCGGGAAGGACCCAGCCGCCGTGACCTTCCAGGTGGGCCCAGCCGTGGCCGCGTACAAAGGCCGAGGCGGAGGCGGCGGTCGAGGAGGCTGAGGCGGATGAGGCGGTCGGGGCTGTGGGCTCCCCCAGGTTCCGGTTGTCGACCACGGTCTCCACCGGTACGCCGTCCGTGCAGCTGATGCCGGCGCCGAGGCAGATGACGGAGTCCGCGACGCAGAACCAGGACTTGTGGGCTTCGAGGGTGGAGCCGAGCCCCTTGAGATGCTGTCCGATCGCCGCGTACTCGCCGTCGGTCGTCCCGCCGACCCACCGTACGGCGGGCTTCGGCGCGCCCCATTCGCCGCCCTCGCGGTCGGCGAGCCGCTTGGTGGAGACGGTGGTTCCGGGGAGCCGGTACCAGTCGACGGTCGGCCAGAACCAGTCCGTGTACTGATCGGCCCGGCCACCCAGCCCCTCGGCCCACCACAGCGTCAGTCCGGCGCCCGTGTGCCAGCCGCGCGGATTCTCGCCGTTGCCGCATTCGTAGTGGGCGATGCGGTCGGAGGCCATGGCGATGTTCACCGCGAAGCCCGGGCGGCGGTGGACGGCACGGTCCATGGCGGCGAAGAGGCGGTGGCCGACGGGTTCGGGCGCGGCGGGCACCGGGGAGGCGGCGACGGTGTGCAGCCGGGCGAGATCCGCGACCCCGAACTGCCGCGCCGTGAGGATGGGCGTCACCGTGTCACGCTCCATCCACCCCTTGACGCGTCCGTACCACCGCCGGCGCTCCTCGGCGGTCGCGCCGAGCGCCAGCAGGGCGATCGCGGCGATGATCCCCTGCCCATGGAAGTGGTCACTCCGCATGACATGCCGGTCGTCGCTCTTGAGGTGACCCCGGCTGATGGCACGGCCGTTGACGCTGTCCATGACGAGGCCGTCGTAGAGGAGAGGGGCGTAGGCGCGTTCGACGCTGTCCAGGACGATCTGCCTGTTCGGGTCGGTCACCTCCCAGGTGGATCCGGCGAGCAGCGCGAAGAGCCGCCCGAGCCCGTCGAGGAGCACCTGTCCGTACGTCCCCGAGTAGGCGACCCAGGTGTGCTGCACGAACGAGCCGTCGGCGTACAGCCCGTCCCCCTGGGTGACGTACGGGAAGACGGGCGAGAGGGCGTCCCGGGCGAGGGCGATCTTCTCCGGGGCGCGGCCGAGGATGCCGCGCAGGGCGACGGATCGGCAGAGGTCGACGCGGTTGGCGCCGGTGGAGGTGCCGGTGTAGTCGCGGAGGAGGGCGTCCGGGATGAAGTGGTCGACGGCCGCGCAGGCGTCGTCCCTCTGTGCGGGCGTCAGTCGGTCGTACAGGGCGGCGACGATGTCCATCAGCAGGCGGGGGCTGCCGATCTGCCATTCCCACCAGTTGCCGTAGCGGGTGGTGGAGGGGTTGTAGACGGTGGCGGAGAGATGGCCGAGGCCGCGCAGGACGTCGGCGAGGAGGCCCGTGTCGCCGGTCGATCCGGTGCCCGGCTGGGTGTACGCCTCGGTCATCGTCCAGAGCCGGCCGTAGCTCTGGGTGATCCCGGCCGGCGGGTCGAAGGGGTGGTCCGGCCAGAGGGAGCGGGTGGTGGGTGCCATGGTCGCCCGGAAGGCGCGGGCGCGTTCGCCGGTCTCGCGGAGGCGGGTGGCGTAGGGCTCGGCGGTGGGGTCGTAGGCGTCACCGAGGGCGATGGTGAGCCAGCGGTGGCGGAGGGTGTCGTATGCGTCGGCGGCGGCAGACATGCGCTGTCCGGGGAGGGAGGCCGCCGCGGTCGCGGCGAGCAGGAACGTACGACGTGTGGGGGTCATGTCCCTGCCGTGTATCACTTCGCCACGGAGAGATCAACGAGGAGTGACATCGTGATCACCACCACGACACAGTTGAAACCTGAACGGAATAGGTCTACGGTGGGCCGTGTTGAGTTCGTTGAATCTTGAACGATCACCCTTCAGGGAGCACGTCATGGGCATCTTCGGCAACAAGAACACGACCCCCCAGGCCGGTGCCGGTTCCACCGAGGCGGTGAACCCCGAGCCGGCCGCGCTGACCGGCGACTACACGATCGACCCCTCCCACACCACCATCGGCTTCGTGGCCCGCCACGCCATGGTCACCAACGTCAAGGGCGGCTTCCTCGACTTCTCCGGCAGCCTGCACCTCGACGGCACGGACCCGTCCCGGTCCACCGCCTCCATCGACGTCAAGATGGAGAGCATCGACACCGGCAACGCCGACCGTGACGGTCACCTGAAGAGCGCGGACTTCTTCAAGGCGGACGAGTTCCCGACGATGACGTTCCGCTCGACCAAGGCGGAGGCCCTGGGCGGCGACGACTACCGCATCACCGGTGACCTCTCGATCCTCGGCACCACCAAGCCGATCACCATCGACCTGGAGTTCAACGGCGCCGCCAAGGACCCCTTCGGCAACGAGCGCGTCGGCTTCGAGGGCAAGGCGGAGATCCTGCGCTCCGAGTGGGGTCTGACGTGGAACGCGGCCCTGGAGACGGGCGGGGTGCTGATCTCGGACAAGATCAAGCTGAACTTCGACATCTCGGCCATCCGGAACGCGGAGTGAGTCGTCCCGCGCCGGTGGGGGCGTGAGCCGAGCCGGCGCACTGGAAGATGGGGCGGCGCGGGCCGCGCGCCCCGGTGGTACACCCCTCGACCAGGCTTCCTCGCACGGCGGTTGGCCGAACCAGGACTCGCAGAGCCGCCCCTTCCGCACGGACAACGGACAGCCGGCGCCTGTTCCATCGCCCGGGCGGTCCGGCCAACCGCCCGGCGGCTTCGTCGCAACCGACGGAGCAACCGCCCGAGCGATCGACCGAGTTCGAGGGGGAAAGCCGCATGGCCGTCACCGGCACCGTGGTGGACCCGGCGGGGTGAGCAGCGTTTCGCGCTGGTGACGGAGGTGCGGGCGTTCCAGGGGGCGATCCGAGCGCCGGCCTGTACGGAATCGGCACGGGCGATCTGAGCGGCGGCCTGTACGGAATCACGCGGGCGCCCTGACCTTCCGAGGCACCCGCGCGTGAGTCCGGGGCACCCGTTCCATGAGTCCGAGGCACCCGTTGGCGGTCACTTTCCGGGTCGTCCGGTCGTCAGCTCGGTCAACGCCGACTGGAGACGGGCGGCCCGGGTCTGCGGGGTCCGGGCCTTGAGGAGGCCGAGGACGACGAGGTACCGGTCGGTCTTCCCGAGCCGTTCGAAGGCCTGCCCGGCGTCCGGGTTCCCTTCGAGAGCGGC
Organism: Streptomyces ipomoeae 91-03; assembly: GCF_000317595.1. GTDB lineage: Bacteria > Actinomycetota > Actinomycetes > Streptomycetales > Streptomycetaceae > Streptomyces > Streptomyces ipomoeae. The sequence goes on along the minus strand of NZ_AEJC01000274.1, from coordinate 18,855 downwards.
GGCCAGGTCCTCCGGCACGGTGGCGTGCCTCTGCGACTCGTAGGCCGCCGCCCACCGCCCGTCCGCCTCGGCCGTCGCGACCTCGGCGAGGCCGCCGGCCCGCATCCGCCCGGCGGCGGTCAGCTCTCCGACCCTCCGCACGTTCACCATCGACCAGTCGCCGCCCGGCCGACGCGGGGTGATCCGCTGCAGGAAGTACGCCTCGTCGAGGCGCCGCCGCAGCCCGGTGATCCAGCCGTGGCAGAGGGCGAGGTCATTGACGTCACGCGCGCTGACGGACCGGATACCGGTCCCCTTCTTGGCGACCTTCACCCAGAGACCGGGATGCGGGGCGGGATGGGCGGTGAGCCAGGCGTCGAGGTGCTCGGGGCTTTCGAAGGCAAGGGCTTCGGTGCCGTGCGAAGTGGTCATGGGGCCACGGTAGGCGGCGTACAGGACAGTCTCCGTCCTATACGCCACGCCTGAACGTGCGCCCCTTGAACGGGTCTTGAGGCGTGTGGCTGAATCGCACCCCTTGTCTCGCCACTCACGGGGTTCACATAATCCAGCAACAGAAATTGACCCGCTGATGGCGACAGAGGAGCGGCCTCCCGAGGTCAAAGTTGTCATGTTCGCGTCATTTTCTCCCAGCCACCCCCCACGGAAGGCATCACGTTGAAGAGACTCATCACCGCTCTGAAGAGATGTGCCGTTGTCGGTGCCGCCGCGCTGGCGATCGCCAGTCTGCAGCCGGTGTCGGCGGCGGAGGCCGCGCCGTCGCCGGTGGTCGGCGGGACGCGGGCCGCGCAGGGTGAGTTCCCGTTCATGGTCCGGTTGTCGATGGGCTGTGGCGGTGCGCTGTACACGCAGCAGATCGTCCTCACGGCCGCGCACTGCGTCGGTTCGACCGGTGCCAACACCAGCATCACCGCCACGGCCGGCGTCGTGGACCTCCAGTCCACCAGCGGCCGGGTCCAGGTCCGTTCGACGTACGTGTACCGGGCCCCCGGCTACAACGGCACCGGCAAGGACTGGGCGCTCATCAAGCTCGCCCAGCCGATCAACCTGCCGACGCTGAAGATCGCCACCACCACGCAGTACAACACCGGTGACTTCACGGTGGCCGGCTGGGGCGCGGCCCGTGAGGGCGGTGCGCAGCAGCGGTACCTGCTCAAGGCCACGGTGCCGTTCGTCAGTGACGCCACGTGCCGCGCCTATGGCGGCAGCTACAGCGGCCTCGTCGCGAACGAGGAGATCTGCGCCGGCTTCGCCTCGGGCGGCGTCGACACCTGCCAGGGCGACTCCGGTGGCCCGATGTTCCGCCGGGACAACGCCGGTGCCTGGATCCAGGTCGGCATAGTCAGCTGGGGCGAGGGCTGCGCCCGTCCCAACGCCCCCGGTGTCTACACCGAGGTCTCGACCTTCGCCTCGGCGATCGCCTCCGCCGCGGCCGGGCTCTGACCCGGTCCCGCGTAGCGCGTAGGTCCGCACCCAGCACGTAGGTCCTCATGGGCCGACATGGCGTCGTACGACGTCCACGGGCCCGGCGCCGCACCGCGCGCCGGGCCCGCGCCCGTTCCGTCCGCTGTCCGTCCGCTGTCAGAAGCCGCCTGTCAGAAGCCGCCGCTGAAGTCCCCGCCGCCCCCGAAGTCGCCGCCTCCGCCGAAGTCACCGCCGCCGAAGCCGCCACCGAAGTCGTCGGTGTCGAAGTCGGCGCCGGAGACGTCGCCGCCCTCGTAGCCGGCGCCCGCGCCGAAGTCGCCGTAACCCGCGCCGTAGGTCGCCGCGTAGGACGGGGTGGCCATCATGCTGCCGAGCATCGTGCCGACGAGGAGCCCGGGGAGGAGGCCGCCGCCGAAGTAGCCGCCCGCCCAGGGGCCGTAGGCGGGGCCGGCGTCCCAGTAGGGGCGGCGGTTGCCGGGCGCGGTCTCCACCTCGCGGATCATCGGGTCCCGACCGTCGGCGAGGCGGGCCCGGTCCGCCGCGCAGACCGGCACCTCGCGTTCCGCGCCGAGCGCCGGCGTCCAGAGCACGTCGGCGACCGAGGGGCCGTGGCGGGGGTCGAAGAAGCACGGGGGGCGCCGTTCGGGAAGGGGGCGACCCTCCCGGCGGGCGGCCAGCTGGGCCAGGGAGAAGCGGCCGTCCTCCAGTGCCTGGGTGACCGCGCGCACCTCCTCGGGGCGCGTGGCCGCCGCCATGTACGACTTGGCCTCCTCGTACGCGTCCAGCGCCCGTTCGTAGTCGGCGCGCATCGCGTCGTCCGCGCCCGCCTCGGCGGGGTGGAAGTCGAGGCGGTCCAGCTCCTCGCCGAACGCCGTGATGTCCTCGTCCACGACCACCTGGAGCTTCCTCAGGGCCTCGCGCCGCTCCTCCTCCTTCCTACGGCGGTTGCGGCGGGCCAGCGCGTACGCGCTCACGCCACCGGCGGCCACCACCGCGCCCGCCACCGCCAGGGCACCCGCGTCCACGCCCGCGCCGCCCGAGCCGTCGCTCCAGCTGGACGGGGCCGAGCCGGCCGGGTTGCTGCGCAAGGCGTCGTCCACGAAGTCGTTGAGCTGGGCCTTCGCGTCGCCGGCGCCCCGCACCGCCGTGACCAGGTTCGCCACCGTCTGCTTGCTCAGGACCGAGCTGTCGGCGCGGGCGTCGAAGCGGTCGCCGAGGCGGATGGCGTAGAGGCCGGTCACGCCCGTCTCGGTGCGGAGGTTCCGGAAGAGATCCTGGGTGGGGTAGCCGGCCGGGAGGACGGCCACGAAGATCGGCTCGTCCGCGTCCTCGATCTTGTCGGCCAGCGCCTCGGCGTCCGACGACGCGAGCTGGTCCGTCGCGGCCGGGTCCACATAGACGGGGCCCTCGCGCAGCGACTCGGCCACCGTGGAGATGTCGGTGGCCGCGAGGGCGCCGGGCGCGCCGACCCACAGCACCGCCATGGCCGCCATGACGAGCGGCGCGATCAGCAAGCGGATCAGACGGGGGACCGATGCGCCCTTCATACCTTCGAAGCTACCTCGATCGCCACGAAAAGGGACGATCCGGTCGGCAGGGAAACGTGAACCGGAAGGTTCCGCTCCCTCGCCGACCAAGGCCACCCCCGCCGACCGAGGCCGCCCTCGCCGGCCGATGTCACCGGGCGATACCGGGTGACACACGGTCACCGGCCGACACCGGGTGACATACGCGTCACCAGCCGACACCGATCGACAGTGCCCGGCGTCCGGCGGCTGTCACACCGGAGGCCTCACGCCGCCCGGTACGCCTCGCCCAGCTTCGCCACTGCCTCCGTGTACCGGCCCGTCAGCAGCAGGTGGTCGGCCTCCGCGAAGGGCTTCGCGACCGCCTCCGTCATACGGACGTCCGGGCCGACCTTCCGCAGCACGTGCTGCCGCGCCTTCGTCACCAGGGCATGTCCCACGCCGCCCGGCGCGTCGGCGGCCCTGTCCGGCGTCGCCCCGTTCGTCGTCAGCCCCCACCCGTACGGGAACTGGGGATCGTACGACTTGTCGCCCACGTTGATCGGCAGCTGGGCCTCCGACCTGGGCCATGTCACGGGCAGTCGGCCGGTGAAGGGGCGCCTGCCGTAGAGGACGTCGGCGACGCCGTCGCCCTCGGTGCCCGGGAGCCAGGAGGCCACGAGGGCGTCCATGCCGTCGAGTCGGTCGCCGATGAGCTGGGGGCGGCCGGAGACGATCAGGACCGCGCACTTCATGGCACCGCAGACCTTGTCCACGGCTGCCTTGTCGGCGGCGCTCAGCTCCAGGTCGTGGCCGTTGCCGACGTCGCCGAAGCCCTCGGTGTACGGGGTCTCGCCGACGACGACCACGCCCACGTCGTGGCCGGAGGTGGGTGCCGAGGCATCCTTGGAGTACGTCACCCGGTCGGCACCGCCCACCTTGCGCATCGCCTCCAGGACCGTCGTCCCCTCGGTGATGTCGCCGGAGGAGCCCTGCCAGGTGATGGTCCAGCCGCCGCTCTGGTTGCCGATGTCGTCGGCGTTGGAGCCGGCCACGTACACCTTCTGGGACTTCCGGAGCGGCAGGACGCCGCCCTTGTTCTTCAACAGGACCTGCGACTTGGCCACCGCCTCGCGGGCCGCCGAGCGATGGGCGGGCGAGCCGATGTCGTCGATGCCGCTCGTGTCGGCGTAGGGCTGCTCGAAGAGGCCCAGTCCGAACTTCTGGGTGAGGATGCGGGCGACCGCGTCGTCGACGCACTGCTCGCTGACGCGGCCCGCCCTGACCTCGGCGACCAGGGTGCGGTGGAAGTCGCCGTACGCGTACGGGACCATGATCATGTCGAGGCCCGCGTTGATCGACGTACGGACGTCGCTCGCGTAGTCGCCGGGGAGTTGGTCGATGGCCTGCCAGTCGCTGATGACGAAGCCGTCGAAGTCCATGCGGTGCTTGAGGACAGCGTTGATCATGTCGGCGCGGGCGTGCATCTTCACCGCGCCCTTGCCGTCGCCGAGGATGTCGAGGGAGGAGAAGGACGGCATGACGGAGCCGACGCCCCGGTCCACGGCCTCCCGGTACGGCGCGAGGTGCACCGCCTCCAGCTCCTGCCGCGTGACCTTGGTGACGCCCTGGTCGATCGTGTACGTGTCCGTCGTGGACGAGCCGTACTCGGTGCCGCCGTCGCCGACGAAGTGCTTGGCGGTGGCGAGGACCTTGTCGTTCCGGTCCAGGTCCCGTCCGTCCGGGGCGCCCTGGAGGCCCTGGATGATCGTCTCCATGGACTTCACGAGCGCCGGGTCCTCGCCGAAGGACTCGTACGCACGCCCCCAGCGGTCGTCGCGTGTCACGCACAGGCAGGGTGAGAAGTCCCAGGGGATGCCGGTGGCCCGGGTCTCGGCGGCGGTCAACGAGCCCATTTCGTGGGCCAGTCGGGGGTCCCTGGTCGCGCCCAGGCCGATGTTGTGCGGGGTGATGGTGGCGCCGACGAGGTTGTTGTGGCCGTGGACCGAGTCCACCCCGTGGATCAGCGGGATCTGCAACCGCGTGGACAGCGCCCGGCGCTGGTAGCCGTCGACCATCTCGGCCCAGGCCTCGGGGGTGTTCCGCGCCGGGGCGGAGCCACCGCCGGAGAGGAGGGAGCCGAGGCCGTACTCCGTGATGTCGTCCGGGGTGGCCAGGGCGCCGCGCTCGGCCTGGGTCATCTGGCCGGCCTTCTCCTCCAGGGTCATCCGGGAGAGGAGGTCCGCGACGCGCTTGCGCACCGGCAACTCGGGGTCGAGGTACGGCAGGCCGTGGGCGCCGATCACCACGCGTGGGTTCTCGGCGGGGGCGTCGGCGCCGGTGACGGTGAGCTTGACGGGGATCGTCTCCGCCGTCTCCGCCGTCTTGTCGCGCAGGGTGCGTACGGCGATGGTGCGGGTGGTGCCGGACGGGGTGCCCGCGGGGAAGGTCAGGGTGCCGGCGACGGGGGCGCGGTCGGCGGCGGAGGCCGTGCCGGATGCCGTCGTCGCGTACGTCACGGTGACCGGCTCCGTGACCGTGCCGGTGACGGTGACGCGGATGTGGGCCGTGTCGCCCTCGGCCACGGGGTGGACGGTGGCGTCGGTCGTCACGATCGCGGAACCGGCGGCGGTGGCGGTGGCGGCGAACGGTGGTGGGAGCAGTCCGGACAACAGGGCGACCGAGGCCGGCAGCGCCCTTCTTCGGACGTACCCGGTGCCTCGGACGTGCCCGGCGCCCCGGACCTGCCCGCCGCCTCGGTCGGTCGGTGCGGCGCGGGGGCCGCCGAGTCGTGGGGATCGCGGGGAACGCGTGGGGCTTGCCGGTGAAAACCGCGTCGGGTTTCCCTCCACTGAACCTCCAGGACCAGTCGCCGCGTTGAACTCCCGTTTCCCTTTTGTGGCTTGATGGGAGACAGCTGTCGGCTCGAAAGGGCGTCAAGAGTCCTGTACAACCGTTCGGGAGGCGTACGGGTCACGCAGTGCTTCAGGGGGACGGGGGCGAGCGGGATGCGGCGAAGAGTGCCGACCGGTGTTCTCGCCCCCGCCGCCCCTACCCGTCCCATCCCTGGGGGCCGCGCCCCCAGACCCCGCGCGGTTCGTCGTCGGCTGCGGGTCGGTGGGGGCTTGTCGCGCAGTTCCCCGCGCCCCTGAAAGGGGCGCGAACGCCCGATGGTTACTCCGCCGGCTCCACCCCGGCACGGAGCAGGCCGTAGGTGTAGGCGTCCTCCAGGGCCTGCCAGGACGCGGCGATCACATTGTCGGCGACGCCCACCGTGGACCACTCGCCGGTGCCGTCGGAGGTGGAGATGAGGACGCGGGTCGTGGAGTTGGTGCCGTGCTTGCCCTCCAGGATGCGGACCTTGTAGTCGACCAGCTCCAGCTTGGCGAGCTGGGGGTAGATCTTCTCCAGGGCGACGCGCAGGGCGCGGTCGAGGGCGTTGACCGGCCCGTTGCCCTCGGCGGTGGCGACGATGCGCTCGCTCTTGGCCCACAGCTTGACGGTGGCCTCGTTGGCGTGGCTGCCGTCGGGGCGGTCCTCGACGATGGCCCGCCAGGACTCGGTGCGGAAGTAGCGCTGGGGCTTGCCCGCGACCTCGTCGCGCAGCAGGATCTCGAAGCTCGCGTCGGCGGCCTCGTACGTGTAGCCCCTCAGCTCACGCTCCTTGACCCGCTCGACGACCCGGCCGACCAGCTCACGGTCGCCGCCGAGGTCGACGCCCAGCTCCTTGCCCTTGAGTTCGATGGAGGCGCGGCCGGCCATGTCCGAGACCAGCATGCGCATGGTGTTGCCGACCTGCTCGGGGTCGATGTGCTGGTACAGGTCGGGGTCGACCTTGATGGCGGAGGCGTGCAGGCCGGCCTTGTGGGCGAAGGCGGAGACACCGACGTACGGCTGGTGCGTGGACGGCGTGAGGTTGACGACCTCGGCGATGGCGTGGGAGATGCGGGTCATCTCGCGCAGGGCGCCCTCGGGGAAGACCTTCTTGCCGTACTTCAGTTCCAGGGCGGCGACGACCGGGAAGAGGTTGGCGTTGCCGACGCGCTCGCCGTAGCCGTTCGCCGTGCACTGGACGTGGGTGGCGCCCGCGTCGACGGCGGCGAGGGTGTTGGCGACCGCGCACCCGGTGTCGTCCTGGGCGTGGATGCCGAGCCGGGCGCCGGTGTCGGCGAGGACGGTGGAGACGACCGCCTGGACCTGGGCGGGGAGCATGCCGCCGTTGGTGTCGCAGAGGATCACGACGTCGGCGCCGGCCTCGGCGGCGGTGCGGACGACGGACTTGGCGTACTCGGGGTTGGCGCGGTAGCCGTCGAAGAAGTGCTCGCAGTCGACGAAGACCCGGCGGCCCTGCGACCTCAAGTACGCCACCGTGTCCCGGACCATCTCCAGGTTCTCGTCCAGCGTCGTACGCAGCGCGAGCTCCACGTGCCGGTCATGTGACTTCGCGACCAGCGTGATCACCTGGGCACCGGAGTCGAGCAGGGCCTTGACCTGCGGGTCCTCGCTCGCCTTGCCGCCCGCGCGACGCGTGGCGCCGAAGGCGACCAACTGGGCGTGCTTGAAGTCGATCTCCTTCTGCGCGCGGGCGAAGAACTCGGTGTCCCTCGGGTTCGCGCCGGGCCAGCCGCCCTCGATGAAGCCGACGCCGAAGTCGTCCAGGTGCCGTGCGATGGCCAGCTTGTCCGCGACCGTGAGGTTGATGCCCTCGCGCTGGGCGCCGTCGCGCAGGGTGGTGTCGAAGACATGGAACGAGTCGTCCAGCTCGCTGGTTACCGTCATGGTGTCAAGGCTCCTGTGTTGGATCTCGGTCTACCGGAATGACCGGCTCCACCGTCCTCCAATGATCCCTCGCGCTGCGTTCCCGGCTGTAGGTGGGCCAGAAATGCGAAAAACCTCTCGCGGGTGCGAGAGGTCTGCGCGCGGGTCGAGGACGACGGTGTCCGCCCGTACCTGGTCGTACGTGGCGGTCACTGCGGACCGGCGCGCCTGCTGCCAATAATCATGGCGAACGAGAGCACGGAGGCAGTCTGGCACAACCCGCCCCCGTGCTCACCGTCCGTCTCAGGATGCGAACGACGCGCTGATCAACTCATGTTCATCCCGGCTCACATACGAGGTCATATACGAGAGTCACGTACGGGGGTCGCCCGAGGTGGCGTACCGGGACGTACCGGCGGTCCGGTCAGTGACCGCGTTGGATGAACACGTCCGCGACCCCGTTGGTGTCGTCCGCGACCAGGTCGTCGGCCGTGGAGGTGAAGACCACCGCGCGCCCCTGACGGGAGACCGCGCCCGGGAGCGCGGTGCCGCTCCCGGTCACGGACCGGTGTGCGCCGGTGCGCAGATCGAGGAGGCTCAGCGCGCCGTCCCGAGCCAGCAGGACATGGCGGGCGGAGGGGTCGGCGGCGACCGCCGTACTGCCCTCGGGACCGGCGGGCTCGGTGCGGCCGGTGCGCAGGTCGTGGATGTACGGCTGCGGCGTGCCGTTCGCGGGGGCCGTCGTCGTGAAGAGCACCCGGCGGCCGTCGCCGGAGAGTTGGGCGAGGACGGAGCGGGCCTCCGGGTCGGGGTCCACGCGCCGGGTGGCGCCCGTCCGCCGGTCCTTGACGTAGACGCGGCCGAGGGCGCCCGAGGCCGAGCCGGTGAGCACGATGACGTCGTACGCGACGGTACGGCCGTCCGCGCTCAGCCGGACCCGGTCGATCATGCCCTCGGGCGGCAGCGCCGTGATCTGCTCGTCGGTGCCGGTGACCAGATCGCGGACGTACAGCACGCGGGAGCCCTGATTGCCGTGGCGGTTGCCGATCACGTACGCCACATGGCGGCCGTCGGCGCTGATCGCGCCCACGGTGCCGAGTTCGTACAGGGTGTCGTCCGGTGCCCGCTCGGGCCACAACTGCTGTGTCTCGCCGGTCACCCGGTCGTACACGTACGGGTGCGGGAAGCGGTTGCCGTTGTTGTACGCGATCCGGCGGCCGTCGCCGCTGATCATCGCCTCCCCGGTGTACTGCATCTCCTCGGGCACCGGGGTGAGGCCGCCGGTGCGCAGGTCCTTGATGTAGACGCGGCGGTCGTAACCGCCGGTCGGGTCGGCCGAGTTGAAGACCGCGTACCGGCCGTCGGCACTGATCCGGGCTCCGGTCGACGCGCTCGGCAGTTGACCGCCGTCGCCGACGGTGCTGATCCGCTGCACACCCGGGCTGTGCGCGGAGGCGGTGGGCAGGGCGGTCAGGATGAGGGCGGCGGTGAGCGCCGCGAGGCTCGTCAGATGTCTCATCGGGTCGGCCTCAGCCTTCGGGAGAAGATGTCCGGGACGCCGTTGGTGTCGCCCGGTACCAGGTCCGTCGCCTCCGCGGAGAAGACCACGCCCTTGTCGCCCAGCGCGCCGGCCACGGCGATGGCGCCCGCGTCGGCGCTGGTGACGGTAGGGTCCGCGCCGGTGCGCAGATCGCGCACGTACGCGTAGGTGCCGGGGTGGGCGATGCCCTCGGGCACGAGGTTGGTCGCTGTGGAACGGAACGCGACGAAACGGCCGTTGCGTGTGGTCGGGGTGGCCATGGAGAGACGCCGTCGGCCTGGGTGCCGTCGGCGGTGGTACTGATCCGCGCGACACGGGGATCGCGCGGCGCGAGTGACGCGTTCGCTTCGTGCGGTCGCCGTGGCGCCGCGCTCGCGGCCGGTACGGCTGCCGCGGTGAGTGCGAGCAGCAGCGCCGACGACAAGGAAGCAGAGCCCGTGGAGACTCCGCGGGACCTGGAGCGGTCGGTGGTGACACATGCCGTTCTCGGATGTGCGGCTCTGGACATGGTTTCCCCCGGAACCTTGTCTCCCCCGGGCCCTTCGCCGAGGGCTCACCGGGATACAAGCGCACCACCCAACCCGGGTCAATGCGCTCGTTTACGTACAACCCGGGCGATTGATCGCGTGTCCGCGAGCCGCGTTCACTTCAGGGGCTCGTCCGGGAACTCCCGTGCGCGGCGAGGCAAAAAACAAAGGCAAGGAGGTCACCCACTCCTTGCCACTCTCAACATATAGCGCACCAGGGGGCTTGCGGCAAGGCCCCCGTCGTGCCGCAGAATTGCCGGCCGAGGCCAGAAGCTACAGAAATAGGTGATTCGCTAAATGCGTGTTCTTTTATGCGCGTACGGGTCGCGCGGGGACGTCGAACCTCTGGCGGCACTCGCGGTGGCGTTGCGGACACTCGGGGCGGAGGCGCGGGTATGCGCGCCGCCGGACGAGGAGTTCGCGGAGTTGCTGGCCGGTGTCGGCGTGGAGCTGGTGCCGTTCGGTCGGCCGGTGCGCGCGTTGGTGAGCGGTGGGCCGCCGCCGGGGGGCGCGCCCCAGGTCGCGGCCGAGTTGGTCGCCGCGCACTTCGGCCCGGTCGCCGCGGCGGCCGAGGGGTGTGACGCACTGGTGGCGAGCGGCTTGATGCCGGCCGGCATACGGTCGGTGGCCCAGAAACTGGGCATCCGCTATGTGTTCGCGTGCTTCCACCCGTTCCAACTGCCCTCGCCGCACTATCCGCCGGGGCGGCGGCCGGGCCCGCCGCTCCCACCGGACGTGACCGACAACCGGGTGCTGTGGGACCTGGACGCCGAGAGGGTGAACGCGCTGTACGGCGAGGCGCTGAACACCCACCGGGCGTCGATCGGTCTGCCGCCGGTGGCCAACGTCCGCGACCATGTCCTCACCGACCGGCCGTGGCTGGCGGCGGACCCGACCCTGGGCCCGTGGCAGGACATGACGGATCTCAACCTCGTGCAGACCGGCGCGTGGATCCTGCCGGACGAACGCCCGCTGTCGGCCGAGTTGTCGGCGTTCCTGGACGCCGGCGCACCGCCCGTGTACGTGGGCTTCGGGAGCATGCCCCTGCGCGGCTCGGAGGACATCGCCAGGGTGGCCGTCGAGGCGGTGCGTGCGCAGGGCCGCCGCGTGCTCGTCGGGCGCGGCTGGGCCGGCCTTGCCCCGATCGACGACCGGGACGACTGCTTCGTCGTCGGCGAGGTCAACCACCAGGCACTGTTCGGCCGGGTCGCCGCCGTCGTCCACCACGGCGGCGCGGGTACGACGACCACGGCCGCGCTGGCCGGCGCTCCCCAGGTGGTCGTGCCCCAGATCGTGGACCAGCCGCGCTGGGCCGGCCGGGTCGCCGACCTGGGCATCGGAGCGGCCCACGACGGCCCGACCCCCACCTTCGACTCCCTCTCGGCCGCGCTCACGACCGCCCTGACTCCCGAGACCCGCGCACGGGCGAAGGCCATGGCCGCCGAGATCCGCACCGACGGGGCGACGGTCGCCGCGAAGCTGCTGCTCGACATGGTCGACGTCGGCTGAGCTCGGTCGGAGTCGGCAACAGGACCGTCGACGCCGGTTGAGCGCGGTCGGCGTCGGCGGAGAAAGGCCGCCCGGAAAGACGCCGGGAACGGCCCGCCCATGTCCGCGCATGCCCCACGCGGATCGCCTGGCCACGCCCCCTTCGGCTCTCTCCCCCCATGCCCCTCCCCCCTCCCCCTCTGCACCCCTCCCCCACCCAGCGCACGCCCCTGCCGACCTGCCCCTGGGCCGGCACCCCGCCGCACGCCATGGTCGTAAGCGACCTCCTATCGGAGCTGATGCCGTGAAACCCCTGACCACCAGCGCGTTCGCCCTTCCCGACCGCCTCGCCGCCAAGGCCGACCCGGTCCTGACAGCCGGTGACGAGCGGCACTTCGCGGCCATCGCGGAGTGTCTGGAGCAGTCGATCGCCGAGTTGTCCGACCACCTCGCCGCCGCGCGCAGGGCGCCCGGCGGCAAGGGCCGGCAGGCGCTGGACCGGGACGTCGAGATCCACCGGCTGACCGCTCGGCTGCGCACCCTGCGCCGCTTCGGGCTGGACCTGTGCCTCGGTCACATGGTCGGCGCGGACGACCCCGAGCCCGTGTACATCGGACGCCTCGGTCTGACGGACAGCACGGGCCGTCGGCTGCTGCTCGACTGGCGCTCCCCGGCGGCCGAGCCGTTCTTCGGAGCCACCCACGGCAATCCGATGGGTCTGGCGAGCCGCCGCAGGTACCGCTGGACCGACGGCCGGATCAGCGACTACTGGGACGAGGTGTTCACCCCGGACGGGTTCGCCGGGCACCACGCCGCGCTCGACGACCAGTCCGCCTTCATCGCCGGCCTGGGCGGCGACCGGTCACCGCGGATGCGGGACGTGCTCGGCACCATCCAGGCCGACCAGGACGCCATCATCCGCGCGGGGTCCCGTGGCGCGCTCGTCGTCGACGGCGGCCCGGGTACGGGGAAGACCGTCGTCGCCCTGCACCGCTCCGCCTACCTCCTCCACTCCGACCCCCGCCTCAACCACCGCCGCGGCGGCGTGCTGTTCGTCGGTCCGCACCGGCCCTATCTGTCCTACGTCTCCGATGTCCTGCCCAGCCTCGGCGAGGAGGGCGTGCAGACCTGCATCCTGCGCGACCTCGTCACCGAGGGAGCCACGGCGGCGGTCGAGGCCGACCCCGAGGTGGCCCGGCTGAAGTCGTCCGCGGAGCTGGTGCAGGCGATGGAGAAGGCCGTCAGGTTCTACGAGGAGCCGCCCACCGAGAGCATGACGGTCACGACCCACTGGTCCGACGTCCGGCTGAGCGCCGACGACTGGGCCGTGGCGTTCGAAGCGGCCGAACCCGGTACTCCGCACAACGAGGCGCGCGACCAGATCTGGGAGGAGCTGCTCACCATCCTGGTGGACAAGCACGACGACGCCTTGGCGGAGGACGGCGAGGGCGGCGACGTATCGGCCGAACTCCTGCGCAGGTCGCTGACGCGGAACAGGGAACTGCTCACGGCCTTCGACCGCGCCTGGCCGCTGCTCGAAGCGGCCGACCTCGTCGGAGATCTGTGGTCGGTACCCGCGTATCTGCGGATGTGCGCCCCCTGGCTCGGCCGCGACGAGGTGCGGCGCCTCCAGCGCGCGGAACCCCAGGCCTGGACGGTGTCCGACCTGCCCCTCCTGGACGCGGCACGGCAGCGGCTCGGCGACCCGGAGGCGTCACGGCGCAAGCGCCGGCATGAGGCCGCTGTCGCCGCCGAACGCGAGCGCATGGGCAGGGTCATCGACGACCTGCTGGAGGCCCATACGTATGACGACGGCGAAGGCGTGCTGGTCATGCTGCACGGCCAGGACATGCGGAACTCCCTGGTCGACGAGAGCGCCCTGCCCACCGCCGACCCGGATCTGCTCGCCGGCCCGTTCGCGCACATCGTCGTGGACGAGGCCCAGGAACTGACCGACGCGGAGTGGCAGATGCTGCTGGTCCGCTGCCCGTCGCGGAGCTTCACCATCGTCGGGGACCGTGCCCAGGCCCGGCACGGGTTCACGGAGCCGTGGCGGGAACGGCTGGAGCGGGTCGGGTTCGACCGGATCGACCTGGCTTCCCTGAGCGTCAACTACCGGACGCCGGAAGAGATCATGGCGGAGGCCGAGCCGGTCATCCGGGCCGTGCTCCCGGACGCGAACGTGCCGACGTCCATCCGCAGCGGCGGCGTACCCGTCGTCCACGGCTCCGCCTCGGAGCTGGACTCGATCCTCGACACCTGGCTGGCCGCGCATGCCGAAGGGATCGCCTGTGTCATCGGCGATCCCACGTTCCGGCAGACGGACCGGGTCCGGTCGCTGCCCCCGGAGCTGTCGAAGGGGCTCGAATTCGACCTGGTCGTCCTGGTCGACCCGGCGGAGTTCGGCGAGGGCGTCGAAGGAGCCGTCGACCGCTATGTCGCGATGACCCGGGCGACCCGGCAACTCGTCGTCCTCACAAGCCCCTGACGCCGACCGTCGTCCAACCCCCGGTCGGGGTGCGCCCCTTCAGGGGCGCGGGGCAGTGACATGTGCGGCTCAGCCCAGCACGTGCATCCAGCCGTGCTTGTCCTCCACCGTGCCGCGCTGGATGTTCAGCAGGGCCTCGCGGAGCTTGAGGGTGACGGGGCCGGGCTCGCCGGCGGACTGCTGCCACTGGGCGCCGGTGCGCTTGACCGTGCCGACGGGGGTGATGACGGCGGCGGTGCCGCAGGCGAAGACCTCGGTGAGGGTGCCGTTCTCGGAGTCGGCCTGCCACTGGTCGATGGAGACACGGCCCTCCTCGGCCTCGTAGCCGAGGTCACGGGCGACCGTGAGGAGCGAGTCGCGGGTGACGCCCTCCAGGATGGAGCCCGTGAGCGACGGGGTGACGATCCTGTCGCCGTACACGAAGTACAGGTTCATGCCGCCGAGTTCCTCGACCCACTTGCGCTCGACCGCGTCGAGGTAGCAGACCTGGGCGCAGCCCTTGGCGGCGGCCTCGGCCTGGGCGAGGAGTGACGCGGCGTAGTTGCCGCCGGTCTTGGCGTCGCCCATGCCGCCCGGCACGGCGCGGACATGGTCCTCGGAGACCCAGATGGAAACGGGCTTGACGCCGCCCGGGAAGTAGGCGCCGGCTGGGGAGGCGATGACCAGGAAGAGGTATTCGTTGGCCGGCTTGACGCCCAGACCGACCTCGGTGGCGATCATGAAGGGGCGTAGGTAGAGGGACTCCTCGCCGCCGTGCGCGGGCACCCACGCCTTGTCCTGCTGGACCAGGACGTCGCACGCCTCGATGAAGGTCTCCACCGGCAGTTCGGGCATCGCGAGGCGCTTGGCGGACCGCTGGAAGCGCCTGGCGTTCATCTCCGGGCGGAAGGTGGCGACGGAGCCGTCGGGCCGGCGATACGCCTTCAGGCCCTCGAAGATCTCCTGCGCGTAGTGCAGGGTCATGTTCGCGGGGTCGAGGGAGAGCGGCCCGTACGGCACGAGCTGACCGTCGTGCCAGCCGCGGCCCTCGGTCCACTTGATCGTCACCATGTGGTCGGTGAAGTGGCGGCCGAAGCCGGGGTTGGCCAGGATCGCCTCGCGCTCCGCGGCGGAGAGCGGGTTCGCGGACGGCTTCAGCTCGATCGTGGGCGTCGTCATGAGTCGTTGTCCTTCACCGGTTGTGTGTGACGGGCCGCGCTCACATCCGTACGGCCTGTGGCCGGTGTTAGGACGTCCGAGCATTCCCTCATTCCGCGGCACCTCGTTCGATTATCGCCCGGAGAGGGGCGTGTACGAAACGTGGACGACCGGGATGAAAGCGCGGATTCCCGTGGATGAAACGGTATGAGGTGCGGTCCTGGGGATGATGGTGACACCCGGCGGGGGACATGGGGAAGCCGCCGGGTGGTGAGGAGACCCGGCGGCTTCGAACAGTTTCGAGGAGCGCGCCGGATCAGCCGGCTACTCGTACGGCGAGGGCGTCGCCGATCTCGTCCGTCGTACGGGCGGGCTTGCCCACGCGCTCCGCGAGGTCGGCGGCGACCGCCTCGTCGATGCGGGCGGCCTCGGCCTCGTAGCCGAGGTGGCGCAGGAGCAGCGCGACGGACAGGACCGTGGCGGAGGGGTCGGCCTTGCCCTGGCCGGCGATGTCCGGGGCCGAGCCGTGGACCGGCTCGAACATGGACGGGAACTCGCCGGAGGGGTTGATGTTCCCGCTCGCGGCGACGCCGATGCCGCCGGAGACGGCCGCGGCGAGGTCGGTGATGATGTCGCCGAAGAGGTTGTCGGTGACGATCACGTCGAAGCGCTCGGGCTGCGTGACCAGGTAGATGGTCGCCGCGTCCACGTGCATGTACTCGGTGGTGACCTCGGGGAACTCCTCGGCCACCTTGTTGAAGATGTTGGTCCACAGGTGACCCGCGAAGGTCAGCACGTTGTTCTTGTGGATCAGCGCGAGCTTCTTGCGGGGGCGGGCCTGGGCGCGGGCGAACGCGTCACGGACGACCCGCTCGACGCCGAAGGCCGTGTTCACGGAGACCTCGGTGGCGACCTCGTGCTCGGTGCCCTTGCGGATGGTGCCGCCGTTGCCGGTGTACGGGCCCTCGGTGCCCTCGCGGACCACGACGAAGTCGATGTTCGGCTCACCGGCGAGCGGGGTGGCCACCCCCGGGAGCAGCTTCGAGGGACGCAGGTTGACGTGGTGGTCGAAGGCGAAGCGGAGCTTGAGCAGGAAGCCGCGCTCCAGGACGCCGGACGGCACGCTGGGGTCGCCGATCGCGCCGAGCAGGATCGCGTCGTGCTGCTTGAGCGACTCCAGGTCCGCGTCGGTGAGGGTCTCACCGGTGGCGTGGTAGCGCTTGGCTCCGAAGTCGTACTCCTTGGTCTCCAGCTTCACATCCTGCGGCAGGACGGCGGAGAGGACCTTGAGCCCCTGGGCCACGACTTCCTGACCGATGCCGTCACCGGGGATCACTGCGAGATTGAGGCTGCGAGACATGACGGCACCGTACTCCTGGTCCCACGGGATGACACGGTCTGTCCGCGATACGGACACCCGGGAGAGTGACAACTCCCACAAGTCGCCGTGCGTTCACCCGTATGTGTAGCGGCTGTTGGTCCGCACTGGGAAGTTCCCTCTCATGGACATTCCCGACTTCGGCATTCCGCCGCAGCTCGCGCGCCGGATGAGCATGGCCGAGCAGCACGAGTACCTGCGTACGAAGCTGACGCGGCGCCGCACGCTGGTGACGGCGGGCGCCGTGGCGGCGGGCGGACTGCTGACCGGATGCGGCGACTCCGGATCAACGGGCTCGCCGAGTTCTCCGCGTTCTCCGCGTTCTCCGCGTGTGACGACCCCGTCCCCCGCCACCTCCAAGGCGCCGGGCTCGGTCGTCACCCCCTTCGGCCGTCATCTCGCCTTCGGCGCCGACCCGAGGACACAGATGCGGATCTCCTGGCAGGTGCCGCTCGCGGTGAAGAAGCCGTACGTCCGGATCGGTCTGAAGCCCGACGACCTGAGCCGCAAGGTCGAGGCCGAGGTACGGGACCTGCACACCCCGGGCGTCGAGGGCGTGCGCCTCGAACTGGACCAGTACTACCTGCACGCCGCCCTGGACGGCCTGCTCCCCGGCACGACGTACTACTACGGCGTCGGCCATGAGGGCTTCGACCCGGCCTCGCCGGGCCGCCGCGCGACGATCGAGTCGTTCCGTACGGCGCCGGCGACCCCGGAGAAGTTCGTGTTCACGGCGTTCGGCGACCAGGGCGTCGGCAAGGCGGCAGCCGCCAACGACAACGTCATCCTGCGTCAGAAGCCGGCCTTCCACCTCCACGCGGGCGACATCTGCTACGCGAACGTCAACGGCAAGGGCGTGGAGTCAGACGGCTACGACCCCGGCTTCTGGGACCTGTTCCTCAAGCAGAACGAGACGGTCACCAAGTCCGTGCCCTGGATGGTGACGACCGGCAACCACGACATGGAGGCCTGGTACTCACCGGACGGCTACGGCGGCCAACTCGCCCGCTGGTCCCTGCCGGACAACGGCTTCGACCCGCGCTCGGCGCCGGGCGTGTACGCGTTCACGTACGGCAACGTCGGCGTCGTGGCGCTGGACGCGAACGACGTGTCGTACGAGATCCCGGCCAACTTCGGCTATTCGGGTGGCCGGCAGACGAAGTGGCTGGACCAGAGGCTGCGCGAGCTGCGTGCGTCGAAGGAGGTGGACTTCGTCGTCGTCTTCTTCCACCACTGCGCCTACTCGACGTCCTCGCACGCCTCCGACGGGGGCGTGCGCGCCGAGTGGCTGCCGCTGTTCGCCGAGCACCAGGTGGACCTGGTGATCAACGGGCACAACCACGTCTACGAGCGGACCGACGCCATCAGGAACGGCGAGGTCGGCAGGGCCGTACCGATCGGCGCGTCGACCGACCCGACCCGCGACGGCATCGTGTACGTCACGGCGGGCGGCGGTGGCCGCGACCTGTACGGCTTCCCGGCGGGCGTGAAAGGAGAGCTACGAGGGCCACGTCACCCGGCACGACTCCGTCGACACCTTCCAGTGGACCAAGTCCCGCTCCTCCGACGCGGAGACAGTGGAGTGGTCCCAGGTGCGCTACCGGGGCTTCTCGTTCCTCAGGTGGAGGCGGAGACCGGCGCCAAGCCTGCGCTGAAGGTCTCGGCACTGGCGCAGGACGGCACGCGCATCGACCACTTCGAGGTGCGGCGCGGCACGTGAACCGGGGTGACCCGGCTGTTCACGGCCGCGCCGCGCCCCGAACGGGTGCGGCTCCCGGCTGCTGGGGGCACGGGGTGCCCGGTGTGTCGGTGAGGGAGCCGCTCTGCGCCGGGCCGCTCAGTGCCCGGTGGACCCGCCGTTGTCCCTGCGGTCGAGGGCGCGCTGCAGCGCGGCGGCGGCGTTCTTGCGGTCGGACTCGTTCGTCGGGGAAACGTGACGGACTCGGCGGCGGACGGTCGTCTCGGCCATGGGGAATCGACTCCTTCGAGGCAATCCGGGAGTACGGACACAGGGGGTTACGAGACGCCGGATGGGGCGGGGAGCGGCGCCGCAGGGGTTGCCTGCCTAAGGCTCCGCCTCACACCCGCCATTCGCTGGATCGAGCGAGACGTTCGGCTTCTACAAAAGTAGGTGAGTCCAGCGCATCTGTCTCCACAATTAGTCGGTCTTCCTACTATCTGAGACGACCAATCGGATCACACCCCGCTGACCTGCGTCTTCACACGCGGGGGCGCACGCGCCGGGTTGCCTACGGCTGGTCAAAAGCAACTCGCGCAGGTCGGCGGCGACGCGGGGGTCGGCGGCGAGCGCCCCGGTGAGGTACGCGAGGAGCGGGAAGAACGCGCCGCTGCCGTCGCGGGCCTCGGTGACCCCGTCGGTGACGAGCAGCAGACTCTCGTCGGGAGCGAGCCGTACGGTGCACGTCCCGCGCGTCCGCGGCGCCAGATCACCCAGCCCCAGCGGAAGTCCCTCCCGCAGCGGCAGGGGTCGTACGGAGTCGGCGGAGACCAGGAGCGGGGGCTCGTGGCCGAAGTTGATGACGTCGACGGTGACGTCGCCGAGCCCGGTGAGATCCGGCCCCCAGTCGGTGCGCTCGCTGCGCAGCTGGGGG
>NZ_AEJC01000273.1 GCF_000317595.1 Streptomyces ipomoeae 91-03 | reverse complement strand
GCTGCTGGACGAGCCGACCCAGGGCGTGGACGTCGGTGCTCGTCAGGAGATCTACGACGTCGTGGCCGGGCTCGCCGAACAGCGGGGCACGGCCGTGCTGTTCGCCTCCAGCGACCCGGAGGAAGCGGCCACGCTCGCCCACCGCTGTCTGGTCGTCGACCGGGGGCGGATCGTCGGCGAAATGTCCGGCCCCGAACTCACCGAAGAGGCCCTGCTGTCGGCCGTGCACGAGGCGGGCACGGCCGACACCGCCTCGGACGGGGCCGACACCGCCCCGACGCCGGCCGACGGAGATTCGAACCCGCTCGGCAGCGCCCCGAATCCACGCGGCACCGCCCCGAAGCCGCCCGACACCACCCCAGAGTCACCCGGTGGCGATCCGATCCCGCCGGGCACCGCCCCGAAGCCGCCCGGTGGCGATCCGGCCGTGCCCCACACCCCGTCCCACGAAGGAGCAGCATGACCACCGCGACCACGGCGACCGTCGCCGAACGCGCCGTTCCCGGCCCGCGTGCCCTGGCCGCGCACGGCCTGGCGGCCCTGCGGCGCCACCCCCTTCTCCTCGTACTCGCCCTGTTGGTACTGGTGTTCCAGCTGTCCACCGGCAGCTTCCTCGACCCGGGCAATCTGCGCGGGATCGCCACCGACGCCGCCGCCCTCGCGATCGTCGCCGTACCGCTGGCCCTGCTCGTCATCAGCGGGTATCTCGATCTGTCGGTCGGTTCGACGCTCGCGCTGGGCGCGCTGGTGGCCGGCTGGCTCGCGGGCGAGCAGGCCCAGTCCCCGGTCGTCGCCGTGCTCGGGGCGCTGGCCGTCGGCGCGGCGGTCGGTGCCGTGAACGGAGTGCTGTGCTGCTATCTGGGGCTGTCGCCGTTCATCGTGACACTGGGCATGCTGGCGGCCGTTCGCGGACTGGCCCAGCAACTGTTCCCGCTGCCGCTCAGCGGGTTCGGCGACGGGTTCGCGTGGCTGGGCGGGGCGCGGATCGCCGGGATCGCGGCGCCGGTCGTGATCGCCGCGGCCGTACTGGTCGCCGGGGCGCTGTTCCTGGCGTACACGCCGACCGGGCGGCATGTGTTCGCGATCGGTGTCAACCGGGAGGCCGCGTACCTCTCCGGCATCGACGTCCGCCGTACGCCCTTCGCGCTGTTCGTGGCCACGGGTACGGCGGCGGCGCTGGCCGGGGCCATCAAGGCGTCGGTGCTGGACAGCGTGGTCGCGGGCACCTCGGGCGCGGGCTTCGAGCTGACGGTGCTCACCGCGGTCCTGCTGGGCGGCGTCGCGCTCAGCGGGGGTTCCGGCTCGGTGCTCGGGGTGCTGCTCGGCGTGCTGTTCCTCGGTTGTCTGCAGAACGGGCTGACACTGCTGAGCGTGCCGACGTTCTGGCAGCAGATGGCCCAGGGTGTGGCCCTGGTGGCGGGCGCCGCCCTCGCGTACTTCGGCCCACGCCCGACCCGATGACGAGTCCCCGAACCCTGAGCGAGCCCGACCCGGTGACGGCACTCCTCCCCCTGCTCCCCCTACTCCCCTGCTCCCCCTGTTCGATCAACCCAGAGAGGTCCTCGTGAGCGACACCTCCCCCACTCTCGTCCTGACAGGCGGTCAGGTCATCACCGTCGACGCCGGTTTCACGGTCGCCGAGGGGGTGGCCGTGCGCGGTCGGGAGATCGTCGCGGTCGGCACGGACGCCGAGATGCGCACCCTGGCCGGGCCGACGACCCGGGTCGTCGAGCTGGCGGGGCGGACCGTGCTGCCGGGCATCAACGACTCGCATCTGCACGGCGCCGCGTACGGCCTGGCCAAGCCGCCTTTCGCCCTCGACGTCGGCCACCCCGCGGTCGGCTCGATCGCCGACATCACGGCGGCGGTGCGTGAGGCCGTACGGGGTGCCGGGCCCGGCGAGTGGATCGTCGGCCTGGGCTGGGACCCCGGCTATCTCGCCGAGTGTCTGGCCGACCCCGGGCGCTTCCCGCACCGCACGGACCTGGACGCGGTCGCCCCGCACCATCCGGTCTGTCTGACCGACTTCTCGCAGCACATGCTGTGGGCCAACAGCGAGGCGCTGCGCCGGTGCGGGATCGACGCGACCACCGAGGCGCCCGACGGCGGGGTCATCGACCGCGACGCCGACGGCCGGCCGACCGGCATCCTGCGCGAGGCGGCCCAGGGCCTGCTCCAGGCCGCCCTGCCCTCCCCCACCGTCGCCCAGCGGCGCCAGGCCATCCGGGGCGTCGTCGCCGAACTCCATTCGCGCGGCATCACCAGCTACACCGAGCCCGGTCTCGGCCCCGGCGGCGCCGAGACCCCCTTCGGCGGACTGAGCACCGACAACTGGACCGCGTACGCCGACCTCGCCGCGACCGGCGGTCTGCACGCCCGGGTCAGCGTCCTCCTCCTGCCCGCACCCATGGGCGGCTCCGCCGACGACGTCCGCAAGGGCCTCGCCGAACTCCACCGCCCCGCCTCCGCGGACCCCCGGCGCCTCAACGCCATCGGCGTGAAGATCTTCGCCGACGGGGTTCCCCCGAACCGTACGGCCTGGATGAACGAGCCCTACCTCGACGGCGGTCACGGCTCCCTCTGCGTCCACGGGCACACACCCGAGCTCCAGGTGGACGAGCTGAACGACATGATCCGCATCGCCCACGAGGCCGGCTACCAGCTGGGCGTCCATGTCACCGGCGACCGGGCCATCGACACCGTGGTGGACGCCTTCCTCGCCGCGAACGAGGCCGCGCCCCGCCCCGACGCCCGGCACTACGTCATCCACGGCGACTTCATCGGCGCGGACAGCCTCGCCAAGCTCGCCGCGCACGGTTACGGCGTCAATATGAACCCCGCCATCAAGTGGACGATCTCCGACCTGATGGAGGAGGTCGTGGGCCCGGAGCGGTCGGCGTACGAGTGGCCCGTCCGGTCGGCCTTCGAGGCGGGCGTCGCGGTGTGCGCCAGCTCGGACGCGCCGATCACCGTGCCCGACTGGCGCCAGGGTGTGGCCGGGATGCTGCTGCGGGAGTCCAAGGCCAGCGGTCGGGTCAGCGGCCCGGAGCAGCGCGTGGGCCTGGCCGAGGCCCTGCGCGCCTACACCGTCAACCCGGCCCGCCAGGACTTCGCCGAGGACTGGAAGGGCTCCGTGGAGGTGGGCAAGGTCGCCGACCTGTGCGTCCTGGACCGACCGCTCCTCGATCTGGACCCGCGTGACATCACCCGGGTCGAGGTCGACATGACGGTGTTCGACGGCGGGGTCGTCTTCGAACGGTGAAAGGGGCGGGGTCGGGCGCGAGCGCCGAGCAATCGGGGCGGGTCGGCGGTGCGCCGCCGTGCCCGCCTCAGCCGGTCAGTGCCGTCACCCGGCGTATGACCTCCTTGCAGAAGGCGCCCACCTCGTCGGGGTCGTCGATGAACTGGTTGGGCTTGATGCAGAAGGTCGTGAAGCCCTGTTCCAGCTGTTCCGGTATGGAGGCGAGGGCCGCGCCGAGGTCGGCCGGGGAGTGGTCGTCGGGGAAGACGGCCTGGGTGCCGCCGATCATCTCCAGTTCGGCGACGTCCCGGCCGGCGGCGGCCATCGCCTCCCGGAGCGTCCGCAGATCCTCGGGGGTCGGGCGGCCCAGCGGGTGGAAGCCGTGACCGTACTTCACCAGTCGGCGCAGTACGGGACCGTGCAGGCGCTGTCCGCCGAACCACAGTCTCGGGCCCTCGGGGCGGTATGCCTTGGGTTCGAAGTAGACGTCGCGGAACGGGTAGTGCTCGCTGTCGTGGGAGATCGGGGACGGTCCCCAGGCCTTGGCCCAGACGTGGAGGTGTTCGTCGAGCAGTCGGCCCCGGCCGGCGAAGGGCACACCGAGCGCGTCGTATTCGTCCTTGCTCCAGCTGACCGTCGGTTGCACCAGCAGCCGTCCCTCGCTGAGCAGATCGAGGGTGCCGAGTTCCCTGGCCATCAGCAGGGGGTGCCGCAGCGGGGCCAGGACGGCGGCGGCCAGCCGCAGGCGCTCGGTGACGGAGGCGATGGCGGCGAGCAGCAGCAGGGAGTTGGGCCAGGGCGTGTACGGGTCCTGGTCGCCGGGGAGTGCGTAGTCGCGGGGGTTGCCCATGATGCCGTCGGCGGCGGCGTCCGGGCCCAGCACGATGTGTTCGCTGACCATGACGGAGTCGAACCCGGCGTCCTCGGCCTCGCGCGCCCACCGTACGGCGGTGGGCAGATCGGCCCGGCCGCCCGTCAGTGTCCAGTTCTCGCTGAGGACCAGCAGCATGCGCGGTGGGGTGTTCATGACGGATTCCCTTCTTCCGTACAATTTGAGTCCGAACGATCGAATGACCGAACGAACGAAGGGTCAGGACCGCAAGGGCCGAAGTCGGCTCTCCGGTCCGGCCGATAGAGCATGTGACCGAAGGAGCGCCCGTGCCCGGCCAGCGATCCATCACCGAAG
The DNA here is from genome assembly GCF_000317595.1 of Streptomyces ipomoeae 91-03. Taxonomy (GTDB): domain Bacteria; phylum Actinomycetota; class Actinomycetes; order Streptomycetales; family Streptomycetaceae; genus Streptomyces; species Streptomyces ipomoeae. The sequence continues at coordinate 12,128 of NZ_AEJC01000273.1, read as the reverse complement.
CCGAGAAGCTCGCCGAGGCGAAGCTCGGGGGCATCCCGATCCGCCGGGAGCAGATGGCGGCGGTGGCGAACATCTACCGGGCCGCCTCCGCGGTACGACAGCATCTGGAGAACTCCGTGCTGCGCGGCTCCGACCTCACCTGGACGGCCTTCGTGGTGCTGTGGGTCGTATGGGTGTGGGGCGAGTCCGAGACGCGGCATGTGGCGGAGGAGGCGGGCATCTCCAAGGGCACGCTCACGGGTGTGGCGCGCACCTTGGAGTCACGGGGGCTGATGCGGCGTGCCGATCACCCCACTGACGGCCGGCTGGTGCTGCTCAGCCTCACCGACAAGGGCGAGGAGCTGATGCAGCGGGTGTTCCCGCAGTTCAACGACGAGGAGGCGTTCGTCACCGGGCAGCTCAGCGACGCGGAGTGCCGCAGCCTCGCGGAGGGGCTGCGCAGTGTCGTGCTCCAGGTGGAGGAGCACGGCGAGGAGCGTCGCCGAGCCCTTCTCGACGGCGCCGAACCCGCGCCCCGCCGCAGCGGCCGTCGCCCGAAGGCCTGACGGCCGGGGCTTCTCCGGGAGGCCTAGGTCCGCGCCGTGGGGCCGGGTATTCGGGCCAGCGGCGCCAGGCCGACCAGCACCAGCGGGGAGGCCACGGGCAGTAGATCGAGGTCCACGGCGATCAGGAGGAAGCCCGCGAACACCGACAGTGGGCTCCATAGGGGCAGTCGTCGTGGCCGGCCGGCCACCAGCAGGGCCAACAGGGTGAGCATGCCGATCTGGAACGCCAACGGGCCGATCATCTCCAGCGGTTCGGGCAGCGGTGCCGCTTCGTCCAGGTCCGCGAAGAGGTCGGTGAGGATCACCCAGAGGAAACAGCCCACGCCGAACAGCCCTGCGGCGGTGGCCGAGTTCACCACGAGCCGCCCCCGCGCCGTGCCGACCGGGTGCAGCTGCCGCAGGCCGATGGTCAACAGACCGAACAGGACGAACGCGATGAGGAACAGGGTGTGGCCGACATTCCAGGCGAGCCCCGGTCCGTGCGCGCCGTCCAGGCCGTCGACCCAGCGCAGCACTCCGTAGAGCAACAGCAGGATCGGGGCCGCGAGGGCACAGACGCGCATTCCGGTGGGCGTGGATGACATACGAAAACGGTCCCATGCCACCGCACTGCGGCCTATCCGGGCTTCCCCCCGTCGAACCCGGTGAACGACCCCTAGGGGTGGTCATGGTCACGGCAACCGCCCCCGCGGCCCGCCGTGTTGCCGGGCCGCTCGCACGAAGGCGTCGAACAGCCCTTGCTGGGCCGGGTCCTCGTGAGCGGTGTCCTCGGGGTGCCACTGGACGGCCGTGAACCAGCCCCGGGCGCCCGGAAGTTCGAGCCCTTCGACGGTGCCGTCCGCCGCCGTGGCCGTCACTTCGAGGCCGGCACCCAGCCGGTCGACGCGCTGGTGGTGGTAGCAGGACACGTCGGTCTTCTCCACCCCCATCGCCCCTGCCAGATCCGACCCCGGCCGCAGGCTCACGGGGTGGACGACATGCCGGTGCTCACGCTCGGGGCCGCCCATGTCCTGCTCAAGGGTGCCGCCGAGGACGACATTGACCACCTGCAGACCCCGGCAGATCGCCAGCAACGGCAGGCCCGACTCCAGTGCGGTGCGGGCCACTTCGAGGTCGAAGGCGTCCTGGGTGTCGTCGACGTCGTAGACGGTCTCGTGGACGCCCGCCGCGCCGTAGCGGTGCGGTGCGAGGTCGCCGCCGCCGGGGAGCAGGACGCCGTCGAAGCGGGCGAGGCGGAGGGGGACGTCGGAGTCGGCGGGGTGAATGCTCGCCGGTTCGCCGCCCGCCCGCCACACGGCCTCGATCAGTGCGCGGGCGTTGACCTCGGCGGCGTACCGCAGTGCGGAGGTGGTGGCGGCGAAACGCGCCGGAACGGCGATCAGGGGCCGGGTCACAGCTGGATCCAGGTCGTCTTGAGATCGGTGTATTTCTCCAGGGCGTGCGCGGACTTGTCCCGGCCGTTGCCGGACTGCTTCATACCGCCGAAGGGCACGGTCAGGTCGCCCTCCTCGTAGCAGTTGACCCAGACCGTGCCGGCCTTCAGGGCACGTGAGACGCGGTGTGCGGTGGACAGGTCGGAGGTCCACAGGCCGGCGGCGAGGCCGTACTCGGTGGCGTTGGCCAGTCGTATCGCCTCGTCGAGGTCGTCGAAGGCGAGGACGGACAGGACGGGGCCGAAGATCTCCTCGCGGGCGAGCCGGGAGCCGGGGTCGACCTGGTCGAACACGGTGGGCTGCAGGAAGCTGCCGCCGGCCGCGGCCGTGTCGGTCCCGGCACCGAGCCGGTCCCCGCCGGTGCGCAGGCGCGCGCCCTCCTCGACGCCGTGCCGTACGTGGTCGAGTACGCGCTCCAGGTGGCCGTTCCTGACCAGTGGCCCCATCTCGGTGGCCGGGTCGAGCGGGTCGCCGACACGCAGTTCACGGGCCCGGCGGACGACGGCGTCGGTGATCTGTTCGGCGATGGAGGAGTGGACCAGGAGACGGGAGGGGGCGGTGCACATCTCGCCCTGGTTGAAGAAGATGCCCCAGGCGGCGGTGGCGGCGGCCCTGTCCAGGTCGGGGGCGTCCGGCAGGACGATGTTCGGCGACTTGCCGCCGAGCTCCAGCCAGACGCGCTTGAGGTTGGAGTCGGCGGAGTAGTGCAGGAAGTGGCGGCCGACGGCGGTGGAGCCGGTGAAGGCGAGGACGTCGACGTCGGGGTGGAGCCCGAGGGCGCGGCCGGCCACCGGGCCGTTGCCGCCCACGACGTTCAGGACGCCGGGTGGCAGCCCGGCCTCGGTCGCGAGCCGCCCCAGCAGGAGCGCGGAGAGCGGTGAGTTCTCGGAGGGCTTGAGCACGACCGTGCAGCCGGCGGCCAGGGCCGGGGCGACCTTCCAGCTCGCCAGGGTCAGGGGGAAGTTCCACGGGACGACCGCGCCGACCACACCGGCGGGTTCGCGGGTGACGAGGGCGAGGGCGTCGGGAGCGGTGTGCGGGGACTCGTCGGTGAGCTTGTCGGCGAGTTGCCCGTACCAGCGGAAGGTGTTGATGGCGGCGCGCAGTTCGATGCCGTACGCGTCCGTGATGGGCTTGCCCATTTCCAGGCTGACCGCGAGGGCCAGTGACTCCCGCTGCTCTTCGAGGAGTTCGGCGATGCGCAGCAGGACCCGGCCGCGCTCGGCGGGTGCGAGGCGGGGCCAGGGGCCGGTGTCGAAGGCGCGGCGGGCGGCGGTGACGGCGGCGTCGATCTCGGCGGGTCCGCCGTCGGCGACCTCGGCGACGACCTGGCCGTCGCGGGGTGAGACGACGGTGAAGGTGCCGCCGCCACCCGGTTCGTCGGCGCCGTCGATGTGGTGCGCGCCGGGCACCTCCAGCGCCTTGGCGCGGCGAAGCCACTCGTCGTGGGTGGCGGCGGGCATGGGGACCTCCAAGCCGTTTCGAACAGGTCGGTTGTTTGGGTTCAAACCATGAGGGGATGGGGCTGCCCGTTCTCCGGTGGATGCCGGAGGCCTGCGCTCAGCCGTCGCTCGCGGCCGGGAGCGGGCGCTTGAGGCGGGCGCCGACGATCCCCAGCAGCATCACGGCCGGAATGGACAGCTCCAGCCACATGGCGGTACCGCTGTCGCCGCCGATGAGGGTGGTGAAGTTCTCCACGACCAGCCAGATCGCGCCGACGATGCCGAGCGCGCCGAGGGCCGGGGCGATCAGGGTGTTCCAGGGCCGGGTGTCGAGGCGTTCCCTGCGGAAGAAGGCGACCACGGAGACCGACGTCAGGAAGTACAGCAGCATGATGCCGAGGACCGCCACGCCGCTGCCCCAGGAGAACAGGGTGAGCACCGGGTCCTTGCCGGCCGGCGCGAACGGGACGACCAGCAGCACCGCGACGGCGGTCTGGACGGCGCCCGCGACACCGGGCGAGTGGCGGCGGTTGATCCTCGTGAGCCGGTGGGGCAGCAGTCCGTCGCGGCCCAGCGAGTACAGATAGCGGTTGGCGGAGTTGTGGAAGGCGAGGATGCCGGCGAAGAGGGAGGTGGCCAGCAGGATCGGCAGGACGTCGTTCACCCAGGAGCCGAAGAGGTCGGCGATCGGGGCGAAGACGAACGCGGTCGAGTCGCCGCTCTCCAGCGCCTTGCCCGCGGCTGCGGGCGCCTTCGAGGCGCCGTACGCGGAGACCAGCATCCATGAGGCGAAGGCGAAGAAGCCGGTGACGAGGGCGACGGCCAGATAGGTCGCCCGTGGGACGGTTCTGCGTGGCTCGCGCGCCTCCTCGCCGTAGATCGCGGTGGCCTCGAAGCCGATCATCGACGCGACGGCGAACATCAGCGCCACACCCGGGGCGCCCTCCAGGACCTCCCCCGGCGAGAACGACTGCGCGAGGCCCAGCCCCTCCGGTCCGCCGCCCTTGAAGAACGTGACGAGCGCGAAGACGCTCAGGATGCTGAACTCCGCCATGACGAAGACCGCCAGCACCCGGGCGCCCATCTCGATGCCCGCGCCGCCGAGGACCTGGACGATCGCCATGGTCACCAGGGAACACGCCCACCACGGCACGTCGGCTTCCGTGTAGTGCGCCAGCAGGCCGCTCACCGTCGCCCCGTACAGGCCGTACATGGCGGCCTGGATCGCGCAGTAGGCGAAGAGGGCGATCCCGGCGCTGCCGGTGCCGACGGCGCGGCCGAGGCCCTTGCCGATGTACGTGTAGAAGGCACCGGCGTCGACCACGTGCCGGCCCATCGCCACGAAGCCGACGGAGAAGAGCAGGGTGATCACTCCGGCGGCCGCGTAGGCGGCGGGGGTGCCGGGACCGTTGCCGATGGCGACGGAGATGGGGACGGAGCCCGCGATGCCGGTGAGCGGCGCCTGGGCGGAGAGGACGAAGAAGAGGATGCCCAGTACGCCGAGGGAGTTCGGCTTGAGCCTGCGGGCGGTGGAGGTCTCGGTCTCGGTCGGGTTGCCGACCGCCGTCTGACTGTCCACTCGGATCACCTGCCTGGGGAGGGGAGAGGGTCGTTTCAGGCCAAACGAGTTGCCTTATCGTGGGGCCGAACTATCCGTTTGGCAAGGGGGTGAGGACGGGTTCTTTCTCGCCCCCGCCGCCCCTACCCGTCCCTCCCCCACTCTCGGCTTCGCTCGAGCGGGGGGACCCCCATCAGGGGGCTGCCCCCCAGCCCCCGCCGGGGGCTGGGGGGGTGCGGTGAGTGGGTGCGTGCGGGTTGTGTGTGGTTGCTCGCCCTCACCCGAACTCGAGGGAACCGTTCGGCGCGAGCCTCAGTCGGTGTCGGACAGCCGGCGCAGCACCCCGCGCAGCTCACCCAGCGCGTCCTCGATGACCGCGCGCTCGCCGAAGACGAGCTGGTGCAGGACAAGGCCCTCCAGCGTGGCGAAGACCATCCGGGAGAACCCCTCGCTCACCGGTCCCGGCAGCATCTGGGTCAGCTCGCGACGGGCCGCGTCGAAGTACTCCTCGTACAGCGCGCGCAGATGCGGCAGCAGCTCGGGCCGGCGGCGGGACTCCAGCAGCAGTTCGTACTGGAACGCCTGGAGATCCGGTCCGGACTCGACCATCTCCGTGAGGCCGGCGGCGAAGGTGGCGGCCTCACCCGTGCCGGTCTCCATCGCGCTGCTGCTGAGCGAGGAGCGGATGGCGTGTGCGAGGGCCTCCTCGATGAGCGCGTCGCGCGAGCCGAAGTGGTGCACGACGAGCCCGTGGGTGACCCCCGCCTCCTCCGCCACCGCCCGGTACGTGAGCTTGCGCAGCCCACCGTGGGCCACGACCCGTACGGCCGCGTCGAGCAGGGCCTCACGGCCGGCACCGTAGTTCACACGCTTACGGGGACGGCTGCGGTCGGTCGGCTCGACGGACTCGGTCATGCCCGCGACCCTACCGGCGCCGCCCACCTCAGCGACGTGGAGGCCTGATCCCTCGGAACTCCCAGTCGCCGCCGAGCGCGGTGGACAGCACCTCCTCGGACTCGGTGGGCTGGGCCCCCACGTCGGTCCGCACGGGAGTGGGGCCGGTGACGATGTGGTTGGTGAGCCGCCCGAGGCCCTCGACCTCCACCTCGACGACGTCGCCGGGCTGGACGGGGCGGGAGTTGGCGGGCGTGCCGGACAGAAGCACATCGCCGGGGTACAGGGTGATCGTGCGGGCGATGTCGGCGACGAGGTAGTGCATGTCCCACTTCATCTCGTCCGTCGAACCGTCCTGGACGACCTCGCCGTTGACATACGTCCGCAGCCGCCTGCCGTGGAAGTCCCAGTCGGTGACGAGGCCCGGGCCGAGCGGGCAGAGGGTGTCGGAGCCCTTCACCCGGAGCATCGAACCGGCGTCGGTGTCGCGGAAGTCGTGCAGACCGTAGTCGTTGGCGATCGTGTATCCGGCGATGTACTCACCCGCCTCATCCGGCGCGATGTTCCGGGCCGTCCTGCCGATGACGATGGCCACCTCGCCCTCGTAGTTGAGCCACTTGCAGCCCTCGGGGCGGACGATCGCGCCCTGGTGGGAGTTGAGGGAGGAGGTCGGCTTGTGGAAGTAGGTCGGGGTCTCGGGGAGTTCGATCCGGAACTCGTCGACGCGGCTGCGGTGGTTGAGATGGACGGCGATGACCTTCGACGGCACGACCGGGGGCAGATGCCGGGCGTCGTCGGTCTTGACACGGCGGCCGTCCCCGGCGACCAGTTCGTCGCCCTCGACGGTGACCTGGACGACGGCGCCGTCGAGGAGGATACGGCGGTATTCGGGCATGGGGGCTCCTAGATGCGGCTGTGCGGGGTGCTCGGGGCGGGCAGGCCGGTGCCGGTCCAGCCGTCGGCGGGGCGGTCGAACCAGAGGTGGACCTGGCCGGTGCCGACGGAGTTCTCGTACTCGCCGTATTGGCGGGCCTTGGCGATACAGGCCTGCTCGCCGAGGGCGCCGGCCATCATCAGGTAGTGGAAGAACTTGGCCTCGGGCTTGAACTTCCAGAACTCGTCCATGGTGTCGAGGACCTTGTCGTGCCGGCCCTCCTTGAACCAGGCGATCCGCTCGTAGTCGGCCTCGCGGGCCTCGGGCGTGAAGATATGGACCGGGTCGCTGGCCTCGTGGTCGCGCAGTTCGCGCAGCGGCCAGAAGGTGTGCGACAGCGCGCCGGAGGCGATCAGCAGGACCCTTCGGCCCGGGGTGGCGGCGATGCCGTCGGCGAGCGCCCGCCCGAGCCGCAGATGGTCCTCCATGTCGCCGGTCTGGCAGACACCGATGGTCACCCACCGCTTGTCGGGCAGCCCCTCCCCCAGGTACTTCCAGAGGTTGATGGTGGCGTAGTAGATCGGCAGGTACTCGTCCTCGATCGCGGTGATCCAGGTACCGTGCCGGTCCGCGAACCGCTCGATGTTGTACGCGAGTTCGGGGTCGCCGGGGAAGTCGTACGGCATCCGGCACATTCCGCGCGGCAGTTCCTCGGAGGTGAACAGGCCGGCGCGGCGCTGCTGGGCGGTGACGACGAACTCGACGGTGGTGGCCCAGTGCGAGTCGAGGACGACGACGGTGTCGTACTCGTTGGCGGCATCGCCCTCGAAGACGTCCCCGCGGAGCTCCCGGAGCCCGGTGACGAGGGTGATCTCCTTGCCCTCGTTGAGCTCGCGGCGCTCGGCCTCGGGCAGCACGATGGTGGGGACGTGGGCGAGCAGACCCGCCCCGACGATCTCACCCATGGTTCTTCCATCCGTTCGGTGCGGTCACGGTGTTCTTCAGGTCGCAGTAGAAGTCGAAGCTCCAGGTGCCGCCCTCCCGGCCGACACCGGACTGCCGGGAGCCGCCGAAGGGCGCCTGGAGATCCCGTACGAAGAAGCAGTTGACCCAGACCGTCCCCGCGACCAGTCGGGCCGTGACCCGTTCGGCGCGCTCCGGGTCCGAGGTGGCGAGGGTGGCGGCCAGCCCGAAGCGGGTGTCGTTGGCCAGCCGGATCGCCTCGTCCTCGTCGGCGAAGGTCTGGAGCGTCAGGACCGGCCCGAAGACCTCCTCCTGCACGATCTCGGAGTCCTGGGCGACATCGGTGAGCAGCGTCGGCGCGTAGTACTGCCCGTCCTCACGGTGCCCGCCGATGACCACCCGCGCCCCGGCCGCGACCGCCCGCCGCACGAACCCGTCGATCTTCTCCAGCTGACGCGGATGGATGGTGGGCCCGATGTCGGTGGCCTCGTCGCGCGGATCGCCCTGCTTCAACTGCCTGGCCCGCTCGACGAACCGCCGGGTGAACTCCTCCACGACCGGCTCCTCGACGAGGAACCGGGTGGCCGCGAGACACACCTGCCCGGCGTTGTCGTACTGCTCCACCGCGAGGTCGACGGCGAGGTCCATGTCCGCGTCCGCGAACACCAACAGCGGTGACTTGCCGCCGAGTTCGAGGCTGAGCGGCGTCAGATTCGCCGCCGCCGACGCCGCGATCCGCCTGGCCGTCGGCACGGACCCGGTGAAGCTGATCCGCCGCACGTCCGGGTGCGAGGTGAGCGTGTCGCCGATCTCGGCGCCGTACCCCTGCACGACGTTCAGCACGCCGGCCGGCAGCCCCGCCTCGGCGGCGATGTCGGCGAGCAGCGACGCGGTCAGCGGCGACCACTCGGCGGGCTTGAGGACCACGGTGTCGCCGGCGGCCAGCGCCGGGGCGACCTTCCAGGTGGCCAGCATCAGCGGCGCGTTCCAGGGCGTGATCAGTACGCAGGGACCGGCCGGGTCCCACGACACATGGTTGCTGTGCCCGCGCGTCTCGAAGTCCTCGTGGTCGAGCTTCAGCAACCAGTCCGCGAAGAACCGGAAGTTGTGGGCGACACGGGGCATGACACCGCGCCGGTGCGAGCGCAGCAGCGCCCCGTTGTCGTTCGTCTCGACGATCGCCAAGTCTTCGAGCCGCTTCTCGACCCCGTCGGCGATGGCATGGAGGATGCGCGCGCGTTCGGCGCGCGAGGTGGCCGCCCAGGAGGGGAAGGCCGTCTTGGCGGCGGCGACGGCGGCCTCGGCCTCGGCGGGACCACCGCGAGCGATCTCACCGAGGGTACGTCCGTCGATGGGCGAGACGTCCGGGAAGGTCTCGGCGGAGGCGACGCGCCGGCCACCGATCCAGTGCCGGGTGTCGATGGAGACACCGGCGACGACAATTTTGTCGGTCATGACTCTGGCTCCGAATTCAAGAAGAGGGAGCGCCCTGTCTTTCTTTCAGGGGCGCGGGGCTGTATCGACATGCGACTCCGCCGCGATGGGGCCCCTCCCGCCCATGGGGGTACCTTCCGCCAGCCACGGCGGACCGGCAGCGGACCACCGGCCTCACTCGGCAGCCGCTCCCGACAACCCGGACTCCAACAACCGCCCGCCGTCCCAAACCACGCCCACCTGCCGGTGATACGCGGCGATCGGCTCCTCGACGGACAGCCGAGCCAGCTCCTCCGTGGGCGCCTCGAACAGCTCCAACTCGGCGTCCCCGACCCACGGTTGCCCGCCTTCAAAGGACGCGGCCCCGGACTCGATCAACTCGTCCAGCGCCAACCCCTTGCCCTTCTCGATCGAGGGCAGCCACCGGTGATGAGCCATGGGATGCCCGTTGACGAACCCGTTCGTCTCCGACGGCTCCCGCAGGGTCACCACGGTCTGGGCCAACCGCCGGTCGGCCGCCGCCAGCGTCGCCCCGAAACGCGCCCCCGCCTCGATCCGCGGAGCGGGCCCGTACGGGTGGGGCCGCGTCTGGTGGATGGACCCGAGCTTCTTCGGATACCCCTGGTGCAGCCCGCGGGCGATCGCGAAGTCCTTGTCGACCCAGATGTAGACGCATCGCGAGTACGTCCGTCCCTTGTACCGGCAGCGGACGACCGCGAAGGCCTCCTTGTACTGCGACAGCACGGGGTCGAGCAGTTCCGCGCCCGACGCCGAGCAGGACTGCCAGTCGGCCCAGATCAACGCGACCGCGCCGGGGTCCTCGTCGGCCAATTCCAGCGGCTCGGGCAGCAGTTCCCGTACGCGCGCCGGATCGGTCCGGTACTCGACGGTGAGCAGGTCCCCGGAGTAGCGCCACGGCGGGGACGGGATGAGCGACGAGGCACCGCTCGCCGTCTTGGGATGGAAGTAACCGCGAACACTGGTCATGACGAGGGTTCCTTACATTGCTTACGAGGCCGGCACCGTGTGAGCGGCGTACGGGACACGGCTTACGAGGCGAGCGCGGGCTGCTTCAGCAGCTGGGCCCGGTAGCGGGCGGCGCCCATCGCGGCGGCCTGGCCACCGAGGGCGACGACGCCGACGAGTCGGCCTCCGCTGTGGTAACCGAACAGGACGTCACCCTCCGGGTCGCCGTCCAGGACCCGTACGTCGTCCTTGCCGAGTACGGGCGCCCCGAAGGACTGCAGCCGGAAGTCGTGCTGATCGCTCCAGAAGGTCGGCAGCGGCGCGAAGGCCGCGAGGTCCGCCTCCGAACCGCCCAGCCCGGCGACGAGCACCCGCGCCGCGTGCTTGGCGGTGTCCGTGGGGATGGACCAGTGTTCGACCCGGCGGGGCACCCCGTCGTAACGGGCGTTGGGGAAGCGGGCCACATCACCCACGGCGACCACGTACGGAAGACCGCCGACCCTCAAGTGCTCGTCGGTCAGCACACCGTCCGTGAGGTCGAGCCCGTTGCCGTCCAGCCACTCGACGTTGGCGACCGACCCGACGGACTCCACCACCACATCGGCGGGGAGCACCCTGCCGTCGCTCAGCACCACGCCCGTGACCCGGTCCTCGCCCCCGACGCCCTCCGGGCCCTCGAGTCCGGTGACCCCGGTGCCGAGCGCGAAGCGCACCCCGCGTCGCTCATGTCGGCGCAGCAGCGCGCGGGCGGGGAGTTCGCCGAGGGGGCCGACCATCGGCAGGGGCAGCGGATCGACGACGGTCACCTCGCGGGCGCCGAGTGCGACGGCGGTGGCGGCGACCTCGCAGCCGATGAAGCCGGCGCCGATCACGACGACGCGTACGCCGGGCCGTCGCGTGAGCGCGTCCCGCAGGGCCTGGGCGTCGCCGAGGGTGCGGACCGTGTGACGGCCCTCGGTGGGGCCCGGGCAGCGGAGCCGTCTGGGGCGCATGCCGGTGGCGACGACCAGCCCGTCGAAGGCGAGGGTGTCGCCGTCGGCCAGATCGAGGGTCCGTTCGGCCAGGCGGGCGCCGGTGACGGGGGTGCCGAGCCGCCATTCGACGTCGGCCGCGGCGGCCTTGGGAGTGAAGGCCAGGGAGTCGAGGGACGCCTTGCCGGCCAGGACCTCCTTGGACAGCGGGGGCCGGTTGTAGGGCATGTGGGGTTCGTCGCCGACCACGGTGATCGCCCCGGTCCAGCCGGCGGCGCGCAGTTGCTCGGCGGCGCGCAGCCCGCCCATGGAGGCCCCTGCGACGACGACGCGCCCAGCGGCCGGGGCGGGCACCTCGGCCGAGCCGCCGGGAGCCTCGGTCGGCTCCGGTACGCCCGCCACGTCAGGCACGCACCTCACATCCAGTTCGCCGGTCATGTCAGGCCTCGATCCGGATGGCCTGGAGCGGGCAGACGTCCGCGGCCTCCTCGACCTCGTCGCGCAGCGCTTCGTCCGGGTCGGAGACGTACAGCAGATGCCCGTCGTCGTCCATCGAGAAGACGTCGGGGGCCGCGAAGACGCACTGTCCGTGGTCCTGGCACTTGTTCATGTCGACGACGACCTTCATGGCCGGTCCTCCTGGAGGTGAGGGCGTCGGAGCGGGGGTGAAGGGGACAGAGGGGCCCTGCTGCGTCTTATCATCTGGGCGAGGCATCGGTGGAGGCGGCCAACGGCCTGCGGGAGAACCGGGTGCGGTTGGCCAAACTGTGGCGGGAGTCGCACCTCGCCAAGGCCGGCCTCATCAATGCCGAACGCCTCGTGGACATCACCCTCCGGCCCTCATCGCCCGAACTGCGGCACGGCGGCCTCGACGCCACGCTCGCCTGCCAGATCTGGCTTCTCACCATCTGAAGGGGAACATCTCCATGCAATTGCGCGAGGACGTGTCCTTGGTCGACACGGACTACGGCAAGGTCCTGCTGAACGGCGGTACGGGCGAGTACTGGGAACTCAACCCGACCGGTGGTCTGATCCTGGCGGCCCTGCT
>NZ_AEJC01000272.1 GCF_000317595.1 Streptomyces ipomoeae 91-03 | reverse complement strand
CGCCCTCTTTTTCGTGATCCGGAACCGCCGCCCATCGGTGAGGGTCGGTCGGGGACGAGCGGCGGTTCCGGGGTCAGGGGTCAGGGTGCTACCGGTGGCTACCGGTCACCGGCGGCCACCCGTCACCGGTGCTACCGGTGGTCGCTGCCCGTCGACTGGGAAGCCGCTCGGCCGGCCTCCAGGCGGGCCACCGGGATACGGAAGGGGGAGCAGGAGACGTAGTCGAGGCCTACCTCGTGGAAGAAGTGGACCGACTCGGGGTCGCCGCCGTGTTCGCCGCAGACGCCGAGCTTCAGGTCGGGGCGGGTGGCTCGGCCGGCCTCCGCCGCGAGCTTCACCAGGGAACCCACGCCGTCCTTGTCGATCGTCTCGAAGGGGGAGACGCCGAAGATGCCCTTCTCCAGGTAGGCCGTGAAGAAGGAGGCCTCCACGTCGTCCCGGCTGAAGCCCCAGACCGTCTGCGTCAGGTCGTTCGTGCCGAAGCTGAAGAACTCCGCCGCCTCCGCGATCTGACCGGCGGTCAGCGCGGCTCGCGGGAGTTCGATCATCGTGCCGATCGCCAGCTTCAGTTCGGTGCCCGTCGCCGCCTCGACCTCCGCGACGACCTGGTCGGCCTCCTCGCGGACGATCTCCAGCTCCTGGACCGTGCCGACGAGCGGGATCATGATCTCCGCGCGCGGGTCGCCCTTGGCGTTCTTGCGCTCGGCCGCGGCCTCCGCGATCGCCCGTACCTGCATCGTGAACAGGCCGGGGATGACCAGGCCGAGGCGTACGCCGCGCAGGCCCAGCATCGGGTTCTGTTCGTGCAGGCGGTGCACCGCCTGCAGCAGGCGCAGTTCGTTCTCGTGCGGCTCCTGGCGGGACTCCGCCAGCGCCACGCGCACCGACAGTTCCGTGATGTCCGGCAGGAACTCGTGCAGCGGGGGGTCGAGGAGGCGGATGGTCACGGGGAGGCCGTCCATCGCCGAGAACAGCTCAACGAAGTCCTGCTTCTGGAGGGGGAGCAGTGCCTTCAGGCTCTCCTCGCGCTCCGCCTCCGTGTCCGCCAGGATGAGGCGTTCGACCAGCTCACGGCGGTCACCGAGGAACATGTGCTCCGTACGGCACAGACCGATGCCCTGGGCGCCGAAGCGACGGGCGCGCAGCGCGTCCTCGGCGTTGTCCGCGTTGGCCCGGACCCTCAGCCTCCGCTTGCGGTCCGCGAAGGCCATGATGCGGTGTACGGCTTCCACCAGTTCGTCGGCGTCGTGGGCACCCGCGTGCATCCGGCCCTCGAAGTACTCCACGACGGGGGACGGGACGACCGGGACCTCGCCCAGGTAGACCTTGCCGCTCGAACCGTCGATGGAGATGAGGTCGCCCTCCTCCACCACGTGGCCGCCCGGCACCGTCATCCGGCGGCGCTTGGTGTCGACCTCCAGCTCCTCGGCGCCACAGACGCAGGTCTTGCCCATGCCGCGCGCGACCACGGCCGCGTGCGAGGTCTTGCCGCCTCGCGACGTCAGGATGCCCTCCGCCGCGATCATGCCGTCCAGGTCGTCGGGGTTCGTCTCACGGCGGACCAGGATGACCTTCTCGCCGGAACGCGACCACTTCACGGCCGTGTACGAGTCGAAGACCGCCCGGCCGACCGCCGCACCCGGCGACGCCGCGATGCCCCGGCCGATCTTCTCGACCCCTTTCCCGCCGCGGGCGTACTCGTCGTCGAAGCGAGGGAACATCAGCTGGGCCAGCTGGGCGCCCGTCACACGCTGCAGGGCCTCCGCCTCGTCGATCAGCCCCTGGTCCACCAGCTGCGTCGCGATACGGAACGCCGCGCCCGCCGTCCGCTTGCCGACGCGCGTCTGGAGCATCCACAGCTGGCCGCGCTCGATGGTGAACTCGATGTCGCAGAGATCCTTGTAGTGGTTCTCCAGGGTCTCCATGATCTGCATCAGCTGGTCGTACGACTTCTTGTCGATCTGCTCCAGCTCCGCCAGCGGGACGGTGTTGCGGATGCCCGCGACCACGTCCTCGCCCTGGGCGTTCTGCAGGTAGTCGCCGTAGACGCCCTGGTGGCCGGAGGCGGGGTCGCGGGTGAAGGCGACGCCCGTGCCGGAGTCCGGGCCCAGGTTGCCGAAGACCATCGAGCAGACGTTGACCGCCGTGCCGAGGTCGTGCGGGATGCGCTCCTGGCGGCGGTAGAGCTTCGCGCGGTCGCCGTTCCAGGAGTCGAAGACGGCCTTGATGGCGAGGTCCATCTGTTCGCGCGGGTCCTGCGGGAAGTCCCGGCCGGCCTCGGTCTTGACGATCTTCTTGTACTTGGCGACCAGCTTCTTCAGGTCGGCCGCCTCGAGGTCGGTGTCGACCGCGACCTTCTTGGCCACCTTCGCCGCCTCCAGGGCCTCCTCGAAGAGGTCGCCGTCGACGCCGAGGACCGTCTTGCCGAACATCTGGATGAGTCGGCGGTACGAGTCCCAGGCGAAGCGGTCGTCGCCCGCCTGGTCGGCGAGGCCCTTCACCGACTTGTCGGAGAGGCCGATGTTCAGAACGGTGTCCATCATTCCGGGCATCGAGAACTTCGCACCGGAGCGGACCGAGACGAGCAGCGGGTTGTCGGCCTGGCCGAGCTTCTTGCCCATCCGCTCCTCGAGCGCCGCGAGATGCGCGCTGACCTCGTCACGGAGTGCCGCCGGTTCCTCGCCGCTGTCGAGGTAGACCTTGCAGGCCTCGGTGGTGATGGTGAAGCCGGGGGGCACGGGGAGGCCGAGGTTGGTCATCTCGGCGAGGTTCGCGCCCTTGCCGCCGAGGAGGTCCTTCAGGTCCTTGTTGCCTTCGGTGAAGTCATAAACAAACTTCACGCCCTCAACGCCGTGAGCTTCGTGGCCTACGTGGGGATCTTTGTTTTCCGACACGGGTCCCAACTCCTTGAGGACGCGGTGGCTGCCCTGACGGCCAGGAACATACCCAGATCGAAGGTACCTGGGTACGTCCACTTGCGCGTCATGCGCCTGTAACCACCCGTCCGCCAGCAGATCGAAAGTCAAGGCTTGGCAAGGAACGAGATGTGGATGTGTTCGGTTCTTGAACGCACCGATCGCCCCATGGGCGACTTCGCGCTCACATGAGCGCCAAACAGCACGCCTGAGTTCGCTCGATGAACGATCAAACCGTGGCACTGAGTGCCACACCTTGAAAAGCCGGAATCGGTCATGATTCGCTCATCTGAGCGCAGCCCCGATCAGGGGTGGCGAGAATCACGCCGTTCGAAGGGGCGGGATTTCACCATGCGGACGGCCGACGGGACGGTTTTCCGGGCCGAAACATGCCCGTCACCGCCTCAGCGCGCCGCCCTCGCCACGCCGCGCCACGCCGGAGGAGCCATCACACCCCGAGCGCCGCCAACCGCTCCTCCACCCGCCCGGGCGCGTACAAGTGCTCGACGACCAGGGCGCCCGCCCCGATCAGGCCCGCCCGCTCGCCGAGGCGGGAGGTGACCACGTCGAGGTGGGCGGTGGAGCGGGGCAGGGCGCGCTGATAGAGGAGTTCGCGGACGCCGGTGAGGAAGGCGGTTCCGGCCAAATCCCCGGCGATCATCAGGACCCCGGGGTTCAGCAGGGTCACCACCGTCGCCAGTACGTCCCCCACGGCCCGGCCCGCCTCGCGCGCGAGCGCCGTCGCCCCGGGGTGCCCAGCGGTCAGCAGGTCGCGTACATCCGAGCCCGAGGCCGCCGGAACCCCCGCCTCCGTCAGCTTGCGCGCGACCGCGCCGCCGCTCGCGACGGCCGCCAGACAGCCGTACGAGCCGCACCGGCACAGCGCGTCCGCGCCCTCCGGGACCCGGATATGGCCGATGTCGCCGGCGCCGCCGTCGACGCCCCGGTATATCGAGCCGCCGACCACCATCCCCGCGCCGATGCCCGTGGACACCTTGACCAGGGCGAAGGCCGAGCAGTCCGCGTAGCCGGTGCGCTGTTCGCCGTAGGCCATGAGGTTGGCGTCGTTGTCGACGAGGACCGGTGTGCCCGCGGGGCCGGACGCGTGTGCGGCGAAGGCGCGGGAGAGGCGGCTCCTTATGTCGTAGCCGTCCCAGCCGGGCATCATCGGCGGCTGCACGACCCGGCCGGTGTCGCTGTCCACCGGGCCGGGCACCGCGAGGCCGATGCCGCACACCGCGTCCGCCGAGCGGCCCGCCTTCTCCAGCAACTCGGCGAACCAGCGGCCCAGTTCGTCCAGTACGGCGTCGGGGCCGTCCTCGATGACCAGGGTGCCGGTGTGCTCGGACTGGATCTCGCCGGTGAGGGAGAGGACCGCGGCGCGGGCGTGGCGGGTGTCGAGGTCGGCGGCGAGGACCACGGCGTGCTCGTCGTCGAATTCGAGGGTGATCGAGGGACGGCCGCCGAGCGGGGAGTCGACGGGGCCGCCGGCGCCCTCGCGCAGCCAGCCCGCGCGGAAGAGCCGGTCCAGACGCTGGCCGACCGTGGCCCGGGACAGGCCCGTCGCCTGTTGGAGCGCGCCACGCGTCGTCGCCCGGCCGCTGCGCACCAGCTCCAGCAGATCTCCGGCACCGGCGTGACTGCTGCCCACCTTCACGGCCCTCCCACTCGCACGATCACTCATCCGATCATCCACCCGCGCCGACGAGCCCCGCGATGTCCACGGCGCGCGTAACGCCGCGTTCATTGCCGTCCACCCTCTTGCGCTCACCAACTCTGCATTACATATTGAGTTTTGCGTGTTAAATAGACGTAACCCTACGGTAGCTACCGCCGAACCGATCGGCATCTCGTCCTCGGGGAGCCCTGAGTGGACCGCACAATCCAGTTCACCGCACGTCACGGAACCGGCGCGGGCGCGCCCGGCGGGATCGATGTATACGATCCGGCCACGGCGGCCGGCTCGCTGCACCGTGCGGCGGCGGAGGTGCTGGCGGCCAACTGGACGGGCCGGTCCACGGTGCCGTCGCGCACGCTGTATCCGCACCAGTGGTCGTGGGACTCGGCGTTCATCGCGATCGGGCTGCGGCATCTGTCGCCGCTCCGGGCGCAGACCGAGTTGGAGACGCTGCTCACCGCCCAGTGGGGCGACGGACGGATCCCGCACATCGTCTTCAACCCCTCCGTGCCGCTCGACGCGTACTTCCCGAGCCCCGACTTCTGGCGCTCCTCGACCGCGGGGCGCGCCGCGGGCGCCCCGCACACCACGCAGACCTCGGGCATCGTGCAGCCGCCGGTGCACGCGCTGGCCGCGTGGCTGGTGCACCGGGCGGACCCCGGGCTGTCCCGGGCGCGCGGCTTCCTGCCCCGGGTGTACCCGCGCCTGGCCGCCTGGCACCGCTATCTGCTGCACCGCCGGGACCTCGGCGGCGCCGGGCTCGTCTCCGTCGTCCACCCCTGGGAACAGGGCATGGACAACAGCCCCACCTGGGACGCCCCCCTCTCGCGTATCACCCCCGCCCCGCCCCGCTCCTTCCGCCGTGCCGACCTCGACCACGGCGCGGCCGAGGACCGGCCGACGGATCTGGACTACGGGCGGTACGTACGACTCGCGACGGACTACCGGGACGGCGGCTACCGGGACGGGGTGG
This sequence comes from Streptomyces ipomoeae 91-03, assembly GCF_000317595.1. Classification (GTDB taxonomy): domain Bacteria; phylum Actinomycetota; class Actinomycetes; order Streptomycetales; family Streptomycetaceae; genus Streptomyces; species Streptomyces ipomoeae. Next base: position 10,099 of record NZ_AEJC01000272.1, on the reverse strand, counting down.
GCGGCTTCGCCGTCGAGGACCCCGCCTTCAACGCCCTCCTCATCGCCTCCGAACACGCCCTCGCCCGTATAGCGAAGGAACTCGGCGCCCCGGGCACGGCCCGGCACGGGCGGGCCGAGCGACTGACAACGGCCCTGGTGGAGCGGCTGTGGGACCCGGCGGAGGGGATGTTCTTCTGCCGGGATGTGAACGCGGTCGGCGAGAGCGCCGCTCTCGATTCGGATCACCGCTCGCCGAGTGGCGTCCCGGGAGCCGAGCGACGCCCTCGGAGCAGCGCTCACGAAACCGAGCAGCGCTCTCGGAACACCGCTCACGAATGCGATCGGCAGTCTCGGAGCACCGCTCTCGCCTCGGAGCGGCGCTCGCAGACCGGTGCTCTCATCCCCGAGCGCAGCGTCTCCGGGCTCATCCCACTCCTCCTCCCCGGCCTCCCCCGCGACATCGTCTCCGCGCTCGTGCGCACGGTCCACGGCCCCCGCTTCGGGCTCGGCGGCGCCACGCGGCTCGTGCCGTCGTACGACCTCACCGGTGAGGCCTTCGATCCGCATCGGTACTGGCGTGGACCGGCCTGGTTCAACACGAACTGGATGGTGGAGCGGGGGCTCAGGGTGCACGGGGAGCTGGGGCGGGCCGACGCGTTGCGGGCGGCGTTCCTGGAGACCGCCGGCGCCTCCGGGTTCGCCGAGTACGTGGACCCGTACACCGGCGAGGCCCGCGGAGCACTCCGCTTCAGCTGGACCGCCGCGCTCACGCTCGACCTGCTGCACCAGGACGACCGGCGCGGTGAACCCGACCGGCACGGCGAACACGGCGGGCACAGCGATCACGACCAGCACATCCGCACCTTCGACATGAGTGACAAGGGAGGGGGCCGGGGATGACGTACCGGCATCACCTGCTCGTGCGCGGCGGGACGTTCGCCGCCGTGGGCGACGGCGGCGACATCAGCGGGGTGCGGGGCGGCAACTCCCCGGACGGGCTGTTCGTACGGGACGCCCGGCATCTGAGCCGATGGCAGCTGACCGTCGACGGCGCGGTTCCCGAGACGCTCACACCGGTCGCGGACGGCGACATCGCGCGCTGCGTCCTCGTACCCCGCGGCGGTCGTCAGGAGCCGCCCGCGTACACGCTCTTCCGTGAACAGGCCGTCTCCGACAGCGCGTTCGTGGAGTCACTGCGCGTCACCAGCAACCACCCGGTGCCGACCACGGTCCGCGTCGCGATCACCGCGGACGCCGACTTCACCGACCAGTTCGAGCTGCGCTCCGACTTCCGTACGTACGCCAAGTCGGGCATCGTCAGAAAGCGTGAAGTCCTCCCCGACGGCGTCGAGTTCACATACCGGCGCGGTGAGTGGCGATCCTGTACGACGGTCACGGCCGAACCGGCGCCGGACGCCGTGGAGGAGACCGGCACCGGCGCGCGGCGGCTCGTGTGGGCCCTGGACCTCGAACCGCACGGCTCGGTCGAGCTGATCCTGCGGGTGATGGCGCGACCGCACGGCGACAAGCGGGCCCTGCGGGTGCCGCGCTCACCGGCCGCCGTGAACGAGCGGACCCTCGCGCTGGAGGAGGAGTTCATCGAGGGCGTGGCCTTCCCGACCGGCTGGCCGGAGCTGGCCGCCGCCTGCGCCCGGGGCCTCGCCGATCTCGCCGCGCTCCAGGTCCCGGCGACCGGCCCGGACGGCGAGACGCTGCGGGTGCCCGCCGCCGGCGCGCCCTGGTTCCTGACCCTCCTCGGCCGCGACGCCCTGCTGACCTCCCTCTTCGCCCTCCCCTACCGCCCCGAACCGGCCGCCGCGACCCTGCTCGCGCTCGCCGCCGCCCAGGCAACCGAGGTGAGCGTCGACTCGGTGGCCCAGCCCGGCAAGATCGTGCACGAGATGCGGCACGGCGAGCTGGCGCACTTCGGGCAGGTGCCGTACGGGCGTTACTACGGCTCGGTGGACGCGACCCCGCTGTTCCTCGTGCTCCTCGGCGCGTATGTGGAGCAGACCGGGGACGTCACCCTCGCCCGGCGCCTCGAACCGCACGCCCGTGCCGCCATCGGCTGGATGCTGGACCACGGCGGCCTCACCTCCCGCGGCTATCTCGTCTACCGCGCCGACGAGGGCGGTCTCGCCAACCAGAACTGGAAGGACACCCCCGGCTCCATCTGCTCCGCCGACGGCAGCCGGCCGGTCAGCGGGCCGGTGATGGCCGCGGGAGCGCAGGGCTATGCGTACGACGCGCTGCGCCGTACGGCCTGGGTCGCCCGTACGGTCTGGGAGGACGAGGTCTACGCGGCGCTGCTGGAGCAGGCCGCCGCCGACCTCCGCGATCGCTTCCAGCGGGACTTCTGGATGACCGAACAGGCCTTTCCCGCACTGGCGTTGGACCGCGAGGGCAAGCCCGTCGACGCGCTCGCCTCGGACGCCGGGCATCTGTTGTGGTCGGGGCTGCTGGACAAGGAGTACGGGGAACTCGTCGGGCGGCGGCTCCTCGAACCCGACTTCTTCTCCGGGTGGGGCGTACGGACACTGGCCGCAGGGCAGCCCGCGTATCACCCGCTGTCGTATCACCGCGGGTCGGTCTGGCCGCACGACAACGCCCTGATCACGCTGGGGTTGGCACGGTACGGGCTGCATGACGAGGCTCGTACGGTCGCCCTCGGGTTGGTGGACGCCGCCACCGCCGCCGGGCATCGGCTGCCGGAGGTGATCGCCGGGTACGGGCGGGACACGCATGGGGAGCCCGTGCCGTATCCGCATGCGTGTGTGCGGGAGTCTCGGGCGGCGGCGGCTCCGTTGGCGCTGTTGACGGCGGTTGGAGGCGCGTGAGCGCTCCGCCGGGTCGAGCCGTTGAGCGCCGTTGGGGCGTGGGGTCGTTCGCGGGCCACCGGTTCGTTGTGGTGGATCGCGCCCGCGCGGCGGAGCCGCATGTCGACACAGCCCCGCGCCCCCATCGGGGCGCGCCGCACTTCACGTCAGCCCAGCCAGCAGCCTTCCCGCGGTCTCCCTCGCCTCCTTCTCCGTCCATGCCCACTCGGCCGTCGCCGGGCGGTGGGTCGTCCACGTCTCCCAGTAGTTGCGGGACTTGCCGTAGCGGTCGGCCAGCAGGACATGGGGGAGGGACAGGAGGACGCTGAGGACGTGACCGTGGAGGCGGTCGGTCACGGCTACTCGGCCTGACGTCAACAGGCGGCAGCCGCGTGCGAGTTGGAGGCGGGCGAGGCCGTCGTACGCGGTGAGGAGGGCGGGGATCGCTCCCGCCGGGTCGCCGGAGCCGGCTCGACACAGGGCGCGGGCGCGGCTGCGCCACAGGGTTTCCTTGGCCTGGCGCCACTCCGCGTCCGTGACCTCCCTCGCCCAGTCGAAGACGTACGGGCCGCCGCGCTCCTTCCTCGCCGGGCCGCGTCCGGCCGGTGGGCCCTTCGCGGACTCCTTGTCCTCGCGGGCCAGCCAGACGACGTCATGGCCGGCCGTGCCGCCGGCCAGTGCGGCCGGCGGCACGGCGAACGCCAGGTCGGGCGCGAGCAGGGCCGGGGCCTCGAAGACGGTGCGGCAGCGGCGCAGGCTGTGCCGGTCGCGCAGCAGCAGGGTGAGGTCGGGGTGGGCGTCGAAGGCGCGGCGGGCGCGGGTGAGGTTGGCGTGGTCCGTGAAGTGCACCGACTGGGGCAGTTGGAGGACGCGGCGGTCGGGGAAGTCGCGCAGCACCTGCTCCCGCAGCAGTTGGCTGTCCTCCCACAGGTCGCCGAGGGTGCCGCCACCGGTCAGCAGGATCGGTCCCTCGGGCACACACGCCGCCAGGTGCCCGGCGTCGTACGACATCAGGTCGCAGGCGTAGCGCACCTCGGCTCGCAGGGCGTCGAGCAGGGCCCGCTGCCCCAACCAGATCGCGCTGTCACCGACGTTGGACGTCAGCGGCGCGCCGATGACCGCGCACCGGGTGCCGGCCGGGACGAGCCGGTCCAGGACGGTCAGGACGTACGAGACGTAGGGGGCGCAGTGGGGGACGTAGGAGGGGGGTGGTGGCTCGTTCGCTCCGCACACCAAAACGCGCTACCCGGACATTTCTCCACCCATTCCGAGATGACGGAAACCGGCCGCACAAAGACCGGAAACCCGGCAGAACGGGGTAACTAGCCCCCGGATGTGTCCAGTTCGGCGTCCTCGCTGATGCCCGCGCAGTCGTACGGGTCCTTGAGCCAGCCGTCGGGCAGGACGACGCGGTTGTTGCCGGAGGTACGGCCGCGCGGTCCGTCGGCGCCGGTGGGCCAGGGCTGGTCGAGGCCCAACTCGTCGAGTCCGGCGCGGAGTTCGGCGAGGGAGGAGGTGACGGCGAGCCGCTTGCGCATCTCGGAGCCGACCGCGAAGCCCTTCAGATACCAGGCCACGTGCTTGCGGAAGTCGACGACACCCTTCGACTCGTCGCCGATCCACTCGCCGAGCAGGGTGGCGTGGCGGACCATGATGTCGGCGACTTCGCGGAGCGAGGGCCGCGCACCCCATCCAGCAGCGTCCGCGGCACGAGCCTCCGTACGCCCCTCGAAGGCGGCGACCAGGTCGGCGAACAGCCAGGGCCGGCCGAGGCAGCCGCGCCCGACGACGACTCCGTCGCAGCCGGTCTCCCGGACCATCCGCAACGCGTCCTCGGCCGACCAGATGTCCCCGTTGCCGAGCACCGGGATCTCGGGGACGTGCTCCTTCAGCCGGGCGATGGCGTCCCAGTCGGCGGTGCCGCCGTAGTGCTGGGCGGCCGTACGGCCATGCAGGGCGATCGCGGTGACGCCCTCCTCGGCGGCGATGCGGCCGGCGTCGAGGTAGGTGATGTGGTCGTCGTCGATGCCCTTGCGCATCTTCATCGTCACCGGGAGGTCACCCGCGCCGCTCACCGCCTCCCGCAGGATCGCGCGCAGCAGGTTCCGCTTGTACGGGAGGGCGGAGCCGCCACCCTTCCTCGTCACCTTCGGGACCGGGCAGCCGAAGTTGAGGTCGATGTGGTCGGCGAGACCCTCCTCCGCGATCATGCGGACGGCCTTGCCCACGGTCGCCGGGTCGACGCCGTACAGCTGGATCGAGCGCGGCTTCTCGGTCGCGTCGAAGTGGATCAGCTGCATGGTCTTCTCGTTGCGCTCGACCAGCGCCCGCGTCGTGATCATCTCGCTCACGAACAGTCCCTTGCCGCCGCTGAACTCTCTGCACAGGGTGCGGAAGGGCGCGTTCGTGATCCCGGCCATGGGCGCCAGGACGACGGGCGGCTGGACGGTGTGCGGACCGATCTGCAAGGGGGACACGGGCGTGGGCATTGCTCCATTGTCGCCCATCGCACCCATCGGCCTGTCCCCCACTCGCCTCCCATCCACTCGCCTCCCATCGCGATGATCGGACGGCAACCATTAGTTAGACACACTATTGAAATCGGCCTACGATGGACGACATGCCCGAGCTCACCGCACGTCGTCGCATGCTGGTGCTCGCGATCTGCTGCATGAGTCTGCTGATCGTGAGCCTGGACACCACGGTGCTCAATGTCGCCCTGCCGGTCATGCAGAAGGATCTGGACACGACCGTCGCGGGCCTGCAGTGGACGATCGACGGATACACGGTGGTGCTGGCCTCGCTGCTGATGCCGGCCGGGTCGACGGCGGACCGGATCGGCCGTAAGCGGGTCTTCATGGCGGGCCTGGTCGTCTTCACGATCGGCTCGGTGCTGTGCTCCCTCGCCCCGGACCTGGAGTCGCTGGTCGCCTTCCGCATGGTGCAGGCGGTCGGCGGATCGATGCTCAACCCGGTCGCGATGTCGATCATCACCAACACGTTCACCGCCCCGCGCGAGCGGGCCCGTGCGATCGGGGTGTGGGGTGGCGTGGTGGGCATCTCCATGGCCGCCGGGCCACTGATCGGCGGGCTGCTCGTGGATTCCGTCGGCTGGCGCTCGATCTTCTGGATCAACCTCCCGGTCGGCCTCGTCGCGCTGCTGCTGACCTGGCGGTACGTGCCCGAGTCACGCGCACCGAAGGCGCGCCGGCCCGACCCCGTCGGACAGTCCCTCGTCATCGCGCTGCTCGGTTCGCTGACGTACGCGATCATCGAGGCGCCGACCGCGCCGGTCGCCGAGGTCGTGCTCTTCGGCGGTATCGCGCTCGCCGCGCTGCTCGGTCTGCTGTGGTACGAGCCCCGCCGCGCCGAACCCCTCATCGACCTGCGGTTCTTCCGCTCGGCACCGTTCAGCGGGGCGACCGTGATAGCGATCAGCTCGTTCGCGGCACTCGGCGGCTTCCTCTTCCTGTCGGCGCTCTACCTGCAGAACGTACGTGGCCTGGACGCGGTGCACGCCGGGCTGTGGATGCTGCCGATGGCGTTCCCGTGCTTCGTCTGCGCACCGCTGGCCGGGCGGCTGGTCGGCAGCCGCGGGCCCCGGCTGCCGTTGCTGATCGCCGGGGCGGCCATGACCTCGTGCGGGGCGCTGTTCGCGGTGTCCGAGGCCGCCGAGTCGTCGAACGTCACCCTGTTCCTCGGCTATGTGCTGTTCGGCCTCGGCTTCGGTTTCGTGAACGCGCCGATCACCAACACGGCGGTGTCGGGCATGCCCCGCGCCCAGGCCGGCGTCGCCGCCGCCGTCGCCTCCACCAGCCGCCAGATCGGGCAGACGCTCGGGGTCGCGGTGATCGGTGCGGTGCTGGCGGCGGGGGTGGGCTCCGCCTCGTACGAGAGCACGTTCGTGTCGGCGGCGCGACCCGCGTGGTGGATCATCACCGGGTGCGGACTCGCGGTCTTGGTGCTGGGCGCGCTGACGACCGGGGCGTGGGCACGCGGGACCGCGGAGCGGTCGGCGGCGCGGCTGGAGGCGGCGGCCCCCGCGTCGGCGGAGGCCGCGGAGCGGCTGGAGTCGCCGGAGGTGCGGGGTGCCGTGGAAGCCGACCCGAAGCGCCCGCGCCGACCGCAGCACCGTTGACCGGGGCTGATGGTTGAACCCGGACTACTCGTCGACCGGAGCCGACGGCTGAACCGGGCTACTCCTTCACCGGCGCTGATGGCTGAACCGGGCTACCCATCGGCCGGAGCCGATCGTTGAGCGGAGCTTCGCACTCCCGCTCCACCAAGGTCTGGAGCCGGTATTCCTTGGGCGAGAGCCCGTACGCGGCGCGGAAGGCGCGGGTGAAGTCGGAGGCCCGGGGGATGCCCCAGCGGGCGGCGACGGTGTGGATCGGGGTGGCGCGGAGTGAGGGGTCGGCGAGGTCGCGGTGGGCGCCCTCCAGGCGTCGGCGGCGTATCCAGGCGGCGACCGTCTCGCCCTGGGTCTGCTGCTGGAAGATGCGGTGCAGATAGCTGACGGAGATGTGGTGCGCGGCGGCGATCGCCGGGGGCGACAGCTCCGGGTCGTGCAGGTTCTGCCGGATGAACGCCTGTATGCGGCGCACCATGACCTGCTGACGGGTCTCCGGCGGCAGGGCGGCCTCGGCCTCCAGCGCATGGGCGCACCACGCCGACACCAGGTCCAGCACGACCGTGCCCAGGCGGGGCCCGTCGGCCGGCTGGAGGTGGTCGGCCTGCCGCTCCAGGCCGACGAGGAAGTCCGTCAGCAGCGCCCCGAGCCCGTCCCGGCCCGACAGCCCCCGGCCCAGCAACTCCCGTACCCGGTGCGGCGGCAGGGGCAGCAGTGCCTTGGGGAAGTCGACGCCGACACCCTTGACGACCCGGCCGGGGCCTACGCCGTACGGCTGAAGGTCGTACGGCTGTGAACTGTCGGCCAGGTGCAGGTCGCGCGGGCCGAAGACGGCGGTCCGTCCGACGTGGTCGAGGGCCATCCCTCCGTCGAGCAGCAGCGACAGGTGATACAGCTCGGGGTCGGACTGCCGCACCATCTTCTGGCTCCGCCGATACCGCGTCGGCAGGAACGACGTCGGCCACACGGTCACCGGCCCGAGCTCCATCAGCCGGGCCTCCGCCCAGAAGTCGGCGGTATGGGCACTGATGATGTCGCTGGGCGACCGGGTCTGACCGACCATCGCCCGCCAGTGATCGAATCTCTCCCCCGCAGGCAGGTCCTCGCTACGGAACACGGTCCCGATCATTGCGTCCCTTTTCCCCACCGCCCCCGCCGGGCGATTTCCGCCGACATCCTCGCACGTGGCGGAAATCGGACGCGGGGTAGGGATGGTGACGACAGGACGGGTGGCAACGCCCGGATGTCGAGGACCGGGGTGGGGGCGGCCGGCCTCAGGGGCGCCGCGTGCCACCAGGCCGCCGCGGACCAGGGCCACGGCGTCGACGCTGCTCGCGGAATCGGGAACGGCGGAGGCCATGGTGTGGTCGACGGCGGCGACGGTGCCCGCCGCTTCGCCGCTGAGCGGGACGGGCTCGGAGCCCTCGCGCACCTTTCGTACGGCCGGCGGGGTGACACCGACCGCTTCGGTACGGACGAGCAGCTCACCCGGTCCGGGCTCCGGAACGGGGGCGGTCGGGTGGCGGCGCGCGGGCCGGACATCGGATGACCAGGTGATACGGCGTCCCCAGGTGATACGGCGTCCGCGGGTGTCCTACGCCACGCAGAACTCGTTTCCCTCCGGGTCCCGCATCAGCCACCAGTGGCCCGCCGGGCCCTTGTCGAACTCCTCGACGCGTGTGGCGCCCAGGGTTTCCAGGCGGGTGACGAGTTCGTCCCGGCCGCCCGGTTCGGCGTGGATGTCGATGTGGAGGCGGTTCTTGGTCGTCTTGGGTTCCGGGACGTCCTGGAAGAGAAGGCGGCGGCCCTTGCCGATGCCGGTGAAGGGGTCGTACGGGTCGTCGGGGTGGCGGACGGCGGCGTAGCCGCGGAACACGCGGTGGCCGTTGTGTTCGGTGACGGCGGCCTCGGGGAGGTCGCCGGTGGAGAGGAGCCGGGCGATCAGCTCGCTGGGGTCCTCCACCTCGTAGCCGAGGGCGGCGGCCCAGAAGTCGGCGAGGGGCTGGGCGTCCCGGGTGTCGATGACCAGTTTCCAGTTCAGCGCGACAGTCATGTAACCGGTTATAGTGGTTACATGGCCTCGTCGTCCATGGCATCGGCCCCAGAAGGGGGTCCGGGAGTGTCGGGCATCCTCCTGCGGTCCCACTCCGGCAACGTCTACCGGTTCGATCCGGGCGCCCTCTGCCTGGAACTGCTCGTCACCGGCGGACCCGGCGCCCTCGCCCGCTTCGAGGTGCTGAGCACCCCCGATGACCTGGTCAAATGGGTCGCCGAGTCCCGGCTCACGCCAACCCCCGAATCGTTCGACGTCACGGACGACGACGTCGCGTACACCCGTCGGCTGCGCGACGCGCTGACCCGTACGTTCGTCTCCCGCGTCCACGGCGACGGCCTGCCCGAGCTGGGCATACCGGCGGCCGACCCCGCCGACCTCCGCGTCATCAACGAAGCCGCCGCCCGACCACCGCTCGCCCCCGCCCTCCGCGAGGACGGCACCCGCGGCTGGGCGGCCGGCGCCGCGACCGGGGCGCAGCTGATGTCCACCGTCGCCCGTGACGCCGTCGAACTCCTCACCGGCCCCCACGCCGCACGCGTCCGCATGTGCGCCGGCGAGCGCTGCCATCTCCTCTACGTCGACACCTCACGCCCCGGCCGCCGCCGCTGGTGCTCGATGGAGCACTGCGGCAACCGCAACAAGGTCCGCGCCCACCGGGCCCGCCGAGCGGAGGAAGAGCCGGCCGAGCACAGGAAGAGCCGACCGAGAAACAGGGAGTGATCCTCATGCCCACTCGAACCACTCGAACCACCGGCGCCACCGGGCTCACCAAGGACGCCGGATGGGAGATCGGTGTCTCCCGGACGCTTCCCCGATCGCCGTCCGCCGTGTGGGAGTTCATCAGCGGGCCGCGCGGGCTGGAGCTCTGGCTCGGGCGCGGGGCGCGGTTCGCTCCCGAGCGCGGTGCCTCGTACGTCACCGACGCGGGGGTCGGCGGGGAGGTGCGCGGGTATCGGCCCGGTGACCGTATCCGCGTCACGTACGGCGATACGACCGTCCAGGTCGCCGTGTCGGCCGCGGCCGGCGGCAGGGCGGTCCTCCGCTTCCATCAGGAACGGATGGCGAGCGCCGAGGAGCGTGAACGGCGACGGGCGCACTGGCAGCGGGTGATGGGCCG
>NZ_AEJC01000271.1 GCF_000317595.1 Streptomyces ipomoeae 91-03 | reverse complement strand
CCGACCCACAACGCACCCGCAGGCGAACAGCGGCGCAGCCGCTACTACTAGGGGCGCGAGGCTCTGCCATATGCGGCTCCGTCGCGCGGACGCGACAAGCCACGAACCCACCCGCACCCGCCCCACCCCAGAACCCCCCGACCCACCGAAGGCACCCCGGCCAAACCGCCGGAGGCACCCGGCACCTGGCGACGGGCTGACGCACCGGCACGGCCCGCCCCCCCATGCCCCCCAGGCGAACAGCGGCGCAGCCGCTACCAAAGGGGGCCGCAAGGCTCTGACATATGCGGCTCCGTCGCGCGGACGCGACAAGCCACGAACCCACCCGCACCCGCCCCACCCCAGAACCCCCCGACCCACCGAAGGCACCCCGGCCGAACCGCCGGAGGCACCCGTCACTCGCCAACCGCCTCCACCCGCACCGCACAAGCCTTGAACTCCGGCATCCGAGACGTGGGATCAAGCGCAGGATTCGTCAACGTGTTGGCACGCCCCTCACCCGGCCAGTGAAACGGCATGAACACGGTGTCCGGCCGAATCGCCGTAGTGATCCGCGCGGGTGCCACCGCCCGGCCCCGCCGGGAGACCACGGCGACCGGATCCCCCTCAGCCGCCCCCACCCGCTCGGCCAACCGCGGATGCAACTCCACGAACGGCCCAGGCGCCGCCGCGTTCAACTCATCCACCCGCCGAGTCTGCGCCCCCGACTGGTACTGCGACACCACCCGCCCGGTCGTCAGCAACACCGGATACTCCTCATCCGGCTCCTCGGCCACCCCCCGATGCGACACGGCGACAAACCGCGCCCGCCCATCCTCCGTGGCAAACCGATCGAAGAACAGCCGAGGCGTCCCGGGGTGAACCCCCTCCACAACAGCCCCGTCACCAGACGCCGACCCGCCGCCAGACGACGCCCCGTCACCAGGCGCCGCCCCGTCACCGCCCGCCCCCGCCGGACAAGGCCAGAACACCCCGTTCTCCTCGACCAACCGCCGATACGTGATCCCCGAGTAGTCGGCCACCCCACCCGCACTGGCCCGCCGCAACTCCTCGAAGACCTCCTCGGGATCGGTGGCGAACCCCTTCTCGACACCCAGCCGAGCGGCCAGCTCATGCATGACTTCGAGGTCACTACGAACCCCCTCCGGAGGAGTGATCGCGCGCCGCCGCAGCAGCACCCGCCCCTCCAGATTGGTCGTGGTCCCCGTCTCCTCCGCCCACTGGGTCACCGGCAGCACGACATCGGCGAGCTCCGCCGTCTCCGACAACACGACATCGCACACAGCGAGAAAGTCCAGCGACCTGATCCGCTCCTCGACATGCGCGGCCCGCGGCGCCGACACGACGGGGTTGGACGCCATCAACAACAGCGCCCGGATGTCCGTACCCAACGCGTCCAGCAACTCGTACGCACTCCGCCCGGGCCCCGGCAGCGAGTCGGGGTCGACCCCCCACACCTCGGCGACGTGCCGCCGCGCCTCGGGGTCGACGAGCTTGCGGTACCCGGGCAATTGGTCGGCCTTCTGCCCGTGCTCACGCCCACCCTGCCCGTTGCCCTGCCCGGTGAGGCACCCGTACCCGGACAACGGCCGCCCGGCCCGCCCGGTCGCCAGGGTCAGATTGATCCAGGCGCTGACCGTGTCCGTGCCCTTGGACTGCTGCTCGGGCCCGCGCGCGGTGAGCACCATCGCGTTCTCCGGCTCACAGAACATCTGTACGGCCGCCCGGAGCTCGGGAACGGACACCCCCGTGATCCGCTCCACGTACTCGGGCCAGTGCGCCATGGCCGCGGCCCGAGTCTCCTCCCACCCGACCGTACGTTCCTGGATGTACGCCTCGTCCGTACGCCCTTCCGCGACGACGAGATGCAACAGCCCGAGCGCCAGCGCGAGATCGGTCCCGGGCCGAGGCGCCAGATGCAGATCCGCCTGCTCGGCGGTGCGCGTCCGACGCGGATCGACGACGATCAACTTGCCGCCGTTCTCCCGCAGTTCGGTCAGGTACCGCAAAGCGGGAGGCATGGTCTCCGCCAGGTTGGACCCCACCAACAGCACACACCCGGTCTTCGGGATGTCCTCCAGCGGAAACGGCAGCCCCCGGTCCAGCCCGAAGGCCTTGATCCCGGCGGCAGCCGCGGAGGACATGCAGAAGCGCCCGTTGTAGTCGATCTGCGAGGTGCCGAGCACGACCCGCGCGAACTTGCCGAGGGCGTACGCCTTCTCGTTCGTCAGCCCACCGCCGCCGAACACACCGCACGCGTCCGGACCATGTTCCGTACGCGTGCGGGTGAGCCCTTCGGCGATCCGGTCGAGCGCCTCGTCCCAGGAGGCGGGCTCCAGGACACCGGCCCGCCGGACCAGCGGCGTGGTCAGCCGCACCCGGGACGACAGCACGGCCGGCGCGGTACGCCCCTTGCCGCACAGCGCGCCCCGGTTCACCGGAAAGTCCGTACGCTCCGAGACCACGACGACATCGGCCCCTTCGGCCCCGTCGGCCCCCTCTGTGGCGGGCGTCAGGTTCATCCCGCACTGCAGAGCGCAGTACGGGCAGTGCGTGGGCGTGGCGGAGTTCGGCATACCGCTCAGCGTGCGTCGACCGTGTTACGCCCCGGAACGCACCCCGTTACACGACCGGGACGGGGACCTCCCGCCGCGGCCGACGCCGACGTGAGGACCGAAGCCGCCGGGGCCACCCGACCCACCCGACCCACCCGCGCGGCTCAAGCCGTGAGGATCCCGCTCCCGCTCCCAACGGTGAACGAACGTCTCACCGATGTCCCGATTCTGTCACCGTCCCCGGCCGTCGAAGCGCTTACCGTCCCCCCGTTCGTTCGTGCGTGCTAAGAACTACGGGCGTCACTGACATGGGGGTCCGTGAGCCCCCATGGAGCGCACGTCCTGTCATGTGGCCCATGAGGGGCCGTAGGGGGAAGAGGTACCACCATCGTGAACCGTATGCGCACCACCGTCGCAGTCCTGGGTGCCGCCGGCGCTCTGACCGCCGCCCAGCTGGGCCTCGCCGGCGCCGCGTCCGCGTCGACCGTGTCCTCGCAGGCCACCGCCAACTGCCCGATCAAGATCACCTACCTGACGAAGTTCTACGTCGACCAGAACAACTGGGTGACCAACGGCGGTCTCAAGTTCGGTCTGAAGAACTCCAGCAAGAAGCAGACGTTCAAGGACGTCAGCCTCAAGGTGCAGAACACCAAGAACCTCCGCTTCGGCAAGGCGACCGTGACGACCAAGCCGATCGGCCGGATCACCCAGAAGACGAACCAGACCGTCAAGATCGCCGCCAAGACGCTGAAGCCGGGCAAGAGCGCGGCCTTCAAGGTCAGCACGCACATGCTGCGGACCGACAAGTACGAGGTGAAGTTCACCGTGTACGGCAAGACCGCGAGCGGCAAGAAGTGGGGCTGCGCCGTGGACCAGGGCACGTGGGGCACCGTCCACTAAGGACCCATCGCCTCCACGAACCACAAGGCTCCCAACGCGTCAGCGGCCCGAGGCGAGCGCCCGCTCGACCCCCGGTTCCTCCGGCCCGAGGAACCGGGGGTCCGGCTCGAACAGGGCGTCGAGGGAGGCCTTGCCCGCGGCGAACAGCTCGCGTGTGGCGCCGTAGTACCAGGTCGCGTCGTGCCGGTCCTGCACCCCGACGCCGTACGACTCGACGCCGGCCTCCTGGCACAGCGCGACCGCCCGCCGTATGTGGAAGGCCTGGCTGATGAGCACCGCGCGGTCGACGCCGAAGATCTTCTTGGCTCGGACGCAGGAGTCCCAGGTGTCGAACCCGGCGTAGTCGCTCACTATCTGCCGGTCGGGCACCCCGTGCTCGGTGAGATAGGCGCGCATCGCGTCCGGCTCGTCGTACTCCTCACGGCTGTTGTCCCCGGTGACCAGTACGACGTCTATCCGGCCCGTCCGGTACAGCTCCACGGCCGCGTCCAGTCGCCGCGCGAGATACGGCGACGGCTCGCCCTGCCACAGCCCCGCGCCGAAGACCACGGCGACATCGCTGCGCGGCACATCGGCGGTCGTCCGCAGCCGCCCGTCGGCGGCGGTGAACATCCACGTCGCGGGCAGCAGCCCCAGCACACACAGCAACATGACCACCTGCACACCCCGCCGCCGCCCCGCACGCGTACGAGGCAGCCGGGGCAGCCGGACGAAACGCCTGAACCGGCGCACCCTGCTCCCCGCCTCACCCGCTCCCCGCTTCACCGCGCTCCCCACCCCACGCTGATCCCCCGCTCTCCGGACCGTTCGCCGCCCGCCATGTGTCCTGGGTGTTTCCGATGGGCTCGACAGCGCCCGTCTTCCCGACCAACGAAGACGTCGTACGCGGTGATCCGGTTCACCCGACAGCGTGATCAGTCTCACTCGACCAGGTCGAAACCGCAGGTCACGTAGGTTCACACCCCTCCAGGGCCCACCGTGATCCCCTGGAAAAGGCCCGTGATTCCAGTGCAACGGGGACGCAACCTCCCCCCGGCACCATCGATTCATGACGGCGACGACGAGCAAGTCGAACGCGGACCTCGACAGTACGGCGCACATCATGAACCGGATCACCGACCAGCTGGCCAGCCAGCTCAGCCTCGTCTCGCTCAACGGGACCCGGCGCCCCACCCCGCCCGAGCTCGTTCTCGTGGCGCACGGCAGCCGCGACCCGCGCGCGCTGGCCACCGTAAGCGCCCTCATGGACCGTGTCCGCGAGCAGCGCCCCGGTCTGTCCGTGCGTCTCGGCCACATCGAGCTGAACGAGCCCCTGCTCCCCGACACCCTCGCCGATCTCGGCGACCGGGAGGCCGTCCTCGTCCCGCTGCTCCTCAGCCGGGGCTACCACATCAAGCAGGACATCCCCGAGATGGCCGCCGTGTCGCAGGCCCGCACCCGCGTGGCCGCCCCCCTCGGCCCGCATCCCCTCCTCGTGGACACCCTGCACACCCGTCTCGTCGAGGCCGGCTGGCGCACCCGTATGACCGAGGCCGAGCGCCGCACCAGCGCGGTGGTCCTGGCCGCCGCCGGCTCCCGCGACCCCGAGGCCGCCGTCGACGCGGGCCACACCGCTCGCCTCCTCTCCACCCGTCTGGGCGTCCCCGTCCTCAACGCCTACGCCTCGGCCGCCACCCCCACGGTCCGGGAAGCCGTACGCGCCCTGCGCGCGAAGGGCCGCCACCGAGTGGCAGTGGCCTCCTACTTCACGGCCCCCGGCCGCTTCGCCACGGAGTGCGCGGAGGCGGCCCCGTGGATGGCCGCGGCCCCCTTGGGTGCCCACGAGTCGATGGCCCGCCTGGTGCTGCACCGCTACGACGAGGCCCTGACGACCCCGGAGATGACAAAGGAACGAGCTCTGGCAACGGCGTAGGTCACCTTGTGGCCGGAGGGGAACGGCTTCGCCGTAAGGGGCGCGGGGCTGCGACCGGCCACAACGAACCCGCACTCGCCCGATTCACGAACCCGGCAGACGCGTAGGCACCCATTTGTCACCCCCTCCGCTTACTGTCGAGACATGGAAGGCACCGCACTCGCCCCTCACGAGAACCACACCCCACCCTCCGGCTACGACCCCACGTCAGTGGCCCGCTGGGCCCCAGAGCCCGACAAGCGTCCGGGCCGCACCGCCTTCCAACGCGACCGCGCCCGCGTACTGCACTCGGCGGCCCTGAGAAGACTCGCCGGCAAAACCCAAGTGGTGACGCCGGGCACCCGGAACCAGGCCTGGGACGCCAGCCCCCGCACCCGGCTGACGCACTCCCTCGAATGCGCCCAGGTCGGCCGGGAGCTGGGCGCGGTACTCGGCTGTGACCCGGACCTGGTGGAGGCCGCCTGCCTCTCCCACGACCTCGGCCACCCCCCGTTCGGCCACAACGGCGAACAGGCCCTGAACGAATTCGCCGAGGACTGCGGCGGTTTCGAGGGCAACGCCCAGTCCCTGAGGCTCCTCACCCGCATCGAACCCAAGCGCTTCGTACGGTCCCCGGAGTCGGACGACCTCATGAGCGTCGGCCTGAACCTCACCCGCGCGACCCTGGACGCCGCCACCAAGTACCCCTGGCCCCGAGGCGTCCACCCCACCGACCCCAAGTCGCCCAAGTTCGGCGTGTACGAGGACGACCGCCCGGTCTTCGACTGGGTCAGACAGGGTGCCCCCGACGGCCGTACGACCTTCGAGGCGCAGGTCATGGACTGGTCCGACGACGTGGCGTACTCGGTGCACGACGTCGAGGACGGCCTGCACGCGGGCCATATCGACCCCAACTGCCTGCACGCGGAGCCGGAACGGCAGGAGGTGTTCGCGGTGGCGCGCGGCCGGTATGTGCCGGCCGACACCGACCCCGCCGAACTCGCCGAGGCCCTTGACCGCCTCCTCGACCAGGAGTGGTGGCCGCACGGCTATGACGGAACGGCCGTCGCGCAGGCCCGGCTGAAGGACGCCACCAGCCAACTCATCGGCCGCTTCTGCCTGGCCGCCGAGGCCGCCACCCGAGAGGCATACGGCGGCGGACGCCTCACCCGGTACGGCGCCGCACTCGTCGTCCCGCGCGGGACGCGCCTGGAGTGCGCGGTCCTCAAGGCGGTCGCCGACCGGTATGTGATGCAGCGCGCCGAGCAGGAGCGGCTCCGCGCCGACCAGCGGATCGTCGTCGCCGAACTCGCCGAGGCGCTGACCGCCCGCGCGCCCGAAGGCCTCGAACCGCAGTTCCGCGCGCTGTTCGACGTGGCCCTGGACGACCGTGCCCGTAAGCGCGTGATCGTCGACCAGATCGCCTCCCTCACCGACATCTCGGCCCGCACTCTGCACGCGAGACTGATGGGGCGGAAGTGACAAATACGTGACCCTGCGTGGCCTGATCGGGTCACTACCTCTTCCCGCATCACGCTCTGTGCGGGACGCTCGCATGTGGACGCACCCTTAAGAGGAGGCATCAAGTGGTCGACGCGGATCAGACATTCGTCATCGTCGGAGGCGGTCTCGCCGGCGCGAAGGCGGCCGAGACTCTCCGAGTGGAGGGCTTCACCGGCCGCGTGATACTGATCAGCGACGAACGCGACCACCCGTACGAGCGTCCCCCGCTCTCCAAGGGCTATCTGCTCGGCAAGGAGGAGCGCGACAGCGTCTTCGTCCATGAACCGGGCTGGTACGCGCGCAACGACATCGAGCTGCACCTGGGCCAGACCGTCGACGCGATCGACCGCACGGCGAAGACCGTCCGCTTCGGCGACGACGGCACCCTCGTCCACTACGACAAGCTGCTGCTCACGACCGGCGCGGAACCGCGCCGCCTGGACATCCCGGGTACGGGTCTCGCCGGCGTCCACCATCTGCGTCGTCTCGCCCACGCCGAGCGCCTCAAGGGCGTCCTCGCCGCCCTCGGCCGGGACAACGGCCATCTCGTCATCGCGGGCGCCGGCTGGATCGGCCTGGAGGTCGCGGCGGCGGCCCGCGAGTACGGCGCGGAGGTCACCGTCGTGGAGCCGGAACCGACACCGCTGCACGGCGTGCTCGGCCCCGAGCTGGGCAACCTCTTCGCCGAGCTGCACCGCGAGCGCGGCGTCCGCTTCCGCTTCGGCGCGAAGCTCACCGAGATCGTCGGCCAGGACGGCATGGTGCTCGCGGCCCGCACCGACACGGGGGAGGAGCACCCCGCGCACGACGTCCTCGCGGCGATCGGGGCGGCGCCCCGGGTCGGCCTCGCCGAAGCCGCGGGGCTGGAGCTGGCCGACCGGTCACAGGGCGGCGGCATCGTGGTGGACGCCCAGCTCCGTACGTCCGACCCCGCCATCTACGCGGCCGGTGATGTCGTGTCCTTCCCCCACGCCCTCTTCGACACCCGGCTGCGGGTGGAGCACTGGGCCAACGCGCTCAACGGCGGGCCGGCCGCGGCGCGCGCGATGCTCGGGCGGGACATCACGTACGACCGGGTGCCGTACTTCTTCTCCGACCAGTACGACATGGGGATGGAGTACTCGGGATGGGCGCCGCCCGGGTCGTACGACCAGGTGGTGATCCGGGGGGACGCCGGGAAGCGGGAGTTCATCGCGTTCTGGGTGCGTCAGGGGCGAGTGCTCGCCGGGATGAACGTGAATGTGTGGGACGTCACGGAGACGATTCAGAAGCTGATCAGGTCTCGGGCGGCTGTGGACGTGGAGGCGCTTTCGAGCCCGCAGGTGCCGTTGGAGAGCCTGGTCGCCTAAGGGGTCGCCTGCTTGGGATGCCGGGCGGCTGCGGGCCGTGTGTGGCCGGCCGTGCCCACGCGGCGGAGCCGCATGAGGTCACGCCCGCGCCCCTTCAGGGGCGCTCCTGCGGCCCCATGGCTGTCGGTCCGTCCCCGTAGAATCACCGCGTGGCAGGACGGATCAACGACGAGGACGTGAAGGCGGTACGGGACGCGGTCCCGATCGACGCCGTGGTGTCCGAGTACCTCCAGCTGCGTAGCGCGGGCGGGGGGAACCTGAAGGGGCTGTGTCCCTTCCACGACGAGAAGTCGCCATCCTTCCAGGTCAGCCCGAGCAAGGGGCTCTTCCACTGCTTCGGCTGCCAGGAGGGCGGCGACACCATCACGTTCGTGATGAAGATCGACCACCTCTCCTTCTCGGAGGCGGTCGAGCGCCTGGCCGCCCAGGCCGGGATCACCCTGCGCTACGAGGAGGGCGGGTACAACCCCTCCCACCAGCGCGGCGAGCGGATCCGGCTGGTCGAGGCGCACAAGCTCGCCGCCGAGTGGTACGCGGAGCAGCTGGCCGTCAGCCCCGAGGCCGACACCGGCCGGATCTTCCTCGCCGAGCGCGGCTTCGACCAGGCGGCGGCCGTCCACTTCGGCGTCGGTTACAGCCCCCAGGGCTGGGACCACCTCACCCGCTACCTCCGCGGCAAGGGCTTCACCGACAAGGAACTGCTCCTCTCCGGCCTCTCCCAGGAGGGCCGCCGAGGCCCCATCGACCGCTTCCGGGGCCGTCTGATGTGGCCGATCCGCGACATCGCGGGAGACGTCGTCGGCTTCGGCGCCCGCAAGCTCTACGAGGCGGACAACGGACCGAAGTACCTGAACACCCCCGACACGGCGATCTACCGGAAGTCCCAGGTCCTGTACGGCATCGACCTCGCCAAGCAGCACATCGCCAAGACCAGCCGGGCCGTCGTCGTCGAGGGTTACACGGACGTCATGGCCTGCCACCTCGCCGGGGTGACGACGGCCATCGCGACCTGCGGTACGGCCTTCGGCGGCGAGCACATCAAGATCCTTCGCCGGCTGCTGATGGACAACGGCTCGGCGCGGGTGATCTTCACCTTCGACGGCGACGCGGCCGGCCAGAAGGCGGCCCTGCGCGCCTTCGAGGACGACCAGAAGTTCGCCGCCGAGACATACATCGCGATCGCGCCGGACGGCATGGACCCCTGCGAGCTGCGCCTGGCCAAGGGCGACGAGGCGGTCGCGGAGCTGGTCGAACCCCGTACGCCGCTCTTCGAGTTCGCCCTCCGCCAGATCGTCGTCCGCTACGACCTGGAGACCCCCGCCGGGCGCGCCGCCGCCCTGGACGAGGCCGCGCCGATCGTGGCCCGCATCAAGAACAGCGGTGCCCAGCACGAGGTCGCCGTGCAGCTCGCCGGCATGCTCGGCATCCTCGACACCCAGTTCGTCGTCAAGCGCGTCGCCCAGCTCGCCCGCTGGGCCCGCGAGCGCGGCGGCAAGGGTCCCGCGCCGGCCCCACAGCGCCCCGCACAGCCGTACGAGTCCTCGCCCCGGCCCCCGTCCGGCCCGGCCCTCAACCTCCGCAACCCGGTCTACGCCACCGAGCGCGAACTCCTCAAACTCGCCCTCCAGCGACCCGAGTTGGTCGCCCCCGCGTTCGACGCGTACGGGGTCGACGAGTTCACCGCCGCCCCGTACGCGGCCGTACGCCAGACGATCATCGAGGCGGGCGGCGTCGAGTACGGCGCCCAGGACCCGCAGGAATACCTGATCCGGGTCCGCGAGGCCGCGCCGGACGACGTGGTGCGGGCCATGGTGACCGAGCTGGCCGTCGAGCCCATCATGCGCAGGACGGTCGACGAGGAGTACGCGGGCGCCCAACTGGTCACCGTCCGCCGTCGGGCCGTCGAACGCCGGGTGCGCGACGTCCAGAGCAGCTTCACCCGCCTCACCACCCACGGCGACCCGGCCCAACTGGCCGCCGTGCAGAACGAGTTGTGGGTCCTCCAGCAGTACGACCAGGCGCTACGGGAGCACGGGCCCGCCGCCCTCTGAGCGCTGCTCGAACGTCGGCGTCACCGCCCGCACCAGCCGCTCCGCGAACTCCCGCTCGTCGTCGGCGAACTGCGGGTACTCCACGACGAAGTGGTTCCACTCGACGTACCCGACCCCCTCGACCACGTCCTCCAGCAGCACGTTCTCGCGGTACGGGTAGGGCCACTCGCCCGACAGCCGGAACACCTCGTGCAGCAGCTCGTAGGGGAGTGGATGGCGCTCGGCGAGGAGGACGGCGTCGTAGAGGTCCTTGCCCTGCGCGTACGTGTCGTTGATGATCCACATCAGCTTCCAGGCGAGCGAGAGCGCCGGTGTGGCCGCCTGCACGATCGCCCCTCCCGGCAGCTCCACCGGCTCCGGCTCCTCGGGCAGCTTCTCGTTGAAGACGAAGTCGAGCTGGACATGGCCACCGGGCAGACCCGGCGCGGACCACGGCAGCACCATGCGCCGGCCCGGCACCCGCTCATAGGTCCAGATGTCCTCCACGACCGCCCCCGCCGCGGAGATCCCCAGCTGCGGCCCGTGCGCGGACGCCAGGGCCTCGGCGGCCGTCGCGATCCCGTCGAGCATCCGGGCCGTCCGCTCGTCGTCGATCGCCCAGGTATGCGGTACGACGACGAAGTCCAGGTCACCGGGCTCGCGGGCGGCGTCCGGGAACCACGTCGACATCAGCACGCTGCCGCGCAGCACCAGCGCGTCCACCCACGGGGAGTCGGCGATCGCGGCCAGGACCAGATGCAGCGCCCGGCGCCTGGCCGTGCGCCAGGCGTCGCCGCGCGCCGGGTCGGTGAAGGCGGGGTCGGTGGCCCGGTAGGCGTTCTCGTAGTGCTTCAGCGCCGGGTCGAAGACCGGCCGCTGCACCACGTCGTCGCCCGGCACGGGACGCAGTGTCCGCGGCAGCTTCTCCGCCGCGCGGATCTCGTCGTCCAGCGGCTCCTTGGGGATCTCCGCGCTCGCCCAGCCGAAGCCGTCCCATCGCCCGCTCATCCCCGTACCCCCCGTGTCACCGTTTCCTCGATCCATCCGTCGTCCACCGACTCGTCGCTGTCATGGAGCACGAACTCCCGTTCCACAGCCACCACGTGAAGCCCGTCCAGCTCTGCCAGCAACTCCTCCAGCGCCCGCCCCGCCCCCGTCGCGTCCACGCCGCGGCACCGCTGCGTCACGAACCGCTCGTGCCGTCCGCCGCCCCGGATCCGCCGCGCGTTCCAGGACAGATGCGCGCCGTGCGGGACCACGCGGGAGGCCAGCGCGCCGAGGTCGGTGTCCGCGTCGAGCAGCAGCTTCACATGGTGCTCGAAGTACTGTCCGCCGCCGCAGGGCCCGTCCGGCACCTCCGGAGCCCACGGCGTCGACTCGATCTTGACCCGCACCGGCTCGAAGCCGTCCTCCCGCAGCCGTGCCGCCACCTGCCGCGCTCGCGCCGCTTCATGGGCGTACGACGGGGAGCCGGCCAGGGTGAGCATCGGCTGGGTGCGCATCCGGCCCCGGGCCAGCTCGATATGGGTGAGCTTGAGGCCGACCGCGTCCGCCCAGCGGAAGAGTCGTTCCGACTCGGCGGCGTCGGCGCAGCGGACGGTCACATGGGTTTCGTACAGAGAAGCGGACACCAGCGGATCGTGCCAGATCACCTCGGACCCGGGCACGTGGGTTTCCGCCCGCACATCACCCGCTGGTCACGGACCGGACGCAAAAAGTCACCGCACGCCCCTCGTGGCGGCTGTGTGTCGTACTCCACACTGGGTTCCGGTGCCTGAGTCCTCGGAGCGCGGCCGACCCGTCCCCCATGGGTCCGAGATCCCCGCGGTTCCGCTCGATGAGTACGGGATGGACGGCGGAGAGGCCGCCCGTGCCATCCCCGACATACCGCTGCCGTACGCCTCAGCAGCGACATTCCTGGAGGTCGCCCCCGTGCAGACCCAGACCCTCATACAGAACGACATCAGTACCGCCATCAGTACCGACGGCGCGGAGCCGGACGCGGAGACCGACGTCATCACCGCGGTGCCCGCCCAGAGCCGCGCCGCGCACCACCCCGAGGCGGCGCCGGACGGCCGGCCCGACCTCGACGAGCCGCCGCCGGCCGTGGTGGAGGACGCGGTGGTCGACGCCGCGGTGGTCGAGGACGTCGCGGTGGACGCCATCGAGACCGTCGAGCCGCCCGAGTCGGCGGAGGCGCCGCGGAGCCGCGCCGCCGACACCAGCGGTCCCTCGTCCGACCTGTTCCGTCAGTACCTCCGCGAGATCGGCCGTATCCCGCTGCTCACCGCCGCCGAGGAGGTCGAGCTCGCCCGGCGCGTCGAGGCCGGCCTGTTCGCCGAGGAGAAGCTGAGCAACACCCCCGACCTGGACAGCGAGTTGGCCCTCGACCTGGACCGCCTGGTGGTCATGGGCCGCATGGCCAAGCGCCGCCTCATCGAGGCGAACCTACGGCTCGTGGTGTCCGTGGCCAAGCGGTACGTCGGCCGCGGCCTGACCATGCTGGACCTGGTCCAGGAGGGAAACCTGGGCCTCATCCGAGCCGTGGAGAAATTCGACTACGCCCGTGGCTACAAGTTCTCCACCTACGCCACCTGGTGGATCCGCCAGGCCATGTCCCGCGCCCTCGCCGACCAGGCCCGCACGATCCGCGTCCCCGTCCACGTGGTCGAGCTGATCAACCGGGTCGTCCGCGTCCAACGCCGCATGCTCCAGGAACGCGGCCACGAACCCACCCCGGAGGAGGTGGCCGCCCACCTCGACCTGCTCCCCGAGCGCGTCAGCGAGGTCCTCCGCCTCGCCCAGGAACCGGTCTCGCTCCATGCCCCGGTCGGCGAGGAGGACGATGTGGCCCTCGGCGACCTGATCGAGGACGGCGACGCCGCGAGCCCCGTGGAGTCGGCGGCGTTCCTGCTGTTGCGCGAACACCTGGAAGCGGTCCTGTCGACCCTCGGCGAACGCGAACGCAAGGTGGTCCAACTCCGCTACGGCCTCGCCGACGGCCGCCCCCGCACCCTGGAGGAAATAGGCCGCATCTTCGGCGTCACCCGGGAACGCATAAGGCAGATCGAGTCCAAAACCCTCAACAAACTGAGGGACCACGCCTTCGCAGACCAACTGAGGGGCTACCTGGACTGAGACCCCGCCACCCCTTCGACCCCGCGGCGCCTTCGACCCTGCGGCGCCTTCGACCCTGCGGCGCCTCAGAATTCGGTCGAATCGGTGCGTTGGCGACCGCGGGTGGGTGGGGGCTGGTCGAGCAGTTCCCCGCGCCCCTGAAGACACGGCCCTTCGGGCCGATGAAAAGCGGGGCGCAGCCCCTGCTTTTCAGGGGCGCGGGGAACTGCGCGAGCAACCACATGCAACCCGCACCCGCCTCACAACCCCAACCTCCCGAGTTCTGGGGCGCAGCGGGGTCGAAGGGGCGCAGTCCCTGGATGGGGGAGGGACGGGTAGGGGCGGCGGGGGCGAAAAGGCCCCGCGCACCCCCGCCCTCAGTCCACCTCAGCCACAGCCTCCGCGAACTGCGCCTTGTACAGCCGCGCATAAGCCCCATCCGCAGCCAGCAACTCCGCGTGTCCCCCCTGCTCCACGATCGCCCCGTTCTCCATCACCAAAATCGTGTCCGCATCCCGGATCGTCGACAACCGATGCGCGATCACGAACGACGTCCGCCCATGCGCGAGCTTCGCCATGGCCTTCTGGATCAGCACCTCCGTCCGGGTGTCAACGGAACTCGTCGCCTCGTCCAGCACCAGGATCACCGGATCCGACAGGAACGCCCGAGCGATGGTGATCAGCTGCTTCTCACCGGCACTGACCCCGGTCCCCTCGTCGTCGATCACGGTGTCGTACCCGTCCGGCAGCGTCCGGATGAACCGATCCGCGTGCGCCGCCCGGGCCGCCTCCTCGATCTCCCCCCGGGTGACCTTGCGCGCGGTGGACGCCCCGTAAGCGATGTTCTCGGCGATGGTCCCCCCGAACAGCCAGGTGTCCTGAAGCACCATTCCGATCCCGTCCCGGAGCTCGTCACGGGACATGGAGGCGATGTCGACCCCGTCCAGGGTGATACGCCCACCGGTGACCTCGTAGAACCGCATCAGCAAATTGACCAGGGTCGTCTTCCCGGCCCCCGTCGGCCCCACGATCGCCACCGTGTGCCCGGGCTCGACCACCAGCGAGAGGTCCTCGATGAGCGGCTTCTCCGGCTCGTACCGGAAGGACACGCCCTCCAGCGCCACCCGCCCGCGCAGTTCCTCCGGCCGCACTCCGGGCACGGGGTCGGCCTCCTGCTCGTCCGCGTCCAGCAGTTCGAAGATCCGCTCGGCGGAGGCGACACCGGACTGCACGAGGTTCGCCATGGACGCCACCTGCGTGAGCGGCATCGAGAACTGCCGCGAGTACTGGATGAAGGCCTGCACGTCGCCGATCGACAGCGCGCCCGACGCGACCCGCAGCCCGCCCACCACGGCCACCAGCACATAGTTGATGTTCGACACGAAGAACATCAGCGGCTGCATGATCCCGCTGTTGAACTGGGCCTTGAACCCGGCCTCGTACAGCCGCTCGTTCTCCTCGGCGAACTGCTTCGCCGACTCCTCCTGCCGCCCGAACACCTTGACGAGGGTGTGCCCGGTGTACATCTCCTCGATATGGGCGTTGAGCTTGCCGGTGGTCCGCCACTGCGCGACGAAGTGCGGCTGCGACCGCTTGCCCACGCGGGTGGCCACCAGGAACGACACCGGTACGGTCACCAGCGCGACCAGCGCCAGCAGCGGCGACACCCAGAACATCATCACCAGTACGCCGATGATGGTGAGCAGCGAGTTGATGAGCTGCCCCATCGACTGCTGCAACGTCTGCCCGATGTTGTCGATGTCGTTGGTGGCCCGGCTCAGTACCTCACCCCGCTGCCGCCGGTCGAAGTACGACAG
This sequence comes from Streptomyces ipomoeae 91-03, assembly GCF_000317595.1. Classification (GTDB taxonomy): domain Bacteria; phylum Actinomycetota; class Actinomycetes; order Streptomycetales; family Streptomycetaceae; genus Streptomyces; species Streptomyces ipomoeae. Next base: position 31,751 of record NZ_AEJC01000271.1, on the reverse strand, counting down.
CGGCAGCCGCGACAGCTTGGCCTGGAGCTCCTCGCGCATCCGGAACATGGTCAGGTTGATGGCCCGGTTGGAGAGCCGGGTGGCCGCCGCCATCAGCAGCCCCGCGGCCAGGAAGATGCCGAGGGCAACCAGCAGCACGCCGCCGACGGCCCCGAAATCGATGCCCTCGCCGGGGGTGAAGTCGGTGCCGGACAGCATGTCGGCGACGCCGCCGTCCCCGCGCTCCCGCAGCCCCTCCAGCACCTGGGCCTTGGTCTGGCCCGCCGGCATCTGCCGCCCGACGACCCCGGCGAACACCAGGTCGGTCGCCTTGCCGAGGATCCATGGCCCCAGCACCGAAAGCTCGACGCTGAGCACCGCGCACGCGATCATCGCGTACATGGTGAACCGCTCGGGCCTGAACTGCGCGAGCAGCCGTTTCCCGGACCCCTTGAAGTCCATGGAGTGCTGATCAGGACCGCCTCTGGCCCCCGCCATCCGTGCCAACGGCCCGGCCATCAGGCTGCCTCCGCTTCCGTGAGCTGGGAGAGAACGATCTCCCGATAGGTCTCGTTGTCCGCCATCAGCTCGTGGTGGCGCCCGGTGCCGACGACCCGCCCCTCGTCGAGGACCACGATCCGGTCGGCGTCCCGGATGGTCGCCACCCGCTGGGCGACGATCACGACGGTCGCCTCGGCGGTCTCCAGCGAGAGTGCCCCCCGCAGTGCGGCGTCGGTGGCGTAGTCGAGCGCGGAGAAGGAGTCGTCGAACAGATAGATCTCCGGCCGCTGCACCAGCGTCCGCGCGATCGCGAGCCGCTGCCGCTGCCCGCCCGACACATTGGTGCCGCCCTGCGCGATGGGGGCGTTGAGCCCGCCCTCCAGCCGCTCGACGAAGTCCTTGGCCTGCGCCACCTCCAGCGCGTGCCACAGCTCCTCGTCGGTGGCGTCCGGATTGCCGTACCGCAGGTTCGTCGCGACGGTCCCCGAGAAGAGGTACGGCTTCTGCGGCACCAGCCCCACGGTTCTGGCGAGCAGCTGCGGATCGAGCGTGCGTACGTCGACGCCGTCCACCAGCACCTCACCCTCGGTGACGTCGAACAGCCGGGGCACCAGCCCGAGCAGAGTCGACTTTCCGCTTCCCGTGGACCCGATGACGGCGGTCGTCTCACCCGGCCGCGCCGCGACGTCGATCGACTTGAGCACCGGCTCCTCGGCCCCCGGATAACGGAACCCGGCACCCCGGATCTCCAGGAACCCACGCCGCCGCAGCTCCCGTACGGGCGCGACGGGCGGCTCGACACTGGTCTCGGTGTCGAGCACCTCCTGGATGCGCTCGGCGCACACCTCCGCGCGCGGCATCATCATGAACATGAAGGTGGCCATCATCACAGCCATCACGATCTGCATGAGATAGGCCAGGAACGCGGTCAGCGCCCCGATCTCCATCCCGCCGCTGTCGATCCGATGCGCCCCGAACCACACCACCGCGATCGACGAGACGTTGATGACCGTCATCACGATCGGGAACATCAGCGCCAGCATCCGCCCGGTCCCCAGCGACATCTCCGTGAGGTCGGCGTTCGCCTTCCGGAACCGGTCCTTCTCGTAGTCGTCCTTCACAAAGGCCCGGATGACCCGATTGCCGGTGATCTGCTCGCGCAGCACCCGGTTCACCGTGTCGAGCCGCTCCTGCATGCTCCGGAACAGAGGGCGCAACCGGCGCACGATCAGGCTGACGGAAATCCCGAGCACCGGTACAACGGCAAGGAGCACCCCCGACAACGGCACATCGAGCCCGAGCGCCAGCACGATGCCGCCCACGCACATGATCGGCGCCGACACCACCAGGGTGAACGTCATCAGCACCAGCATCTGCACCTGCTGCACATCGTTCGTCGTCCGCGTGATCAGCGACGGCGCCCCGAAGTGACCGACCTCACGCGCCGAGAACGACTGCACCCGGTCGAACACGGCTGCCCGGATGTCCCGGCCGACCGCCGATGCCGTACGGGCGCCGTAGTACACCGCGCCGATGTTGCAGACGACCTGCACCAACGAGATGCCGACCATCAGCGCCCCGAAGGACAGGATGTAGCCCGTGTCACCCTTCACCACACCCTGATCGATGATGTCCGCGTTCAGCGTGGGCAGGTAGAGCGTGGCGCACGTCTGCACGAACTGCAGCAGCACCAACAGGGCGATGGGTTTCTTGTACGGACGAAGATGACTTCGCAACAGACGTATGAGCACGCGAGCTCTCTCGGATTCGACGACGAGTGACGGGATGCACCAGCACCCATCGTCGGACACTCCACCCGCGTTACCTCAACCGAATTAGCCCAACAGGCTTAGGAGCCATGGACGCACCCCCACACCGCCGAGGCGCGGGGAACCGCGCGACCAGCCACGATGAGCCCCCACCCGCACGACGACACAAGCCCGGCAGACGAGAAGGCGATTCATACCCCCCGCTTACCTAGGAACGAAACGCCCCAGGGTGAGTCTGCTCACGAACGGCGACATACTGCTGCCGAACCGCCTGCCCCACGGCCAACTCGTCCCCCGGCTCCAACACCTGCCCGACCGCCCCCGGCCACATCGGCGGCGTACGAGGATCAAGCGTCCCCTGAGTCACCCCCAACGCCCACGCGGCCTGTCGAGCGGCACCCACGGCCGCGTAGTCCGCCGGCTGAGGCACGACGACCTGCACCCCGAACAGCGCGGGCGCAGCCGCCTGCACCGCGGGCAGCTCCGCCGCCGCCCCGAGCAGAAAGATCCGCCGTACGTCGACGCCCCGCCCCCGCAGCACGTCCAGCGCGTCGGCGAGCCCGCACAGCATCCCCTCGAACGCGGCGCGAGCCAGATGCTCCGGCCTCATGGACTCGCGACGCAACCCGGCCAGCGTCCCCGCCGTATGCGGCAGGTTCGGCGTCCGCTCGCCCTCCAGATACGGCAGCATCACCAGCCCGTGGGAGCCCGGCGTCGACTTCATCGCCAGCTCGGACAGCCCCTCCAGATCGGGCATGCTCAGCAGCTCGGCGGCCCCCCGCAGGGTGCGTACCGCGTTGAGCGTGGTGACGACCGGCAGATGCATACCCGTCGCATCCGCGAGGGACGTGATCATCCCGGTGGAGTCGACGAGCGCCTCGTTGTGGACGGCCATGACGGACCCGGAGGCCCCCAGCGACACCACCGCGTCACCGAGCCCGATGCCGAGCCCGAAGGCGGCGGCCATGGTCTCCCCGGTGCCGGCGGAGATGAGGAGCCCCTCCGGCGTCGTACCGGCGGCGTCCGAGGGCCCCAGCACCTCGGGCAGCATGACCTGGTGCCCGAGGGCCATCTCGACGAGATCGGTCCGGTACTGCCCGGTCGCCGCGTTCCAGTACCCGGTCCCCGAGGCCCCGCCCCGGTCCGTCGTCCTCCTGACCGGCCGCCCCAGCAACTGCCACACCAACCAGTCGTGGGCCTGCATGAGCACAGCCGTCCGCATCGCGGCATCCGGTTCCGTACGGCTCATCCAGCGCAGCTTGGTCACCGGCTGCGCCGCCCCCGGCACGCACCCCACGGCCTGCGCCCAGGCGCCCCGCCCGCCGAGCGCGTCGATGAGGTCGGCCGCCGCGACCTGGGCCCGCTTGTCACCGCCGACCATCGCCGGGCGCACGGTGTTGCCCTGTGCGTCCAGCGCGATCAGCCCGTTCTGCTGGGAGGAGACGCCGATCGCCTGCACGCCTTCGAGCAGCCCGCCGCCGGCCGCCTCGCCCAGGGACAGCAGCCACGCCTGCGGATCGACGTCACAGGGGCGCCCCCCGCCCTCCGTCGGCTCCAGCGGGTGCGGGGCATACCCCTGCCTGAGCACGGCCCCTGTGTCCGAGTCACAGACGACAATGCGCGTAAAATCGGGCGAACTATCCAGCCCGGCGACTATCCCCATGGCAGAAATTCTGCCCCACGGGAAGAGGTGGGAGTGCCGCGCGACGACCCCGCCGCCGCGACCGCGGACCTATGTGTCGCTGGTCCCCCAGTCGTCCGCGCCCTTGCCGTTCACATTGCGTTCGCGCAGTGAACGGACCCGCCCGGCGACCGAGTCCGGCACCCGGTCCCCGACCTTCTCGCTGACCACGTGGTACGCCTTGCCCGCGAACACCCGGCCCTGCTGGGCGGCGGACTCCGCGGTGTTGCGCACGGCCGGGTTCTGGGCGACCTGCCGGGCCGACTTCTTCAGCTGTTCGTAGCGCTCCCGCCCGGCCCGTGTTCCCAGTACGTAACCCAGGGCCAGTCCGGCAAAGAACGTGAGTCGATAGCGCATGGGCGGCCACCCTTCCTTGCGTCTGTGTCGGTCCTTGCGGCGCCCTCGGTGGGCGTCGGGCGTGGAGGGATACCGATTGGCGGAGCACCCCTCAGCTTGCGCTAATGTATGTGTCGCAGCGAACGCACGCCCCCTGGCGAATGCCCAGTTAGGTACGTTCGATGCAACGAGGCATTCCTCCGTAGCTCAATTGGCAGAGCAGCCGGCTGTTAACCGGCAGGTTACTGGTTCGAGTCCAGTCGGGGGAGCTCGGTCCTCCGTAGCTCAATTGGCAGAGCAGCCGGCTGTTAACCGGCAGGTTACTGGTTCGAGTCCAGTCGGGGGAGCAGCCTGAACGAGGACCCCGTCGGGGTCCTTTTTCATGTCCGGGGGGAACCGCGGGGGCAGCGGCGTAGTCCTCAAGGTCAAGAAGCGCACGCGAAGGCCGACCATCCGAAGCAGGAGATCGTATGAGCGGCTATGCTGCGGCAGACGGCGCGCACAAATGTGCGCGACGCGCCGTACGGGGCGGTAGCTCAGCCGGTTAGAGCAGCGGACTCATAATCCGTCGGCCGTGGGTTCGAGTCCCACCCGCCCCACCACTCGCTACGCGAGAAGAAACCTTCTGACCAGCAGCTTGGCTGGCGGGTAAGCGGGTTGAGGGACGCTGGCAGCGTGTCTCGGTGGGCATCTTCATGATCGACAGGGCGGATTCGGACGCAGGTTCCGATCAAGTCGGGCATGGGGTTCATGGGGTGATTCGCGTGGGGATGCGATGGCCCCGCCGAGGAAGCCTGTGTCGGAAACGGTCGACGACGAGGCGCTGGCCGAGGCCATGCGGCTCATGGGTGCCACGACGAAGAAGGAGACCGTCAACGCGGCTCTTCGGGACTACGTGGCGCGGATCAAGCGGCTTGAGGCCGCAGAGAAGCTGGCCGCGCGAGGTTCGCGTGGCGAGTTCGAGAAGGCCGCAGCGGCGCGTGACGCCGAGAAGCGTGCCCGACGCGAGGCCTTCGAGTGATCACGTATCTGGTGGACACCTCGGCTCTGTGGCACCTGTTCCGCACCCCAGGCGCGCTGCGTCCCTGGGAGGGACACATCGCCGCCGGAGTATTCCACCTCTGCGAGCCGGCACGAGCCGAATTCCTCTACTCGGCGACCAGCCCGTCTCATCGAGTTGAGTCGACACCGCCCAGTACAAACTGACCCAGCGGGGCCGGCATCGGGCGGCTGGAGCGATTGATGACGGTCTGGCCGCTCGGGGTTGCGGTGGGTGCGGTCCTTGCCCGGGCCGAGGCGTCTGGTCAGTAGGCCTGGGAAGAGGTGGTGGACGCGTCGGCCGCCGTCGCTTCCGCCGCCGTCGCGCGACCGGCAGCCGTCGTCCCGCTCGCTCACGGACCGTTCAGGCGGCTTCCGGGCGACTCTGGGACGGGGGGGGCCGAACCGAGCCGGACCTCGGTCCAGATTGTCTTTCCGTCGCGGGTGTAGCGCGTGCCCCAGCGGGCCGTCAGCTGGGCGACGAGGTACAGGCCCCGGCCGCCTTCGTCGTCCAGTCCGGCCCGCCGCAGGTGCGGAGACGTGTGACCGCTGTCGGAGACCTCGCAGATCAGGACGCGGTTGCCGTCGCGCAGCAGCCTCAGGCACAGCGGAGCGCCGCCGTACCGGATCGCGTTGGTCACCAGTTCGCTGACGATCAACTCCACGACGAAACCGACCTCGTCGAGATCCCAGGCGGAGAGCTGCCGCAGACACAGTGCCCGGGCCCGGGCCACCTCTGCCGGCTCGGCGGGGATGGTCCACGCGGCCATGCTGTCCTTGGTCAGCGCCTGGACCCGGACGAGCAGTAGTGTGGCGTCGTCCTGCGCCCGGTCGCGGCTACGCCGGTCGGCGATGGCCTGGCAGGCCTCCGCCGGCGTGATGCCGCGGCGTTGCAGCACACGGCACAGATCGGCCACACCGGCCTCGATGTCCCCGTACTCGTCGTTGACGAGCCCGTCGGTGAACAGGGCGAGCATGCTGCCAGGAGCAAGCCGGACCTCCGCGGACTCGAACGGCAGGTCGGCGATGCCGAGCGGCGGACCGACGGGCACCGCCACGTGGTGCGCGCTCCCGTCCGGCGCGACGACCACCGGGGTGAGATGGCCGGCGCTCGCCGTCGAGCAGACCTGGGAGGCCGGGTCGTACACGGCGTACAGGCATCGCGTACCCAGCGCCGGGTCCTCCGCCGGGTCGCCGTCCTCGGGATGGATGCCGATCCGGGCTTGGGCGACCAGGTCGTCGAGCCGGGTCAGCAGTTCGCCCGGGTCGAGATCGAGTGCCGCCAGGGCTCGGACCGTGGTCCGCAGACGACCCATGGTCGCCGTCGCTCGCAGTCCGTGGCCGGCCACGTCACCGACGACCAGGCCGACCCGGGCCCCGGACAGCGGGACCACGTCGTACCAGTCGCCGCCGACACCGGCCTGTCCGGCCGCCGGCTCATAGTGGTGGGCGATGCCCACGCTGGCCGGCTGGGGGAGTCGGTGGGGCAGGAGGGCGTGCTGCAGCGCCAGCGCGGTGGCGTGCTCACGTGCGAAGCGCCATGCGTTGGTGATGCACACCGCCGCACGGGAGACCAGTTCGCCCGCCAGGTCGCGGTCCTCCGGGGCGAACGGATCCCGCGGGGCCAGCCGTGTGAACGTCGCCCGGCCGAGCAGCGTGTCCCCGGACCGCAAGCTCAGGACCAGCCGGCGTTGACCTTCCGTCGGCCCTGACGCGTACTGCGGAACGGGAGTGTCGACGTCGGCGGTGTCGCGCTGCGCGACACACCGCAGTGGTGCGGGCTGGGCGGCGGGGCCGGCCGGAAGGTCCTCGCCGAGCAGGACGGAGTCCGCGAGCTCGACCCTGACCTCGTCGGCGAAGCCGGGCACCACCACCTCCGCCAGTTCCTGGGCCGTGCGCGTGGCGTCCAGCGTCCTGCCGATGCTGCTGGCCCGGCTCAGCAGGGCCAGCCGCTGCCGGGCCTCGTAGCGGGAGGTGATGTCGAAGGCGGCCTCACAGACCCCGAGCGGATGGCCGTCGGAGTCCTCCAGACGAAAGTACGAGTTGGACCAGACGCGCTGGTGAGCGGGGTCCGCCGGGGTGGGGCTGCGGTAGTGGAGATCGGTCACCGGGGTGCTGGTCCGGAAGACCTCGGCGATCACGTCCTCCAGCGGACCTAGGTACCCTGGTGTGATGACCTCCCCCTGGGGCAGCAGGTCGCTGACGTACCGGCCCTGAGTCTGTGCCGGTGTGAAACCTATCTGCTCCTGCTGGGCGCCGTTGATCCAGGCCACACGCGCGTCGGGCCCGTAGACCGTCAGGATGATCGACGACCGTGTGACGAGGCCGTCCAGCACCGACTGGGCCGTCATCCAGTGCTGGAGACGGTCGGCGGGAATCAGCAGCACCAGCCAGAGCGCGCCGAGGTCGCGGTGGTCCAGCCGGCTCACCCGCAGGGCTGTGGGCACGGTGCCGCCGTCGCGACGGCGCAGGTTCCGGATCTCGGTGTGACCGGGCTGCCGGGCGCGATCCGCCGACAGGCCCCCGTCCTGCGGCACCAGGCCGATCAGACCGGGGACGTTGCCGTCGGATTCGAGGGCGTCCACGTCCGCGAGCAGTTCGCGGGCGGAGCGGCCCAGGACCTCGGCGGCGGAGAAGCCGAACTGTTGCTCCGCCGAAGTGTTCCAGCCGACGACAGTCTCCCGGTGGTCCAGTACCGCGATGGCCGCCGTGACCGTATCGAAGGGATTGTCGTGTGCGAACTGCGCCGCTGGGACGAGTGCTGTCATGGAGGCCTGCCAGGGGTGGGTGTCCCTGGCAGCCAGGCTACCCCCGGCGCCTGGCATGCGCTGCGAGGCGCCGGGCTGCCGGTCGGACAGTCTCCGTCACTTCCCGCGCATATCGCACGGCTCACGGATCACGGCCCGGATCCCGGCACTGGAGGGTTCCTCCGGTCGGCCCACACGGTCGCTGGTCGCTGTTCTCGCACGCTCGCGGGCATCACCGTCGGCAAAACGTTCCGCGGTTCCCGTGCGGCGGCCGACATCGAGATCGCCGCAATCGTCGGCCGAACGTGGTCGGCTCCGTCCGTTCGATTTAACATGAGAACCAGAAGGACGCTGCCATGAGAAGCAACTCAAGGTCATTAAGGTGAAACGTCGGCTTCCGTGGTCGGTGACCGGCGGCGCCAGCAGTGAGTCCCGCGCGCTTTCGGGCCACATGGGCACCAGAGCCCTCACCCTGACCGTTCTCGCGTTCTCGGCCCCGATCTCGGTGGTGAGCGCCTACCTCCCCTACAGCATCTCCTTCGGGGGGAAGGGCGCGGCTTTCGCCTTCGCCGCCGCGACGGTCGTCCTGCTGTTCTTCGCCGTCGGTTACGTGACCATGGCCAGGCACGTGCCCAAGCCCGGTGATTTCTACTCCTTCATCAGCACCGGACTCGGCAAGGTCGTCGGACTGGGTGCGGGCCTCCTGGCCGTCACCACCTATGTGGTGCTGCTCGCCGGCGTCTACGCCCAACTCGGCGTCACGGTCCAGAACCTCATCGTCAGCCTCGACGGACCGAACACCCCCTGGCTGGTGTGGACGGTTCTGGGGTGGGCCGTCGTGAGCGTCCTGGGCTACCTGCACATCGAACTGTCGGCGAAGATCCTCTCGATCGCCATGGTCGTCGAAGTCGTGGTGGTCATGACGTACGACGTGGCGGTGCTCATCGCTGGTGGTGGTGGTCCGGACGGGCTCACGGCACGGCCGCTGAGCCCCTTCGAGTTCACCAGGGGCGACGTGGGTGTCGCGATACTCTTCGCCATCCTGCTCTTTCTCGGCTTCGAAGCCACCGCCCTGTTCCGCGACGAGGTCCGCAACCCGAACAAGACCATCCCGCGGGCGACCTACACCGCGGTCGTCTTCGTCGGCCTCCTGTACCTCCTGTCCTGTTACGCGCTCATGTCGGCGTACGGGGCGAAGGCCGTCAGCGTGGCCACGAACGCGCCGACGACGATGTTCCCCGACTCGATCGGGCACTATGTCGCTCCCGCCTTCACCCAGCTGTCCTATCTCTTCGTGACCACGTCGGTCCTGGCCGCGCTGCTCGCCATCCACAACGTGGTGGCGCGGTACGTCCACAACCTGAGCTGCGACAGGGCGCTCCCCGGGTATCTGGCGGACGTTCACCGCCGGCACGGTTCACCGCATCGCGCCTCCACGCTGGCCGCGATCGTCACCGCTGTCGTACTGCTCGCCTTCGTGGTCGCCGGCAGCCAGGGGCCGTCGCTCTACGCCGAGCTGACCGGTCTCGGGGCGGCCGGCATCCTGCTCCTGATGACCATGGTGAGTCTGGCGGTCATCGTCTGGTTCGGCCGCACCGGTGTCCCGGCCGGGGAGAACTGGTTCAAGGTGTTTCTCGCTCCCGGTATCGCCGCGGCCTCACTGGGCGGCACGGTCTTCCTGGCGCTGACCCACTTCGAGCTCATCGTCGGCGGGGCGCCGGGCCAGAACCTGTGGCTCGTGGGTATTCCGCTGGTCGGCTTGTGCGTGGGGATCGCCCTCGCCCTGTACTTCCGGTCGCGGCGCCGGCACGTCTACGACCGGCTCGGCAGAGCCGACCGGGGCATCGACCTCACCGACGAGACCTGACCGAGCCACCGTCCTGCGCCGGGCGCCGCCCGCCTGCGCCGGTTTGACCACCGCCTCGCGCAGTTCGTCGGCGGTCATCGGGCTCCGGACCCTACGGGACAAGGTGGTCGACGGCTCGGCCCCGCTCATCGACGCCGACGCCGACGCCGACGCCGAGCCCGCGCTCGACCTGGCAGCGACGGGCCGGTCCGGAAGATCGGGACCCTGCGCAAGCGGCTCGTCTGAACCTGCACCGCACACGTTCGCGCCGCTACCGGTCGGCCGTCACGGACGGCGGCGCTGAGAGTTCGGCCAGGGGCATCGCAGATCCGCCGTTGACCAGCCGCTCCCCACCGTTCCGCCGGCGGCAGGTCAGCACAAGCCACCGTATCCCGTCGAGGTCTGCCGATCGGCAGAGGTGACAGGCCCGTTCGGCAGATACAGGTGGCGCGGAATGCCCCCCATTCTGCTGCTCAACAGATCTAACGCGCCCGCGGCGGTCAACGCCGTGCCGGTGCGACCGCGTCAGGACCGTCACGGACTTGACCGGTCTGCGCCGAACATGAGTCCGCGACTCGTGGTCCGGCAGCGCAAGCAGGAGGCCCGTGGCGACCTCGGGCGTATCAAGAACCAGCGTTGGAGGTTTCATAGCTCGGTGGTGAACGATGTGCGGCCGGCGATCGTATCCCGCATCGTGCGGGAGGCTCAGGCTCTGGCGTCTCCGGGCGCGCGACCGATGGAACGGGTCGTGCGGGAGACAGGGCTGCTCGGCTTGGTCGCGCTGGTCACATGGGTCTCGGTCACACAGTGGATCAGTTCTGAACTGGTGACGCCCCGGCTGGTGATGGGCAAGGACCGCGCGCTGACCCTTGACGCCCGCACCGCCAAGCCCGTCCGCGTCACCGCGCCCGACGCACGGGCACGTCTGCGCAGCGCGCAGATGCTCACACGACTGAGGGGCAGGCTGCGGGTCACACACTGCGCGACCGAGACATCACGGTCTCGGTGAGCGGCCCCGGCGTGCTGCAAGGACCTACGTCTCGGCTTTCCCTGGAGGCTCCCATAACCACCACCGAGACGAACGGGAGTGGCGACGTCGCCACGGGTAGGCTTTGTCCGATCAGGCAAACTCGGCGGGGACGAGGCATGGGCGGGGTCGAGAAGGCGCGGGGTGGCGGGGCTGAGCGGGCGACCTCGCGGGATGTCGCCCGGCTTGCCGGGGTGTCGCACACGGCCGTGTCCTTCGTCTTCAACGGGCGTGCCGAGGGCAACCTCTCCGCCGAGACGCAGGAGAAGATCCGCAAGGCAGCCACACAGCTCGGCTACCGGCCGAACGCGGTCGCCCGTGGCCTGCGCCGACGTCGTACCGCCGTGATCGGTCTGGTGACGGACGAGATCGCCACATCGCCGTTTGCCGGGCGGCTGCTGCGCGGGGCTATGGACATGGCGTGGAACAGTGAGCATCTGGTGCTCACCGTCGACTCCGGGCAGGACCCCGTCGCCGAGGACGCGGCCGTCGCCGAACTGCTCGACCGGAGGGTCGACGGGATCATCTACGCCGCGCTGTCGTTGCGCCGCGCCCGAGTCCCGGAAGGGCTGCACCGCACGTTCGCCGTGCTTGCCAACTGCCTTCCCGAGGACGGCTCTCTCCCCGCCGTCATCCCCGCCGAGCGGGCCGGTGGCCGCAGTGCCGCGCGCGTGCTCCTCGACGCGGGCCACCGCCGTGTCGCCCTGGTGGGTGGCCTGGACGACATCGCGACCGCGGAGCGGCTGCGCGGCTTCCGGGACGCGCTGCGAGCGGTGGGGCTGACCGCCGAGAAGGACTGGATCATGCGGACGGGAGGGGAGATCGCCGCAGGGTACGAGGGAGCGTTGCGGTTGCTGGACCGTGTTCCCGCCGACCGGCGGCCCACGGGGATCGTCTGTTACAACGACCGGGTCGCCGCCGGCGTCCTCCACGCCGCCGCGCGCCTGGGCCTCGACGTGCCCGCCGATCTGTCCGTCGTCGGTTACGACGACCAGGAGCACATGGCCGCTTTCCTCAGCCCGCCCCTCACCACGGTCGCTCTGCCCCATCGCGCGATGGGAGAGGCGGCCGCCCGCCTGCTCCTGGACGCCATCGACAGCGGGACCGCGCCGTCCGTCACCACCCGGCGGCTGGAGTGTCCCGTCGTCATGCGGGGCTCGGTGGGACCAGCGCCCAGCCCGTGACCTCGACGTCCGTCCCCGACACGGCCAGCTCCGCGACGTCGTCGCCGCGTCGGTACACCCGTTCCGTGGCCATCGCCCGGTCGCCCGCGAACAGCTCCAGCAGGGAGCCGTCCACGAGGATCCGTACGGTGAGGGTCTCGCCCGGCGAGGTCGGCAGGACCAGGGGGGCCGTGCCGTCCGGGCGGGCGCGTGGCCAGGCCGTGCGGTCCAGGGTCACCGCGCCGGACGCCGGGTCGAGTCGCACGGTCAGTTCGGCTCCGGACGCGGCCCGCAACAGACTCAGCGTCGCCGCCGACCGGGCGGTCACCAGCAGGTCGTAGGAGAGGGGGAGCGGTCGATGCGGTCCGGGTGTGGCCGTGAACGGGACGGCCGCTCGGAGTAGTTCGAGCTCCGCGGCCGGTACGACCCGCAGTGTGCCGTCCTCGTGGGTGTCCATCACGCGTGGTGCCGTGAGAACTCCGGACCAGCCCGCGCGGTCCACCTCCTCGCGAGGGCGTGACTCCCAGGACCAGCCCCAGAGCAGGGCGCGGCCGGACTCCGTGTCGTGGAGGACGGAGGGGGCGTAGAAGTCACGGCCGAGGTCCAGGGGACCACCCGTACCGGCCACGAACCCCAATCCACCGTCCCCCTTTTCTACCAGACGCCCTGTGAGGTACGCGGTGCTCAGCGGGTCGCCGTCCCACAGTGCCACCGCCAGCACCCAGTCGCCCCCGGGTGTCTCCCACAGTTGCGGGCACTCCCAGCCGATCGCCCGCGTACCGAAGGCGCGGGCCGCCGCCGCGTCCCGGCCGTCCAGCAGGACCCCGGCGAACCGCCACGCGTACAGGTCCTCACAGTCGTACACCAGGACGGACGGGGTGCCGTCGGCGTGGCCGGCGCCCACCAGCGCCCAGCGGCGTCCGGCGAAGCGGAAGACGAACGGGTCTCGGAACATCGTCACGTCCAGTCCGGCCGGCGGGCCGGCGACCACCGGCACCGGGAGTTGCTTCCATTCCTGAAGGCCGTCGTCCTCGGCCACGGCGAGACAGATCGCGCTCAGGCCCCGGTGGTCGTGGTCGATCCCGGAGTACACCGCTGTCGGTACCCCACCGTCATCCACCACGCAGCCGGACCAGCAGCCCGCCTCGTCCGGGCCGCCGGGCGTCGGCCGCAGGGCGATCCCGTGGTCGTCCCAGTGGGCGAGGTCGGGGCTGGAGGCGTGGCCCCAGTGGACGTTCGCGTGGACGGGGGCGTCGGGGTTGTGCTGGTAGAAGAGGTGGTATCGACCGCCCCAGCGGAACGGCCCGTTCGGGTCGTTCATCCAGTTGGCCGACGGGCGGACCCTGAAGCACGGGCTGTGGGCGTCGGTCGACCGGCTCACGGAACTCAACGATTGACTCCTGCGGAGGTGATGCCCTCGCGCAGAGGGCGCTGGCCGACGACGAACACGACGACGGCGGGGAGCATGGAGAGGACGACCCCGGCCAGGACGACGGAGATCGAGCCGGTGCCGAGGTTGCCCTGGAGGGAGACCAGGCCCAGGGGCAGCGTGAGGTTCTCGGTGGAGGTCTCGAGGATCAGCGGCCGGAAGAACTCGTTCCAGTGATAGTTGAAAGCCAGTACGCCGACGATGGCGAGGCCGGGGGCCGCCAAGGGGGCGTACACGGACCGGAAGACGCGCCACGGGCCCGCGCCGTCGATCATCGCCGCCTCGCCCAGGTCCTTCGGCATGCCCAGGAAGTACTGGCGCATCAGGAAGGTGCCGAAGGCCGTCGGGAAGGCCGGGACGATGAGGCCGAGCAGGGTGTCGGTCAGACCCATCGTCTTCAGTTCCAGGAAGACCGGGACGATCGTGACCTGCAGGGGCACCATCATCGTGGCCAGGACCAGCGCGAACAGCGGCTTTTTGAAGCGGAATTCGAGGCGGGCGAAGGCATAGCCCGCCAGCCCTGCGGTGATCATCTGACCGACCGCGATCAGCGCGGTCACCAAGGTGGAGTTCAGTGTGTAAAGTCACACGTCGATCTGGTCGAACACCCCGCGGTAGGCATCGACGGTGGGGTCCGCCGGGATGATCCTCGGCGGCAGGTCGAAGGACTCCGCCGGCGTGCGCAGTGACGTCGACACCGTCCAGATGACCGGGCCGAGCGTCAACAGGGCGCACAACGCCAGGCCGGCGATCCGGGCCCAGGGCGCCAGACCGTGCCGTACACGCGACACGGTGGGGCTCGTGCGGGAACCAGGCATCGAATCCGATGCCGAACCCGAGAGGGAACTCGTACTCATCTGACTCACCCGGCTCACTGGTAGTGGACGTAACGCCGGCTGAGCCGGAACTGGAGTGCGGTGACCGCCATGATCAGGACGAAGAGCAGGACGCCCACGGCGGACGCCTCGCCGAAGCGGAGCTGCTCGAAGGCCGTCTCGTAGATGACCATCACGACTGTGCGGGTGGAGTCGCCGGGCCCGCCGGCCGTGAGGACGTACGGCTGCTCGAAGACCTGGAGGGCGTTGATGATGCCGACCACGGACGCCACCAGCAGCGTGGGCGACAGCAGAGGCAGGGTGATGGCGAGGTGCTTGCGAACCCCGCTCGCGCCGTCCAGCGAAGCCGCCTCGTGCACCTCCTTCGGGATGTTGTTCAGCCCGCCGACGAACAGCAGGAACGAGAAGCCGAACTGCTGCCAGACGTACGCCAGGACCACGGCCGCCATCGCCCCGTTCTCCGAGGTCAGCCACGGGACCGAGGGGATACCGACGGTGCCGAGGAGCCAGTTCACGGGACCGAAGTCCTGGTTGAACAGGTACTTCATCACCACCGAGATGGACGCGGCGGACAGCACCAGCGGGAAGAAGAACGCCGAACGGAACACGGACCGAAGCCACTTGGGCATCCGGCCGTTCACCGTGATCGCCAGCACGAGCGCGATCAGCAGCTGCAGCGTGACCGCGAGCACCATGAAGACGAGCGTGTTGCGGAAGGAGACGAGGACCGTCGAGTCGGTGAGGATTTCGCGGTAGTTGGCCGCTCCGGCCCAGCGCGGGTCCTCGATCACGTCCCACTGGAAGAGGCTGAGGACGACCGAGCCGACGATCGGTACGACCGTGAAGACGACGATGCCGACGACGGTGGGCGCGAGGAGCAGTACGGCGAGCAGGCGGGCGCCCCGGGTGCGGGTGGTGGTGGCTGTGGACTCGGACGCCTCACGAGTCTGACGGGCCCTGCGGCTCTTGCGGGTACGGGCGGACTCCGGTCGTACGGGCCTGATCTCAGTGTTCGTCACACTCCACGCTCCATTGCCTTCTCCAGGTCCCCCTGCAGCCGACGCAGCGCGGGACGCACCGCGCCGGGGCTCGCGAGGGCGGTTCCGGTGTGCTTGATCAGCAGCTGCTCGACCTCGTTGACCTGCGGCGGGGCCGGGATCGGCCCGGTGGTGGGGATCTTGTCGAGGGTGTCGTAGAAGACCTGCCAGTGGGCCGGGCCGGTCTCCCGGTAGCGGGCCGCGTCGACCATGGAGCGGCGGGCCGGAGTGGTCTGGTTGGCTGCGAAGAGCTGGGTCATCACATCTTTGCGGGCGGTGTACTTGATGAACTCCCAGGCCTCGTCCCGCATCTTCGAGGTGCGCAGCAGCGCGTACCCGGCGGCGCCGAACTGGTGACGTCGCGTACGCCAGCGCGGGAAGTACCGGACGTCGTATTCGGTCGGTTTCATGCCCGCCTGATGCAAGCCGCCCGCCCAGAAGCCGCCCGCGGGTGTGACACCGACGCGGCCGGTGGAGAACACGCCGACGAGGTTCCGGCCGTCGCCGCCCTCGGGCCGGGTGCACAGGTCCTCCTGGATGAGGGAGGAGAGGTAGTCGTAGACCTCCACGACGCGGTCGGAGTCGGCCTGGGGTGTTGTCCACCGATAACCGCCGCCCCGGCCGCGCCGCTCCGCCTCGGGATAGAAGGAGTTCCAGAGCCAGTCGCCCCCGGGAGCCTTGGACTCGGTGAGGAGGTTGGTGCCGTTGGCGAAGAGCCAGGGGACCACTCCGCCCCACAGACGGTTGGTCCAGAAGTACGGGGTGAACCGGGATCCGTTGCTGCGTTTCATCGCACGGAGCAGCGCCGTGAAGTCGTCGCGGGTCCAGTCGTCGTCGGGGAGGTCGGCGCCCGCGCGTTCGAGGACCCGGTTGTTGAGGTAGATGTCGGCCGCGTTGAACTCGACCGGCAGCTGGTAGAGGCTTCCCTCGTACATCATCGACTCGACCAGCGAGGGATGGACGTCGGCGAAGTACTCGCGCAGTTCGGCCGCGTCCCGCTTCGCCCACTCGTCCAGCGGTACGCCGAGCCGCCGGGCGAAGAGCTGCACGCCCTCGGTGGCGACGTACACGAGGTCGGGTGCCGTGCCCGCGGCGATCTGGGTGAGGATCTTGGAGAAGAAGTCCGACCAGTCGTAGGCCTGTACGGGGTTGATATGGATCTTGATGTTGGGGTGGACCTCGCGGAATCCATCGCGCAGGGCGCGTTGTGCCTCGGGGTTGAAGGCGGAGCCCAGGGTGGCTATGACGAGCGAGCCGTCGTCGCGGCCGGGGATGTCGGCGGCGGTGAGGCGGTCCCAGCCGGCCGCGACACCGGCGAGAGCGGCGGCTCCGGCGCCGTACGCGCCGTAGCGCACCAGGGCCCGGCGGGAGAGGAGCGAGTCGGTCATCGACGAGCCTAACTCGTGTTAGTCGCAGTGTGATTCCACGATGATGAGAAGCTCGTTGCGGCTCTGTCAAGGGATGTGGGCGGGTGGGAAGTTACATGAACGGGCGGTGCGCGAAGGCTTGACCTTTAACGAGTTAGGTATACGGTTCCGGCCACATGAGTCGCGTTCCGACGACGACGTCGGGGAAGGGAGCCGCACGATGCGTGGCATGAAGACGGGTTCGCCGGGTCCAGGGGGGGACTCTGTCCAGGCGGTCGCTGCTGGCGGCCTCGGCCGTCGGCGCCGCCGGTGCTCTGCTGCCGGACCTCGGGAGACCGGCGGTGGCGGTGCCTCGTGAGGCGACGGCCGCGTGCACGGGCAGCTACCGCGCCGAGTACCACTTCACTGTCCCCGACCAGTGGATGAACGACCCGCAGCGTCCGATCTGGATCAACGGCGAGTACCACTACTACTACCTCTACAACCCCGACTACTCGACGGGCGGCACGACGGCCGGCACCACCTGGCGCCTGGCCACCAGCACCGACCTCGTCTCCTTCACCGACCGAGGCGTCGCCGTGCCGAAGGACACGACCCCCAACAGCGATGTCTGGTCCGGCTCGGCGGTGGTCGACACGGACGACACGGCGGGCTTCGGCGCGGGCGCGGTGATCGTCATCGCCACCATGGCTCCCGACGAGATCACCCAGGCGCAGTACCTGTACTACTCGACGGACGGCGGCCGCACCTTCACGAATTACGGCACCGCCCCCGTCCTCCCCAACCCCGGCGTACGGGACTTCCGTGACCCCAAGGTGTTCCGCGACGAGGAGCGCGGGCGGTGGGTGATGGCGCTCGCCGAGAACGACAAAGTGGGCTTCTACCACTCGGCCGACCTCAAGTCGTGGACGTACGTCGGCGGCTTCATCAAGGGCGGCATCGGCGTCCTGGAGTGCCCCGATGTGTTCCGCATCAAGGCGGAGGACGGGACCTGGAAGTGGGTACTGGGTGTCAGCGCCAACGGCAAGGGCTCCGGGCTGCCGAACACGTTTGCCTACTGGACGGGTTCCTTCGACGGCACGACCTTCACCGCCGACGGGGCCGATCCCCAGTGGCTGGACCACGGCTGGGACTGGTACGCGGCGGTCACCTTCGAGAAACGTGACGCGAACGGGGTCCTGGACCCGGCCGCACGGTACGCGATCGGGTGGATGAACAACTGGGACTACGCGAACACCACGCCCACGATCGAGTGCGACGGCTTCAACGGCACCGACTCGATCGTACGCGAGGTGCGGCTGAAGCTCGCTTCATCCGGTACGTACTACCTGGCGTCCCAGCCGGTGACGGCCCCGGACGACCATGTGGCACGCACGGTGAACCTCGGCGACATCACGGTCGACGGCACGCGACTGCTCGACTACACGGGTACCGCGTACGAGCTGACCTGTGACATCACCTGGGACCAACTGGTCGGCGCCGGGCTTCAGCTGCGGCGGTCGTCGGACGGTGGGCGGCACATCGACGCGGGGATCTACGGCGACTACGCCTTCGTCAACCGTGGTTACACCGTCAGCCCCGACACGTCCGGCCGCTGGCAGGAGAGTCGGACGCCCTTCGACCTGTCCGCCCGGACGGTCCGCCTGCGGATCCTCGTCGACCGCACGTCCGTCGAGATGTTCGTAGGCGACGGCCGCTACGTGCACTCGACCGAGGCCTTCCCCGACCCGTCCGACACGGGACTGGCGCTGTTCACGATCGACGGGCAGGCGGTGTTCCGGAACGTGGTGATCCGGGAGTTCACGGTCTGATCCGACGGGGAGGTGGCCGGGGCGGCCGAGAGGTTGCCGACGACCGGCGCGCCAGGGCTCTCTATACCGAGGCAAGCTAGACATCGGCACCGCGGAAACGGGCACGGGATTCCACGCCCTCACATGTGGTGGAGCCTCGCCCGTCGGTAGGGGAATCCGCCGCGGGCGAGTTCGAGAGGTCCTATCCAGCTGGCGAGATCACTCTCGACGCCGTCGGTCTTGCTCCTTGCGGCCTCATTGAGGCCGCGTTGAGGCCGCAAGGACAGGAACAGACTGACAAGGGCTGACCGGCCCCAACACGGATAGCCGCATCTGACCTGCGAAAACGTCATGGATGAGCATGGATCGACAAGGGCCGCCAAGATCCTCAAAGGACTCATAATCCGTCGGCTGTGGGTTCGAGTCCCACCCGCCCCACCACTCGCTACGCGAGGAGAATCGATCTGACCAGCCACTTTGCTGGTCAGGGCGAGTGTCTGAGGGTCCTGGCGACCCTGCGGTGATCATGATTTCATGATCGTCTGGACAAAGTCTGGACGCAGGTCACGCGGCGCGTGGACGAGCCCTCTTCTGCCTGTTGTTGCGGCCGACAGGCGAGGGGCGCGAGGTGTCCCAGCCCGCGATGCTCGGCGTCTCCGTTCGGGCGAGCGTGAAGCGGAGGAGGGCGAACTCCTGGCGCTGCTCACCCTGGTACTGGTCATTGAAGTTCTCGATCCGGACCAGCTCTAGATCGTTGCTCGTGCAGTGATCGCGCATCCATTTCACGGCGGCATTGGCGGCGTCGTCCTGGCCCCGGCCGGCGAGGGTAACCAGGCCGAGGAGATCGGAGTCGGGCCGGGTCTGGGCGCCTGCAGACCAGTTCTCACCCGCCTGGCGCGCACCGTGGGCGAAGAAGACGGCGAGGTCGCCCTGCCAGGCCGTCTCAGGGATGTCCAACGGCGTGTGCACCTCGAAGGGCACTTCGCGGGGGACGACGGCTATGACCGACTCGGCCTCGGCGCGCATCATCTCGGGCAGCACGCTGGTGTACGTGTCGGAGGTGATCTGGCGCGAGGAGTGCCCCAGCTTCCCCTGGACCACCTTGATGTCGTTGCCGGTGAGCAGGGACAGCGCGGCGGCGAGGTGACGCAGGTCGTGGAGGCGGACCGGCGGCAGGCCGGACAGTTCCACGAGGCGGGTGAAGCGTCGGGAGATCCAGTCGGGGTGCAGCGCCTCACCGTTCTCGTGCGTCCACACACGGCCGGTTTCGACGTAGGCGTCACCCCATTCCTGGCGCTTCTGTTCCTGCTTCGCACGGAAGCTCACCAGGTTGTCAGCGGACTCCAGGCTCAGCGACACGGTGCGGACGCTTTCGGCCTTCGGCGCCTCGCCGTACAGCTTGTAGGCGACTTCCACGATCTGCTGGGAGAACCGCAGCCAGAGGGCGTCGATGCTGACCTCCGTCCAGGGCAGCGCGGCCATCTCACCGCGGCGGGGGCCGAGGAAGATGAACGAGTGCCACAGCTCGTAGAGCCAGTCGTCCTTGACGAAGTCGAGGAACTGGCCGGTCAGCTTCGGTGTCCAGACCATGACCGGGCCGGGCTTCTCGCCGGTGCGCTTCCAGTGCTCGACGCGCTCGGGCGTCCGGACGAGCGGCTTCGGCCGGGTGACCGGTGGCAGCTCCACGAGCTGCGCCCAGTTCCCGGCGAAGGCGGATTCGCCGGGTTACGTACGAACTTGGTCCGATCGGTCCGGCCAGTCGGCGCGGCGCGGCGAAGGACGGCAGCGCGATACGCGAGTACCTGTCCGCCGACGGTGGCGAACCCATTCTGGTCGCGGGCGACACGCTCAGCGCCGACACAGGATTCGTCACACGAGCCTATCCGTGGGCGCCCAACCGGCCGTCCTCGTGGACGTGCTACCTCACCGACGCGGAATGGAACCTGGACGACCTCAAGCACGCCGACCTGCTGTACGACCTGCCACTGCACAAGGCCCGCTATCGGGTCCGCTCGGACGGCGAAGTCCTTGACCGGCTCGACCTGCGGGTGGACTTCATCCCCGTCGTCCATATCGCCAACAGCATCCCTGCGAGCGGCGAACACTGGGGCAAGCCCACCGTGGCCACGGTCCTCCAGGCTCTGGACGAGCTCTCCGCCACCGACACCGACAGCTCCGGAGCGTCGGCCACGACCGGCTCACCGATCATCGGCCTTGCCGGGGCTCGACTGCCCATCGACCGGGGGACGGGGCAGCCGCTTCCGGTGAAGGTTCGCGCCGGGACGGTGTGGCAGCTTGACGACAACGGCCGCATGGACGTCCTCGACACATCCGCTCAGCTCGCCGAACTACGGGCCCGTGTCGACCACCTCCTCGACCGTATCGCAGCGAACAGCCGCCTCACCTCCTCTGGCCTGGGAACACTCGACCCTGCCGCCGTTCCGTCCGGGTATGCGCTCCAACTGGCGCTCGGCCCGCTCGATTCGTTGGTCAGTTCGATGCGCTTGGCGCGCGCCCACAAGTACCAGCTGCTGTTCAAGATGGTGCAGCGCCTTCACCAGGCCGGCCATGCCCATGGCTGGCCCGTCGGAGAGTCCCTGTTCTCCCGACTGGCCTGGGGACCGCACGCCCCCACCGACCGGGCCGCCGTCCTGGAGGAGGTGGTGAAGGGCTTCACCGCGGGCGTCCGGTCGTTGGAGACGTCGATCCGCGTGTTGATCGACGCGGGTTATCCGATCGAGGACGCCCAGGAAGAGGTCGAGCGGATCCCAAAGCGCGCCTTCGATGCGGCCGCTCGCCCGGCCGACGCCATCGGCGACAACGGCGTGGTGCGCGCGTATCTGGGCTTGCCGAAGGCCGACTCCGAGGTTCCGCCCGTGCCAATCCTTCCCGTAGACGGGTGATGAGTGGACCCATGGCGGGCGGCAGAGTTCGACCTCGGGCTCCGCCATGGCGGTAGGCCCCGTCTGTCTAGGGTGGGGGCCATGTCGACCACAACGCCCAGCGAATCGCCCCTGGTTGATCACGCAGAGCTGATCGCGGATCCGTACGCGGTGTACGCGCGGCTTCGCGAGGCGGGGCCCGTCCACCGCGTCACCGGAACGGACGGGCTTCCGGCTTGGCTGGTCACGCGCTACGACGACGTACGCCAGGCCCTCGCCGACCCCCGGCTCTCCCTCGACAAGCGCAATGCGACGCCCGGCGGTTACCACGGGCTCGCGCTGCCGCCGGCGCTGGACGCGAACCTGCTGAACATGGACCCGCCGGACCACACCCGCATCCGGCGCTTGGTATCCAAGGCGTTCACCCCGCGCCGTATCGCCCTGTTGCGTGAACCCATGAGGAAAACAGCTGATTTACTGCTCGATGCCATCGCACCGCATGGTCATGCCGACCTGATCACCTCGTACGCCGCGCCGCTGCCGATCACTGTGATCTGCGAGCTGCTGGGCGTGGCCCCGCATGACCGGCAGGACTTCCGATCCTGGACCGATGCCCTGATAGCCCCGGATCCTGCGCAACTGGACAAGGCGAAGGGAGCCGTTCGGTCCATGCTGGCCTTCTTTACCCAGCTCCTCGCTGACAAGCGGGCCGCCCCCGCCGACGACCTGCTCTCCGCCCTCATCGCCGTACGCGACGACGAAGACCGGCTGAGCGAGGACGAGCTGATGTCCCTGGCTTTTCTGATCCTGTTCGCCGGGTACGAGAACACCGTCCACCTGATCGGCAACGCCGTCCTGGCCCTGCTCAGCCACCCCGACCAACTGGCCGCGCTCCGAGCCGATCCCAGTCGGCTGACCAGCGCGGTCGAGGAGCTGGCCCGCTACGACGGTGCTGCCCCCCTGGCCATCCGCCGCTTCCCTACCGAGGACATCACCATCGGCGGGGTCACGATTCCGGCCGGTGAGACCGTCCTGCTGTCTCTGGCCGCCGCACACCGCGACCCGAGCCGCTTCGCTGACCCCGACCGGCTCGACCTAGGCCGCGACGCCACCGGGCATCTCGCCCTCGGGCATGGCATCCATTACTGCCTGGGCGCACCCCTGGCCCGCATGGAGACGGAGATCGCTCTCGCCGCGCTCTTCGAACGATTCCCTGGGCTGGCCCTCGACGTTCCGCTGGATGAACTGCGCTGGCGGCCCTCGATGCGAGCGCGGGGCCTGCTGAGTCTTCCCGTGCGCTACTGACGTCGCGGCGGCTCCTCGAACGTCGCGAACTTGCAAGTGTCTTGGCCGTGAGGGAGCTGTCTCTCGAACCCTGGTTCCGCCGCTGTTCGGCAGGGCTGTCCTCACCGTGAACAGCGGCCCCGGCTCGGGTGTGAACGGGAGAGCGATTGAGACGAAGGCGACCTCTCCCGTCGCTCGCGACCCTCGGTCTCCTGGGCCTGCTCCCCATCGTCCTGCCGGTCGCGAGTCCCCTGCCGTGGTCGCTGAGCCTGCTCTCTCTTGCACCAATGGGCGCGGCACTGCTCGTGCTGGCCCGTGCCCGTCGCGCACCACTTGACGTCGACGATGCCGCCGAACTGCTCGCCGTAGTGGTCCGGAGACAGGGGGAATCAGAGATGAGTCAGCTCTGAGGCTTGGTCGCCCGACTCGCTGTGCGCTGCGCTGCGCGCGGCGGCGGCGCTGTACGCGGCGCGGACCGGAGGTGAGCCGAAGGTTGAGGTCCGGGCGCCGCAGGCGCTTTCCGGGTACAGCAACAACTACGTGATGGCGGTGCTGTTGCCGCTGCTGGAGAACGCCGTGGAGGCGGTGCCGACGGATGGCTCCGTAGCTGTGCACGTCCGGCGGACCGCCCAGGGCTTCCGTCTGTCCGTGGCCGACGACACGACCGAGACTGGCCTGCCCGACACCATCTACCACGTTGGATACACCACCAAGCAGGGGCACGACGGCCTCGGCCTGCCGTCCGTGCGTCGGCTCCTCGCGCTGCGGGAGGCGCGCATCAGCCACGGGGTCGCGAACGGCCGGACGACGTTCACGATTGATCTTCCTCGGGGCGCAGGTGAGTCTTGAGATTCTCGTCGTTGATGACAGCGCGCCGCTCGCCGAGGAGACGGCGGCGCTGATCCGTGTGGGTGCCCGGCTTGAAACGGGTTTCGCGAGTGACTCGGCCACGGCGCTGGGCCTGGTCGAGAGGCATCCGATCCCGGTCGTGGTCCTCGACCAGAGGATGGGCCCCGACCTTAGCGGTACGGAGTTGTTTCAGCGTCTGCGCGCGGTGCGACCCGACGCCCGCGCCATCATGCTGACCGGCGAGGCCGGTGCGGACGAGGTAGGGCAGGCGCTCGCCCTCGGATTCCACGACTACCTGCCCAAGGGCCGCATCGCCGAACTGCCCGGAGTGGTGCTGTTACAGCATCTCAAGGGCCGGGTCGCCGACCTGGAGCAGCGTACCGAGGCGGAGAACGTCCTCCTGTGGCCGCGTCGGCGGCCGTGGTGGCGCAGGCGGCGTGGTGCCGAGATCCGGCTGATCAGCCGCAGAGTCGTGGCCGATCGCTTCGTCGACCCGGCCGGCTGGGTGACCGTCGTCCAGGTCAACGCGGGCCAGGAGCACCGCATCGCCTCCCAGGTCACCCGTACCTCCTCGATCGTGGTCGAGGAACAGAGCCGGCGAACCCTGCAGACGAATGTCGGTCTGAAGACGCGGTCGCCTGGTGAGATCACCTCCGCGCTGCAGACGGTGCTCGGCGACATGTCCCGGCGGACCCGCACCGTCGACGACAGCACCACGGACAGTTCGGATCGGTCGGGGCGGGGGGGCGCTTCGCTCACCCCCGTGCGCCTTGTCCGGTGGCCCCTTCGGTAGCTGTTGTGCGTTGGTTCGCCGTTCCCGGGCGTCGTTGCGACCGGTGTTCGCGGCAACGTTCTGGCGATCGGCACGTTCGGCGCCTCGTTGCCGCGGGCTCACCCTCGATCCACGCCTCGCCGGAGGATCTGAACCTCGATCCGACGGAACACTTCTCGTCAGCTCCGACCATCCCCACTGGGAGGAGGACAGCCCCGGGGATGCGTCGTGGACCGACTGAGCGAAGTTCCACCGCTGCTCGGCTTCTGCCGCCGAACTCTCAGTCGGCGCCACCAGGGCTGCGGGTCATCCGGCTCCACCGGTGCGTCCGGCAGCGCCGAGAAGACGCCGGCCTTCGCGTGCCAGCCGCGGAACACGCCACGGAACACCGGGTGGGGCTCGTGCGGTAGAGGGCCCCTCAAAGAAGCCACTGTGCTCTCCTTCGCTCGCTCCGTTACCGTTAACGTGACCGGTAACGGGATTCTTGCCCATGGCACGAGATTCCGTCAACGCCCGCCGCCGGACGGCTCACGATCCGCCGGTGGCGTTCTGGCGCCGCCTCGCTCTCGTGGCAGTGCCGGGCTGGTGATGGCGCGGCAGGCCGGTGAACCTGATTGACTTGGACACAGGGCGGCACAGGAACAGAAGTGAGTGGGCAGCGTGGCCGGACAGCGGGAAACGGAAAACCAGCGGGCGCGGGGTGTGAGAACCGCCAAGCGCGTCACGCTCCGCGACGTTGCTCAGGCGGCAGGCGTGTCCCATCAGACCGTCTCCCGGGCGATCAACGGCAAGGGGGAGATCGACCCGGCGACTCAGCAACGCGTGCTCGATGTCGCGAAGCGGCTGCGGTACCGGCCCAGCCGGTTCGGCCGGGGGCTCGCCCGCCCGGACGTCGTATCCGTCGGGCTCATCGTCCCCGACGTGGTCAACCCCTTCTTCCCGGAGTTCGTGGCAGGAGTGATCGCGGCCGCGGACGAACGCGACTGGCAGGTGCTCGTGGCCAGCACCGAGAACGACCGGTCCCGGGAGCTGGCCCTGGTCCGCTCACTCGGCCAACAGGTCGACGCTCTTGTCGGCTACATCAGCCATCCCGATGCGCAGCTCGAGCCGTACGTGGGCACCGTGCCGCTGGTCATCGTCGATCGCGGGCTGGACTCGTCGAACCACGCGTTGGTCCACATCGACACCGCGGCCGGAATCCGGGCCGGGATGCAGCACCTCATCGACCGGGGGCACCGCCGGATCGGCATGATCGACTGCGAGTGCGTGAGCGCCCCGCTGGTCCGGCGCCGCACCTTCCTCGAAGTCGCCGGCGAACACGCGCTGCCCGTCGACGAGGGCTGGATTGTCATGGGGGAGCAGTCCCCGGCCGGGGGCGCCGCCGCGTTCGAGGCGCTGTACGCCGCGCGCCCGGACCTCACCGCCGTGGTCGCCTTCAACGACCTGGTCGCGATCGGCGCGCTCCGGGCCGCCCGCCGGCTCGGCGTCCAAGTACCGGACGACTGCGCACTGGTCGGCTACGACGGGCTGAGCGTCGTCGATCTGGTCGACCCGCCACTGACCACCCTCCACCTCGACAAGCGACGGCTGGGCGAACTGGCTATCCACCAAGTCGACCAACTCCTCGCAGGCGAACTGCCACCCCCTATCGTCCTGACACCGAGCCTGCATGTCCGCGGCACGACGTGACCCGTCTTTGACCTCGATCCGTCAGCGGGGTTCGGTCGCTGAGTGGCTCGGTCGTTCGCCCGTGATGTCCCCTGACGTCGGGGGGCGGGCCGTCGCGTGACGCTGCGGCTGCGCAAGGTTCCACGGGCCCGGGGTGGTGCGGGTCTCCTCCGTTCTGGTCTTCGTCGGGACGGGCCGGACCGCCCGCCAGGTGACGGCGGGAAGTTCATGGAGTCGCTGCCGGCAGGTGGTGAACCCGTTGGCCCAGGGCCACGTGGCCTCGATGCGGAGCCGGCGGCGGCGGGCGTGTTTCGAGGCGATGGACATGGAGATCGCGCCCAGCAAATGCCGGGAGCCGGACCCTCTCCTCGGCCATGTGCTGGATGATCGGCTCCACGCGGAGCAGCTTGCCGTGCGTCGGCGGAAAGGCCCGCCCGGACCATTTCGCCGATGACATGGCGGCTGAGAGGTCGTGGGTGATCCCACACGGTTCTCCGCGCCGAGGAAACCACCGATGACGTTGGCCATGTCACGCCGCCACCGGACGGGTCGATCGACCCCTCGCACGGGTTGCCTGTCACGCTCAACGAAATATGCGCGGCCCACACCTCCGACAACCATTGACACCCTGGTTGAAGTGGGCCCCTACCGAGCCCGCCGATCTCCCGGGCCTTGGACAATGCCGCCGCGTTCTGTCGATCAATCCGTGACTTACGTCATGGAGAGGGATTGACGGTGTGAGCCAACGAGCCGTGCTTCGGCATGCCGCGCCGCGCAACCCCCGCCCAGGGAGCGGAGCCGGGTGAAAACTCGCCGGAGACCTGCAGGGACCATCCCCGCGGATGCGGGGAGCAAGGGAGCGTGCCTCTCAGTTCGCGCCCCCCACGTCCATGCGGTGCGAGAGCCCCAACTCGCACTGAGTTGCCGGCTCTCGGGGACAGGTGGACATTGGTGTGAGGAGTATGGAGTTACCGGCTCCGCCCCTGCCTACAGGGCGAGCATGGGTGTTGGACCAGCCCCGTTGCCAGGCATTGCGCCTCGACGACCCAGCCATCACGGGTGACGCTCCTGGCCCCTTCAGCGGATGCGCTCGCATTGTTGGAAGTTGAGAAATCAACACCCTCACGGACACGCCGATGCACGGCAACTCTACGGATCGTCGGCAGGGACCAAAACGCTCCTTTACCGCCCGCTTACCGTCCGCACTGATGGGAGTACGCCTCATGGCTCATGAGATCCGCAGCCATACGCACAGGGCCCTGGTTACTACGCCTTGCGCCATCGTGCCTCCGTATCTGCTCGCTACGTTGGCACGGGCGCAGTACGCACCCGCCCAGCGCACTCTCGTGTTCGACGCGACGGAACGCGCCCAGCGAGAGGTGAGGGCACAGACTGGTCGACCCTGGCGGATGGGCGCCCCTGTCACCCCTGGCCGCACCATCTGCGACGCCCAGCACCTGCCGTACCTGCCAGGCGTTCGTGTAAGGGGGGAAGGAGACCATCCCGTACCGGACTCTTCGGTAAACAACACCTACGAAGGTCTCGGAGCCACCTTCGATTTCTATCTGAAGGTATTGAAGCGTTTCTCCCTCGACGGAAACGGCCTCCCGCTACTGGCCAGCGTCCACTTCCTCGAGAACTACGACAACGCCTTCTGGAACGGCGAGCAGATGGTTTTCGGTGACGGGGACGGCAACATATTCGGCGACTTCACCAGATCTCTCGACGTTATCGGCCACGAGCTCGCTCACGGCGTCACCCAGTACACCGCCAACCTGGAGTACGCAGGCCAGTCGGGAGCTCTGAACGAGCACCTGTCCGATGCCTTCGGTTGCCTGGTCGAGCAGTACGCCAAAGGGCAGACCGCCGCGCAGGCCGACTGGCTGGTCGGGGAGGACCTGCTGCGCCCCGGTGTGGCCGGAGTCGCACTGCGCTCGATGAAGGCGCCAGGTACCGCGTACGACGACCCGATGCTCGGCAAAGATCCGCAGCCTGCCCATATGCGCGACTACGTGCACACATTCTTCGACCACGGCGGCGTGCACATCAACTCGGGTATTCCCAACCACGCCTTCTACCGCGCCGCGACCCAACTCGGGGGCTACGCCTGGGACATCGTCGGCCGAATCTGGTACGACGTGCTTGCCGGTGGAGAGCTCCGTCCCAACGCCGGCTTCGCGTCGTTCGCTGAGCTGACGACGAACGCCGCCGGCGCTTACGGGCCCGACGCGCAACAAGCGGTGCTCAGCGCGTGGGATGCGGTAGGACTGTATGTTCCGCACCCGTCTCGCGTTCTGGTCGGGGGCCTCAACCTCGTATGACGTCGTCCTCGGGGCGAGGTACTGCTGCCACTGCGGGGGCCGCTCCCGCATTGCCCGCAGCAGGCACCTTTCCGGCCGCCACAGCGCACGATCACGGTGTTCAAGAGCGGGAAGGACGTCGCGAGCCCCAAGGACTCCGCGAGCAATGTGAGCGCCTGGCCGCACCATCACCGCAGATCTGATTTCCACCGAAAAGTGCGTTGCGGGACCCTACACGTTCGACTTCCAGAAGGACTTCTGAACGTTGCTGGCTATGCGGCCTGCGTCGAGTTCCGGGCTGGAGGCGCGTCACGGCGGAGCGCCCGGCCGGCGCTCACCCGCGAGCGGGCGGGCTCTACTGTCTGACGTCGATCGTGCGGACCGGTTGCCCTGTCGTACGGGCGATGGTCTCGAAGTCGCGGTCGTAGTGGAGCAGGGTGAGTCCCGCTTCTTCCGCGGCGGCGGCCACCAGGAGATCGACGGGGCCCGCGCTGCGATGCTCCCCCTTGGCGGTCAGTTGCTCTTGGACGGTGCGGGAGCGGCGGTAGACGCCGTCCGGCATGGGGCACCATGTGTAGTGGGCGTCGAGTGCCGCCTTCAAGCGGGCGCGGTCTGCGGTCGAACGGGCCGAGTGGAGGACTTCCAGTTCGGTGAGGTCGCAGATCGCGACGAGGCCGGCGCCGATCCTGTCGTCCCATTCGGCCGTGTTCTGGCGGAGCAGGACGCGGGCGAGGGCGGAGGTGTCGATGAGGTAGTCGGCGACGGTCACTCGTCCGCTCCGATGTCGCGGTCGTCGGTTGCCGAGCCCGTGCTCATGGGGCGGTACGCGCGCTTGTCCAGCAGCAGATTCATGTCGAGAGCGCCGTCGGCCGCCAGTTCACGGGCTTCTTCAAGCGCGCGCAGACGCCGGTAGCGAGCCGTGACTTCTCGCAGTGCGGTGTTGATGGTGTCGCGCTTGGTGACGGTGCCCAGTTCCTTGGCCGCTTCCTCCAGTGCTTCGTCGTCGAGGTCGATGACCGTCCGACTCATGATGACCTCCTCCGTCGGAATGTATCAATCAGAGTGTACCAAGATACAAGATCCTTTATATGGCTGCTGCTGATGTGGATGTGTCGGGGCGGAGGCGGTGTCGGGCCGGTTGAGACTTCCGTTGAGCCAGGCGGCGGTGAGTTCTGCGGCGATCTGCTGGTTGGTCGCGCCGTCGCTGACCATGCGTACCAGTGTGATGTCGGGTTCGGTGAGCTTGTGGTGTGCTCGGCGGAGTCTCGGTACGGGGATGTCGCGCTGTTGTGCGGCACGGGTGACGGCGGTGCGGAAGGGGCGTCCCAGGCCGAGGGGGTGGGCGTTGCGTATGGCCTCGGTCAGCCAGCGCCGGGGGTCGTCGGCGATGTGCGTCAGGCACATGCTGGAGGCGACGCTCAGGTGGACGTCGCCTCGGCGTTGGATCGAGCGGTGGGCGGTCAGTGCGCTGTCCGCGTCGTGATGTGCGACGCCCCGCGCGATGAGCAGGGCCTCGTGGGTCATGGGTGTGGCGGCTTCCTCGTGCAGGGTTTCCAGTTCCTCCAGGGCCTGCTGGACCTTCTGCGGCAGCTCGTGAAGGGCGGCGAGGGACAGGATGCGCAGCAGTAGCCGTTCGACGCCGGCGAGCCGGCCGTTCTTGCGTGCCTGCCGCGCGTCGCACCAGGCTTCCTCCAGCGCCTCCTTCTTCTGGCCCGACCAGTACCGGAGGGCCAGGCGGGCGCGCGCCGCCAGAGGGTGGGTGAGGGTGTCGGGGACCAGGTCGAGCCACGCGCGGGCGCGTGCGATGTCCCCGCGGGTGCAGTGGATTTCCGCGGCCAGCGCCCGCGGCAGGTGCGGGACGCCTGCCGCGGGGTGGGTCCGGCTGCGTACTTCGATGCGGCGGGCGGCCGTCAGCGCGGCGTCCCAGTTCCCCGTCAGGTAGTCGCGGACCATGCCCTGGTACTGGACGGCGATGCCATCGGGGGCCGCGACGTACCGGTCGCCGAGGACGGCGCCGAATGCGGCGGCCAGGTCTGCGTAGGCGGCGGCGTGGCGCAGCCGGTCCATGGCCTGGTCGTCGAGTGCGTCGGGGGGCAGGTTGTGCCGTGCTCGGCTCAGTTCTGTGTGGCTGCCCACCGCGGCGGCCACCAGACGCAGTTCGGTGGGTGAGGGCAAGGGTGTGCGGCGGTGCCCGGGATCGGTGTCCGGGGTGTGGCGGGCGGCCGTCGTCGCCGGGGGTGTGAGCGGGCCGATGCCGTACAGGCCGCCGAGGGCCGCCAGCCGGGCCGCGGCGGGAAACCGGTCAGCCGTCCCGCCGGAGCGGGGGTGGATGTCATCGGCGCGGGGGGTGCGGTGTTCGTGAAGTGCCGCCCATGCCCATGCGGTGGCAACGCTCGACAGGCCGGCTGGTTTCTCGACGTCGTCGGTGTGTTCGGTGTGCGGTGTGTCCAGGAGGGCGAGCAGCGGCTCGCCGAGCGCCAGGAGCCCGTCGTGGTCGCCGTGCCGCAGACTCAGGCTGCTTGCCTCGTGGAGCACACCAGGAGTGCGCGGGTCCTGTGGTGTGAGCCGGTGGAGCGCGGCTGCGTAGGCGCGGGCCGACCGGGGCCAGTTGGTCCTGGCCTCCTCGCGGGCCGCGGCCAGCAGCAGCGGCACCGAGAGGGAGTCGGCCAGGCGCGGGCCGGAGGCCGCGACGCGATCGGCCAGCCTCGGGTAGCCGCGGCCAGTGGCTTCGGCACCGAGCTTGTCCGTCAACCGCGTGACGTACCGCGCGGAGTTGCCCTGAACGTCGCGCCGGCTGGGCAGGGCCCGCAGGGCCGCCGCGAGCGCCGGGACGGCGAACGACAGGCGGTCTTGCGGGTCCGCAGTCAGGATCCGGTCCGTGATCAGGCGGTCCAGCGCGTGCTCAAGGGCTCGGGCGCCGGCCGATGGCGTTATCCTGAACGCGTCGTCGACGTGCACGTCGGCGTGGTCCAGAACGCGGGCGGTGACGATCGCCGCCTCGACGATGCCGGGGTACGGGGGCGCGTGGGGCCGGCCGAACCCGAGCAGGAAGGCTTCCTCGGTGGTCAGTCTCAGATGTTTCTCCGCACGGGTGAGGCACATCCGGCCGTCGAGTTCCAGCAGGTCTTGTCCGTCCAGGGTGTCGAGGATCGACAGCATGGCGCGCGGGTTGCCTGCCAGCGTGCCCAGGGCCCGTGACGCGGCGGTCGCCACCGCGGGGTCGGCCGGGTGGCCGAACCGCCGGGTGACGTGGAGGTCGACGAGCTTGGCGACGTCGGCCGGGCGCAGAGGGAGCAGTTCGAGGACTTCGTCGGCCGCGGCCGCCAGCTGGGCGCGACCGGAATCCCCGGCGGGCCAGGGCCGGCCGGCCATCACCACGGGTACGCCGCGCGGGCGGAAGACCCGCAGCAGCAGCCCCAACGCGTCGGCGGCAGGCCGCGGCATACGGTC
>NZ_AEJC01000270.1 GCF_000317595.1 Streptomyces ipomoeae 91-03 | reverse complement strand
AACGGCACCGTTTCCGGCCGTGAAGTGTCCTGATGGCGCTGCCGGTCGCGCGTGGGTCCTGTGATGGACGGGCGTGGTGCGCGGACTGCCCGGCTGGGCGCTCCGGCCGAGCCCAGCGCACCGGTTCTCACGCGGCAGGAGCAGAACCCCGACGTCACTCATTGTGATGACGATCACTGGCTCGGCGGCTACCGTGAAGGGGCAGGCCCGAGAATCCCGTCCATGGGAGGAATCATGACCGCCGAGCCCATCGCCGAGCCGACCGCCGAGCCCGGCTGCCGCTGGCCGGTGCCGCCCCGGGACGGATACACCGTGGACGACCTGTTCACGTTGCCCGACCTCCCGCCGCACACCGAGCTGATCGACGGGAGCCTGGTTTTCGTGAGTCCGCAGCGGTATTTCCACAGCACGATGATTGACCTTCTGGTGACCGGCCTGCGCCGCACGGTCCCCGAGGACATGAAGGTCGTGCGGGAAATGACCATGGTCCTGGACCGTCGCAACGGCCCCGAACCCGACATCTGCGTCGTGCGTGCCGAAGCCGTCACCAGCAGGGAGCAGACCCGCTTCCAGGCCGCCGACGTCCTGCTCGCCGTCGAAGTCGTCTCCCCCGACTCCGAGGCCCGTGACCGCGACACCAAGCCTCACAAGTACGCCGCCGCGGGCATCCCGCACTTCTGGCTGGTCGAGCCGAGCGGCACGAACAAGCACCCGGTCGTCCGGACCTACGAACTCGACCCCGTGTCCAAGGCGTACGCCTTGACCGGCACCCACCGTGAGCTGCTCAAGCTCGGCGTCCCGTACGACATCGACATCGACATCACCTCGGACGCACTCGACGCGCTCTGACCGCCTCACCCCAGCCCGACGACTCCGCCGCCCCGGCGGGCGGCCCCGAACTGGCCGGGCGTGGGGCCATGACGGCGAGCCTCCCGCTCGCGGTGTCGGTTCACGACATCCCGGACCTCGGCTCGGGCACCCTCGGTGTTCATCAGCGAACGTTCGCTGAACCGCATGCTCGGGCCGATGCCCACCCTCCGCGAGCCCCATGCCTGAGTACAAAAACCCATGCGCTCCGCTTGCCCCCGACACCACACTGTCACAGCAAATAGTTAAAGTTGTTGATGGGACGCTGACTTGCGGGGAGGGCAGTGATGCTGGACGGCGGCGGATCGGGCGGCACGACGGAATCCTCGTGGTTCTCCGGAGTGTGGGACGCCGCACGGGACATGGCTGCGGACGTGGCGACGGAACTGTCGTCGTTCCAGGCGTTCCAGAAGCGCATCGACCAACTGATCAGCGACCTCAAGGACTCAGACGCCGGCCCCGGCAAGGTGGGCCAGGACCAGCTCGTACGCGCCCAGTTCGGCGGCGGCAACGGCGAGTGGGCGGAGGCGGCAGGCCTGTTCACCGCGTACGAGACGGTCATCACGGAGCTGGAGAACCTCTCCAAACTCCTCTCCGACTCCATGGAGGGCATGGGCATCGCCGTCATGGCCTCCCACAAGGGCTACCAGAACATCGACCTCGACATCCGCGACCGCATGGTGGCGATCAGCACGGAGACGACGGAGCACTACGGCGGGGCGTACGAGCCGCAGCTGCCGAACCAGGGTGAGAGCGGGGCGGGCCCGAAGGGATCGGGTCAGTCGGCGAATTCGGACCAGGTGCCGTCGGGCGGGGACTCGGGAGGCACGATCTGATGCCGGGCGGAATCTTCGACAACATGAGCCACGAGCAGATGCTCCAGTGGCTCGACCAGGCGAACAGCGGCACGGTCCAGGCCGCCGCCGACCGATTGGCGGCGGCAGCCAAGGAGATCCACAAGATCGCCGACGAGCTCAAGGTCCGCCCCCAGCGGGTGGAATGGAAGGGCGAGGGCGCCGACGCGTTCCGCACGTGGACCGCAGACCTGGCCAACTCCACCCTCCGCCTGGGCGACTTCAGCGAAAGCTCCGCGAAGTGGCTGGCCCAGGCCTCGGACGCGATCGCCCGAGCCCAGGCGGCGATCCCGCGCACGGCGGAGGGCGCGGAGGCCAACCTCGTAGCCGCCGCGTCGGCCCCGAACGACCCCGACGCGGACACGATCTCCAAAAAGTCCTCCGACGAACTCGCAGCCCTGGCAGTCAACAAGGAGAAGGTCCGCCAGGAAGCCGCCGACGAAATGATCAAACTGGGCCAGGCGTATGAGTTCTCAGCGGTACAGCTGAACGCATTGGAGAGGCCTAAGTTTCCGCCGCCGCCGGAGGCTGTTCTGCCGCCGAACAGGGATTCAAGTCGGGACAGCCCCGTTTACGTTCCGGACAGTTCCGCTCAGGGAAGTGCTTCTGGCGGCGAAGGCGGTGTGTTGGATACGCCCCAGAGCCGGGACGCCGTCACTGATACGTCTGATGACGTCAGGCGATCGTTGGGTACGTCCCCACGAGAGCGTGTCGAGATGACAGAGGACAGGCCACCGACGCGAATGGGCATCGACTCGGTCGAAACGCTGCCGGACAAGCAGACGGCGACGCCACCGGTCGGGGGCCCGCCCAGCGGAGGGCGTGTCGAGGGGAGTGGAACCACTCCGCAGACGAATCTGATTCCCTCAGTACCCGGTGGTAACCCGAGATCGCCTGTCGGCGGACCACCCGCGCAGGGGCGGGTCACGGCGACCGGCCGTGTGCCTCAAATGCCTAGCCCAACGGGCCCTTCTCCGAACCCCTCACGTGTGCCAGGCGGTACCGGCATCATCGGCGGGCGTCCGGTAACACCCCCTCTGGGTGGGCAGACTGGCGCGGTCCATCGTGGAACCGTGGTGGGAACACCGAGTGCTGGTGGCCGCTCTCCCATTGGCCCTGCGACCGGTGCTTCAGCCAACTCAGGGCGGATGATTGGTCAACAAGGGCAGACACCAGGTCGTAGCGGGGCGCCGGGCGCTGGTGTCATCGGGGGGACTCCACATCGGATGGGCCGCGCAGGGCTTGGACCTGGCGGCTCGGGAGGGACGGCCGGATCCGGTGCGATCAGCGGCGGTACTACGCGGGGCGGCGTGATCGGTGGTGCGTCCAGCACGGCTCGAACCAACGAGAGCGGAGGCATGCATGCCCCCCGCGGGAGTCGGCGCACGTCTTCAAACACGGACAACAGAAGAGAACAGCAGTCTCGCTCGGCTGAAGACGAAGAGGCCCGACGGCAGCGCAACAGCCGTACCGTGCCACCGGTCATCGACTGACGCGTATCCAGGAATGGAGACAGCGCATCTCATGCACGCCATCAGCCTGTGCCACGGGCGCCAACGTGTTGCGGCAACGGCGATACTCGGTCTGCTCCTGGTGGGAGCTGGGGGAACACCGGCCTACGCGGAGTCCGTCCGCGACCAGCAGTGGTACCTCGATGCCATGAAGGCCGAGCAGATGTGGCAGACCAGCACCGGTAAAGGCATCACGGTCGCTGTCATCGACACTGGGGTCGAGCCGACCGTCCCCGACCTCAAGGGCCAAGTCTTGTCAGGAAAGGACTACGCCGATGGGGAGCCCGGTGACGAGCACACCGACTATGAGGGACACGGCACGGGAATGGCCGCGCTGATCGCCGGGACCGGCGCTTATAGCGGTGGCCAGGGATCGATGGGGCTCGCTCCTGGTGCGAATATTCTACCGATCCGCATGCCCAGGGCCGAGGCAGCTGCCAACGGGGCTGATGCCAGCAGGCGGTTCAACGAAGCCGCGCCGAAGGCGATCCGATATGCAGTGGACGAGGGCGCGCAGGTTGTCAATATCTCGATGGGACATACCTCGGGTTCCCCACAGCTTACGGAAGCTGTGAAGTATGCCGTGGGCAAGGGAGTGTTGATTTTCGCTGCCGTTGGTAACAGCGGTGACGAGTCGAACCGGCCCGAGTATCCAGCAGCCACCCCTGGTGTGGTCGGGGTGGGCGCGGTTGGCAAGGATCTACGCAAGACCGCCGAATCCCAGCATGGTCCACAGGTGGACATGGCCGCTCCCGGTGAGGACATGGTCGCTGCCTGCATGGGCGGGACCGGCTTCTGCAAGTCCCACGGCACCAGCGACGCCACAGCAATCGCCTCCGCCAGCGCCGCCCTCATCTGGTCCAAGCACCCCACCTGGACCAACAACCAGGTCCTCAGAGTCATGCTGAATACCATCGGTGCCCCCACCGACGGTGCCAAGCGAAACGACTCCATCGGCTACGGCATCGTCCGCCCCCGCATCGCCCTGCAGAACCCCGGCGACCCGGGCCCAGCCGATGAGTACCCGCTCCCGGACCTCGCGGCGGCGGCCTCGGCCTCACCATCCCCCGAGCCGTCGACAACCGACGCCGCCGATTCCCCGGCAAAGGACGAGGACGCCGAGGAGACGGCCTCCGAGACCAAGGACGGCAACCTTCTGTGGAATGTCGTGGGCGGCGTCGCCGTAGCATGCCTCGGCGGAGTAATCGCAGCCTTCGCCATCGCCCGCAAACGCCGCGCCGCGAACGCCACAGCACCGCTTCCGACAGCCACGTACATGCCCCCGCCGGGACAACCCCAGTACCCGGCACACCGGTTCCCGTCATCCCCGCACTCCCCGGACAACAACGTCCCACCTGGCCGAGGCCTTGGCCCAACCTGAGGTTAAATGCTCCATCCTCCTGGTTGCAGATACGGACGATTCACTGGGCGATGAGGCGTGCACTTGCGCGAGCTTGCCGAGTCGGTGGAGGTGGTCAGCCGCTGGGAGATCGGCGACCCGGATGCGCCCGCCTTGACGCAGCGGGTGACTTTTTCCACCGTCGTCGGTGACATGCGCCGTGCACTTGTCCAGTCCCGGGTGTACCTGTCCATATCGGACATCGAGGACTCGCACAAGCGCGCAGTGATCCGGCTGGCGCTGACCGCAACGGCGGCTCAGCACGATGCCGTCGTGGGAGCTTTCCAGCACCTTGTGCGCACGGTGCGTCCAGGTGTCGGAGCGGAGGAGTAGCGGTGGGGCGCTTTTGGGACAAGTTCACGGGCACTGAGTACCCGGACAGTGGTGTCGTACCGCTGTCCGCCGCGGAGGTCCGATCGGCGTTGCTCGCGCTGAACGGGGCAGAAACGCCGTTCCGCGTACGCAACGCCCTCCCTGCGGAGAAGGCCGACCTGGTGGCGGAGCGCCGCATCAAGGAGGTGGGTGTCACCCTCAAGACCCGGATGCGTTTGGACCCGAAGAACCGCGAGGTGCGCACCCTGACGGAGCGGTGGGAGGCCTCGTCGCCTGACCACTCCGGTGGCCGGTACGGCCGGGGGCAGATGACCACGGTGTACCGGCAGTGGGAGTATGAGCGGGGGGCCGATGGCCGCCGGCGCAAGGTCGAGACGTTCCGCTTCGACACGCGGGACATGAGGATGCCCCTTCTGAAGACGGTCCTGAGCGCGGGATGGACCTGGCGCGGAGTGCTGTTCAGGTGGTGACCCGCTATCTCCGCTCCGGTGTTGTCGTCGAGGGAGTAGGTGAATGGTCAGCCCACGAGATGCACCTTGTGGACTGACCGGCGCATGACTGAGATCGCGATCAGCGCAGTCTGCTCCCAGTTCGGTGACCTTGTCCGCTGTGCGGCCCGCAGTCGCGAGATCGTTACTCTCACCGGTCATGGCGTGTCGGCGCTCTCATCGTTTGCCGGGAAGTCGGCGGCGTCGGTCTTCGAGATCCCCTATTACCTGGGTGGGATAAGAAGCGACGCGGCGACGGCCTCCGCCTCCGATGACCGGCATTCTTCTGCGGATCGTGCTGGCTGGCGCGGCAGTCACCCTTCCGAGGGGAGCAGCTGCAGCCTTCGTCATCATCCGCAAACGCCGTATTGCGAACGCTGTGGCACTGCTCCCGATAGCCACGTACATGCCCTCGCCGGGATAACTCCGGTTCCCGGTACCGCTGATCTCGTCTCTCCCTACCTCCTCCCATACTGCGGACGACTACGTCCCTCCTGGCCCAAGGCGCCTGCGTTCTCCGTGCGATGGTGGCGCGGGCGATGGTGTCGGCGAGTACGATGATTGTGCAAAGCGAAGACCGGTCGGCACCGTACCCCCCTCCATCCATACGGGGCAGGGGTACCCCTCCTGACCGAGGCCCGATCGCCGCTGACCGTAGATATCCAGCCCAGTGGTTGCAAGTGCGAATGGGGTGTGTGATGAAGGAGCGCTACCGTGCCCCTGAACCACGGCAGCGTTGCGACCGCATGCATCAATTCGTCGGGCTGAGGTGCGACGGGAAACGGGAGGACATCGAGCATGGCGTGGGACGAGTGGGAGCAGCTGAAGTCCCAGGCGGAGCGGCAGTCGGCGGGGATGCGGCTGAACCAGTTGGAGGCGAACGGCGGGTTGTCCAGCGGTTCGAGCTCCGGCAAGTACGGGGACCTGAAGGTGAGCCAAGGTGACCTGGCGAAGATCGGTGAGCACGCCTTCGATCTCCACGGGAAGCTGTGGGACAAAGGTCGCAGCGCCTTGTCCAGCAGTGACAAGGCCGCAGGTGACCTCTCGAAGCAGGGTTTCGCGCTGGGCGGCGGGCTTCAGCATGTGTCGACTCGTTGGGAGGAGCAATTGACCTCACTCCGGGACGCGTGCGCCCATATCTCGAACCACATGACCGTGTCGAAGAAGATTCACTCGGGCGATGATCACTACATCGGCAGGAAGCTGAGCAGTATCGACACCCTTGACGCCGGCTTCGACGAGCGAGTTGGACAGCCTGGCCCGAAGAATCCGGTGTACGGCGAAGCAAGTAAGCACGGTAAGAAGGACGACTGATGGATCTCGACGCGCTTCGCTTCGCCAACTTCAAACTCCTTGACGACGCCATCGAGGACTGGTCGACCATGGTCCGTGATCTGGCGGACCTGAAGGAGTCGGCCGACAAGGGTCTCAGGGGCGCAGCGAACAAGGCCAACTGGACCGGTGAGAACGCCACGGTCTCCAAGGAGTTCGTCGGGAAGACGGCCGGTGAGTTCGAGGACGCGTATACGCAGGCCGAGTCCATCCGGAACATCCTCAGGGACACGCGCGGAGAGCTGAAGAGGTACCAGGAGAAGCTTCAGGCCGCCATCGACCGGGGTCTGAAGAAGAATCTGACGGTCACTTCCACTGCGGGTGGAGGCTTCACTGTGACGATGAACATCCACCCCGACCACGCCGCCAAGGGAACAACGGTTCCCGAGCACGACGCGAACGATGTAACCGCGCTGCGCGACGAGGTGCAGAAGATCCTTGATGATGCGACGCAGAGCGACAGCTCCGCCAGCAGGGTTCTCAAAGCGCTCGTGGACCAGACCGAGCTCGGCTTCTCGGACGCGAGCTACAAGAACCGGGACTCTGCGGCAGATGCCCTCAAGCAGGCCGACGAACTCGCCAAGTTGGCGAAGAAGAGCCCGGAAGACCTCACGGAGAAGGAATTCGACAGGCTCAACCACGGGCTCAAGAAATACGCGAACGACGACCTGTTCGCCACGGAGTTCGCGACGAGTCTCGGGCCCCGGGGAACACTGGACTTCTGGACCGGCGTCAACGACCCGAACGGCCCCAGGGATTTGCGTATCGGGCGGTCGGATCAGTTCGACGATCTGCAGAAGAACCTCAGCCTCACGCTCGCCAACGCGAGCCAGAGCGACACGGCCGGTATGACCGAGTGGAAGAACACGATGGTCGGCCTGGTCGATAAACCAGTCGGCCGCGACGGCGGGTTCCCCCTCGGCGGCCAGGTCATGAGTAACCTCATGCGGTGGGGCGACTTCGACGACAGGTTCCTCAATAGTTACGGCGACAAACTCATCGAGACCGAGAAGAAGTTCACCAGCAACGGTAGACACGGCGCCTGGCAGCGCACAGGCATGGATCCGTTGCTCAACCACACCGGAACCGATTCCGGCTGGGACCCGATGACCGGGTATCTGAAGGCTCTGTCCAACAACCCGGACGCAGCGACTCAGTTCTTCAACGACACCTTCGTGACGAAGGACGAGGACCACGACTTCACCGAGCAGAAGGATGGCAAGGAGGCCAAGAGGACCCTCACCAACTTCGACTACCTCTTCGAGGAGCGCGACTGGCCCCAGGAACTGGACTCCGAGGGTGAGGACAGTATCGCCGGCCGCAACAACTTGGCATTGGCCCTGGAGGCGGCAACCACAGGACATCCTGCCGGTGAGCTACCGACGGCGGACACACCAGCCCACAACGAAGGCCAGGCCAAACTGTTCGAAAGAATTGTGTCCTCGATCTCGGAGGATAATTCGCGCCTGACCGGGAATAACTATATGTCGGATAGTATGGGCCAGATCGCCTCTGAGTATCTTCCCGATATCAATCGTGCGGCATCCGACGTGGATCCGCATCCGGACAGGGGAGACTGGGACGGGAAGCAGGCGTGGGAACGAATCCAGAACCTATACCCCGTCGCCGGTTCGTCTGCTGAAATGGATCACCGTGACGTCTCTCGGTTCCTTTTCGCTATCGGCCAGAATCCGGAAGGGTACGCGGCAGTTGAGGTTGGGCAAAAGAGCTACATGGCCAGTCTGATGGACTATCACCTGAACCCGAACCTTCCGGAGAGCCAGCGCCCGCACCATGATCTGGAACTCACGGTTCGGGCCATCGCCAATCAGTCGGGCGAGGTGTCCGGAACTTTGTCCATGGGGCGTAACGAAGCTGTCGCGGCCGCAGCATCTGCATCGGATGAAGAATACGACCACGCGGTTACCCAGTTCAAGAATTTCGTGTCGGGCTATGTTGGAACTGGAATCGGAATCGGCACCTCCTTCATTGCCACTCCTGCGGTCGGAGCGGGAGTCGGAGGCGCCGCCGGAACTGTGACCAGCATGGTGTTGGAGCAAATTTTTAAGGATATAGAAGGGACCGCCAAGGACGATGCAGGTCCTAAGATGGGAGAAAACTGGGAAGATGGCCAGGACGGCAACATGAAATACACGCGAAGGGCCGCATCAGAAGCTGCAAGAGCTCACGGCCTCGCATACCCAGGTGACGTGGCCAGTTGGGCAGAGGACGCATCTGGCAAGGGATTCGCGGAGGCTGGAATCTATATGCGCCAGGTAGGCCCTGAGCTCTTGACTGAGATCTAGTATAGATTGCCTGGATATTTGGCTCTGGATCTCTTGTCATCCTTATTTATCTAAATCGCACGAGAGAGGATTTGCGATTGTCGGCTCGACGATTTATGGGAATATCGATGGTGCTTGCGCTGTTCGGTGCTCTCGTCGCCTGCTCGCGTTCGGTGGAGGAGAGGGAATATGCGGTACCCGAGGCACTGTGTGGAATCTCTGTAGATCGTGACCTCATCTCTAAATTCCTTCCATCGGGAAAGAGGATTGATGTCAAGGAAAAGAAGCCGGTGCCGAGCAGGAATCGCTGCCAGGTGAACATCGATGGAAAAGTGGCACTGGTAATGAGTAAGGAGTGGCGAGAGCGGGGGGAAAGTATCAACTATGTAGCGGGTACTCATTCCCGGATTGACTCGACTGATTCCACAGATAACGGTACCTACGTCTACTCAGATACTGGCGGGGTGGGGCGAGTAAAGTTCTGTAACAGATCAGCTCGCTCTGAGCGTGTCTTGTACACCGTGGTGCAGGTGTATGCGACCGGCATGGAAGACAAATCGTCCATGAAAAGCCTCATTATGGCATACACCAAGGCCGTTGAGCGTTCGGGCGCATGTCAATGATGTAGTCGCCGCCGTACGGAATTGCAGATCTAGTTGTGTGGTTCGGCTTTCTGTGAGCCCCTTCACGAATATGGCGAAGGAAGCTGCAGAGATAGTAATGGTGTCCCCGCATGCAACCTTCGAGTCTTATATACGGGCCCGAGCTCCGAGGTTGGCGATCTCGATACACTCGTTAATGCCGGTGAATTCTCCTGAGCTTGTGACTGCTATCTGACGCTCCGCCGCCGATTTCATTGGCATGCCAGAGGCGGCCCTGTATATCGTGTTCCGTCGCCTCTCGTCGTCCGAATTGAACGAGAGGACCTATAGATGTTTTCCCGACGAATTAGGGTGGCAACAGTCATGCTTGTGGCCCTGGGGTGTATCGTCGCCTGCGGTGAGTCTGCAGAGAAAAAGGAATAGTCTGTTCCCGGGGCCCTTTGTGGTGTTTCGGTGGACCAGGATCTGCTATCAGAATTCCTTCCGGCAGGGAAGGAGATCGACGTAAAGGAGAAGAGTCCGGCACTCGGCATAAAGCGCTGCCAGGTAACTGTCGACGGCAAGTTGGCGCTGATTGCAAGTCAGGAGTGGTGGGATCAAGGAGATAGTATCGTCGATGTTGCCAGGGCCTATCCCCAGCTGGAGTCGGCTCGGTTGGGAGAGGGGGACACCTATCTTAATTCGGCCAATGGTGGAGTTGGGTGGGTAGAATCCTGCGCAAGGGCAGATTATCCTGAAAAATTCTTGTATGCTGCGGTGCAGATTTATACAAGGGACATGGAAGACGA
Source organism: Streptomyces ipomoeae 91-03 (assembly GCF_000317595.1). Taxonomy (GTDB): domain Bacteria; phylum Actinomycetota; class Actinomycetes; order Streptomycetales; family Streptomycetaceae; genus Streptomyces; species Streptomyces ipomoeae. Next base: position 10,110 of record NZ_AEJC01000270.1, on the reverse strand, counting down.
GCCTTCCATGAAGAAGTTCATCACGGCATATGCGAAGGCTGTTGGGCGCTCGAGTGAGTGCCAATGACGTCAAGTAGGCCCCTTATGGCTCATCGTTGGGGGCGGGTGTAAGGGTTATTCTTCACGTTGCTGACAAATAGGTGGAAGGCGCTGGTGCCTATAGCAAGTGAGCCTTGGAGCAGCGACTTGGAGTCACGTATCCTGACCAGTGGTGGTGCGTATGCCACTTCGACGCACTCATTGTTCACTGCGCTGTAGCTGCTCCTGAGCCAGCCTGCTGTCGCGAGCTGGGCGGCGGTTGGTGCCTCGCTCATCTGGTGAACTCCTCTCGTGCTGCGGCCAGTAGCTCAAGGCTGGCCGACGTGTCGGCCGCTTGTGAACGCAAGTAGTCAAACATGAGTTTGTAGCTCTGTACCTCGGTAGGGGTGTCGAGGTAGAGGCCCCGTTTGTGGAGTTCGAGGTAGACGACGTTCATGCTGCTGAGCGGGTCGTCCTCGCTGTCCCGTCCGAGGACGAGGAAGTGGCCGCCGGAGCCGGCCGCGTGGGCGCCCGTCGTGAAACGGAGTACCTGGATATCCACATTGGGGCGTTGAGCCATGGCATGGAGGTGGTCGATCTGTTCGACCATCACCTCCGTGCCGCCGACGAGCCGCCGGAGCACCGCGTCGTCGAGGACCACCCAGAGGTGCAGTGCGGGTGAACGTTCCAGGATGGCTTGGCGTTTGATGCGGGCGTCCACTTTGCTCGCGATCACGTCCGCTTCAGTGCGGACGTCCTGTGCCTCGTGCAGTGCGAGCGCGTAGCGCGGGGTCTGGAGTAGTCCGGGTACCAGTGCGTTCGCGAAGACATGTTCATACGTGGCAACGTCTTCGAAGGACATCAGTGGATCCATGACCTCTGGCACGGCTGGGTGGTCCATCCACCAGCCGTCGTCCAGGTTCCGAACGAGTTCGACCAATGTGTCCCGTTCTTCGGCTGTGGCGTCGCAGGAGTCGGCAAGTGCCCGCATCGTGGGTACTCGCAACTTGGCGCGGTCCTGCCATGTCTCGTACCGGTTGACGGTTCCAACGGATACGCCTGCGCGCTTGGCGACCTCGGACTGCGTGAGGTTCACCCTGGCGCGAAGTGCCTTGAGTGCGCGGGCGATCTGCATGCGGCCGGCGGGGCCTGCTGATCCTCGTACGGTCACAGTGTCTTCTCCTGCTCGGCCGTTGTCGGTATGGGCTTGCCTGCCCCCGGAGCCAATAGGCGCAGAGCGTACGCAGCGCTGCGTCTACATCTCTGCGCGGTTCACTGGATCGAGGTAGATCCTTGCATGTAACTATCGATAGTTGAAATTCAATGGCACGGTTCTCGATGGGTACACCGAGTGCTTGCGTCCGTTCGTTTGCGGGCTGCTGTACCACCATGCCGAAGGAGCCGACATGCATCTCTGGATCAGGCGACTCATGGACTGGGCAAGGGCGTTCATCGCACCGGCCGGTCGTCATCGCATCGGGCGGCTACCGTCACCCTCTCCACCGTCGCCGCCGCATCCTGTTCACCGGCCTCTCATCGCCCCCACCGTCCAACCCTGGTACGAGCCCATCGACGGCGCCTCCACCCGCCTCGTCCGCCCCTACCTCGCGGCTCACGAGCGCGAGGAGAAGGCCCGGATTCAGCGGCTGCGTCGCGACACCCTGTGGTGTGCGACGTATGGAGTGGACCTCGACAACCGCGACATCCACGCCTGGTTGGAGGCGGTGTGACCGGCGACGGGGGCGAGACCCAGGTAAGGCTTCTGCCCTGGACGGGAGCGCGCGGCGGGCCTTGCCTGCTTCTCACGGGCGGCGACGGGCCCGTCTCTCGGCTCGCTGATCGGATCGAGAACGAGAAGCCCAGGCTCGCGGACAGGTTGTCGAGCCGTGCGCGAGACGACTTCGGCGCGCAGGGGACGGAGTCTGAGGGCGCGGAACTCGGCTTTCCGGCCCTCCGGTTGGCTGACGCGCTTGCGAGCGCGTTGCTCATCACCCGGTCGGGTGACACTCGTTGCGAAGCATCAAGGCAAGAGCCTCCGCCTGGCGAGCAGTTGTCGTCGTCGGAGGCGGAGGCGGAGGCGGAGGCAGAGCGCGAGACTTCTCCGTGTATGAGGCCCGTCGAACGCTGGACGTTCGGTCTTCTCTCATTGCCCGGCACGGATCTTGCTTCCGCGAGTGCTGCTCGCCGCTACGTGCGCGACATGGCTCGGTCGTGGGGGCTGACGCCGGATGCCGTGGACGGTCTGGAGACCGTCGTCGGCGAGCTGGCGGCCAACGCCTTGGAGCACAGTGACAGTGACCTCATCACTGTCACTCTCGTACTCGCCGCCGCGGTGGCCATCGTCAGCGTCACCGATGCAGGTCCAGGCCGGGAGGCCGCGGCAACGATGCCGCTGCCTCGGATGCCAGGACATGAAGAGGAACGAGGGCGTGGCCTGTTGATCACTGAGGCCTTGGCCGCTCGGTGGGGGCGACGACGGATGGGCAACGGACTGACGGTCTGGGCCGAGCTTGTCGTCGAGTCTCCGGGGAACGCTGTGAACGGCTTGCCCCGCTCGGGGCGCGGCGAGCGCTCATCTGGCTCGGGGAGCTCGCCTTGACCTGCCGCGCTGGTGGGGCGGCTGTCGGGGGAATGAACTGTCCACAAGGTGCATCTTGTGGAATGGTCGGTCCATGACTGAGATCGCGGTCAGTGCGGCCCGCTCCCAGCTCGGTGACCTCGTCCGCCGTGCGGCCCACGGTCGCGAGACCATCGCTCTCACCGACCACGGACATGTGGCCGCCCTTCTCGTCTCACCTCAGGTGATAGAGGATCTCGAAGACGCCCTCGCTCTCGCCGACTACCAGCGGCGCAAGGCCGAGAACACGCTCGAAGAGGGCATCCCGCACGACGAAGTCGGACGGACGCTGGGGCTGCGACCGTGACCTACCGCATCATCTGGGAGCCGGGCGTCACGGACGCGGCCGTGCGGTTCCTCAAGGACGACCCCGTGGGCCTTGCCGCCGTCCACCTGGATCCCCTCAACCGTGTCCGCCTCACCCCAACCGCTTCGTCAGCGTGTACTCCGTGATCCCCGGTGGGTAGTCCGGGATCGCGCACACCACCTCGTAGCCCAGCTTCTTGTAGAACTCGGGGGCCTGGAAGTCCCAGGTTTCCAGGCGGGAGGACTGGCAGCCTCGGGTGGTGGCCAGGTGTTCCGCCTCTGACAGCAACCGTGACCCCAGGCCCGCTCCCCGGTGGGGTTCGTCGACCCAGAGGTACGTCACGTGGAGCCAGGTCGTCCAGGTGTGGCCCACCAGGCCGCCGGCCAGTTCGCCCGCCGCGTCCATCGCCCAGACGTGGAGGGGGAGTTCGCGTTCACCGGGGGTCCCGCGCAGGGCCCGTAGCGTGGGGGAGGCCGCGGTGTTGGTGGCGCGGAGCCGGGAACGCAGCAATTGGCTTCGTTCTCTGTCGACTTCTGTCTCAATACGAAACATGTGGCACACCATAAACGTGCTGGCCAATCAGTTCTGCGAATTACCTTCCGCTCGTGCCCCCCGGCCTTACCCTGATGAACAGCACCGGTGGGGCCGGTGCTGATCAGGGGGCGAGACAAGTCGGGTACGACGCCCGAAGTGGGGGTAGCGGTTCAGCACGGCGGCGGCCGTGTGGACGCGGCCCCGTCCCAGGTGTAAACCGGGGAACACTCCGGGCGTCGTATCCGCGCCGGCCGTCCCCCGACCAGTGGGGGTTTCAGTGGTTCGCATCCGAGTCCTGGTCGTCGACGACCACCGCATCTTCGCCGAGTCGCTCGCCGCGGCCCTCGCCGCCGAGCCCGACGTCGACGTGTCCGCGGCCGGCAGTGGCCCCGCCGCGCTGCGCTGCCTCGAACGCGCGGCGACGGAGGGGCGGAAGTTCGACGTGCTTCTGATCGACGCCGACCTGGGGGCCCAAGCCCCCGGCGTGCGCCCGACCACCGTACCCACGCCCACGCCTCCCACACCCACGCCTCCTACGCCCGTGGCCGCAGTGCCCGGGACAGGGGCCGGTCACGGGCAGGGCGGTCACGGCCACGGCCCCGGGCCCGGCGGCCACGGCCACGGATACGGCTCCGGCCCCGGGCAGGACGGCGGCGACGACGGACTCGTCGACGGCATATCGCTCGTCGCCGGAGTGCGCTCGGGGCAGCCGAGCGTACGGACCGTCGTACTCGCCGAGAAGGACGATCCGCGCCGGGCCGCCCTCGCGTTGCAGGCCGGAGCGTCCGGGTGGGTCGCCAAGGACTGCTCGCTGTCCCGCCTGCTCACCGTCATCCGTGGGGTGCTGCGGGACGAGACGCATCTGCCGCCCGCGCTTCTCACCGGCGTGCTGAGGGAGTTGACCGCAGCCCGCAAGCACCGCACGGAGAGCGAGCGGCTCGTGGAATCCCTCACCCCGCGTGAGCGGGAAGTGCTTCGATGCATGGTGGCAGGGCTGGGGCGCAAAGCCGTCGCCGAGCGCCTGTTCCTCTCCCCGCACACCGTCCGCACCCATATGCAGAACGTCCTCGGGAAGCTCGGTGTGCACTCCACCCTCGCCGCCGTCGCGCTCGCCCGCCGCGCCGGTGTAGGGCCCGTCGACCTAGCCGGGGATGTTGTCGAACGGGGCGGTCAACTGGCGTAGCAGGCCCGCCAGTTCACCTCGCTGGGCGTGCGACAGCTCGCCCAGGATCGCCCGCTCCTGGTCGAGGAGCCCGGCGAGCGCCTGGTCCGCCCGGTCCCGGCCCTCCTCCGTCAGCCGTACCAGCACGCCTCGGCGGTCCGACGGATCGGGCAGACGCTCGACCAGGCCCTTCTTCGTCAGCCGGTCGATACGGTTCGTCATCGTGCCCGAGGTCACCAGCGTCTGGGTGAGTAGCTGACCCGGGGAGAGCTGGTACGGGGTCCCGGCGCGTCTCAGCGCGGTCAGGACGTCGAACTCCCACGGCTCCAGCTGATGCTCGGCGAACGCCAGCCTGCGGGCACGGTCCAGATGCCGGGCCAGTCTGCTCACCCGGCTGAGTACTTCCAGCGGCTCCACGTCGAGGTCGGGGCGCTCCCGGCGCCACGCTGCGACCAGCCGATCGACCTCGTCCTCCATGACGATCAGTGTAGTGGTTGTGTCGACGTGAAGTCTCTTGATGTCAAGTCTCTTGACGTCGAGATGAATGCCCGGGGAAAGTGGTGCCATGACGACTCCCAGCTGGGATCCCGCCCAGTACCTCCGCCACGCCGGCCACCGCGCCCGCCCCTTCGCCGACCTCCTCGCCCGCATCCCGGAACCGCCGTCGAAGACGCCCCGCATCGTCGACCTCGGCTGCGGCCCGGGCAACGTCACCCGGCTCCTCGCCGACCGCTGGCCCACCGCGCACATCACCGGGTACGACAACTCGCCCGAGATGCTCGACAAGGCCCACACGGAGCACGAGGGGCCCACGCCGGGCGGTGGACGCCTGGACTTCTCGTACGCCGACGTCCGTACATGGGCGCCCGAGGGCTCGTACGACCTGATCGTCAGCAACGCCACGCTGCAGTGGGTTCCCGGCCACCTCGACCGGTTCCCGGCGTGGGTGGACGGGCTGGCCGCCGGCGGCTCGTTCGCGTTCCAGGTGCCCGGCAACTTCGACTCGCCCAGCCATCTCCTCATGCGGGAGCTCGCGCGGTCGCCACGGTGGCGGGGGCGGCTCGGTGAGACCCTTCGGCACGACGACGCCGTCCACGCACCCGTCGACTATCTGACCGCGCTCGCCGACCTCGGCTGCGAGGTCGACGCCTGGGAGACGACGTACGTGCATCTCCTCCAGGGCGAGGACCCGGTGCTCGACTGGGTGAAAGGGACGGGACTGCGCCCGATCCTCACCGAACTCGGCCCGGACGCCGAGCCGTTCGTGGCCGAGTATCGGAAGGCGCTCCGCGCGGCCTATCCGGCGACCGCGCACGGAACGCCGTTCCCGTTCCGGCGCGTCTTCGTCGTCGCGCGCAAGCCGGAGGGGGCCGGGGGTCGGTGATCGTCGCGGTCGATCATGTGCTGCTCGCCGCGCCGCCGGGGGCGGAGGAGCGGCTGCGGGCGTACTGCGTCGACGTCCTCGGGATGGTCGAGATCGCGAAGCCGCCGGTGCTCGCCGCGCGGGGCGGTTGCCGGTTCCGGGCGGGGGAGGCCGTGCCGCACCTGGGGTGGAGGAAGCCCCCGCCGGAGGCGCTGATGGGGACGGTGTGCCGCCGAAGAAGGCCCATCCCGGGGTGCGGGTGAGTGGCATCGAGGGGTGCGCGGCTCGTCCTGCAGGGTCCGGGGCGCCGGTGACCTGGGATGACGACCTTCCGGGGTGCCGACGCTTCTGCTCCGAGGATCCGGTGGGCAATCGACTGGAGTTCCTGGAGCCGGTCTGAGGGGGCGCGGACGGTGTTTATGTTGTGCAGAATGTTGACGGTCGATAGTTGTGCGCCTACCTTCGCGGTGTTGCTCGGCGTCCGGGCCGGGCCGGGCCGCCCCGGTCGTACGAGGACTGTCCCGCCGTACTCTTGGCCGCTGTGGAGGACGAGATCCTGGACGTCGGCGTCGTCGGAGTGCCGCAGTCGCGGCCGCAGTCGCTCGTGCTCGCGTTCTTCGGCAACCATGTGCTGGACCGGGGCGAGGGGGATCTCGGGGTCTACTCGGGGAGCATCATCGATGTGCTCGGGCGGGTCGGCACCGGGGAACAGGCGGTGCGGTCGACGCTGACCCGGATGGTGAACCGGGGGCTGCTGCGGCGGCAGCGCGAGGGGCGGAAGATGTTCTTCGGTCTCACCCCGCACGCCCGCGACATCCTGCGCGACGGCGGACAGCGCATCTGGCGCGACGGCGCCGTCAACGAGGGCTGGGACGGCACCTGGACCCTCCTCGGCTTCTCGCTCCCCGAGTCCTGGCAGCGCCAGCGGCACGATCTGCGCTCCCGGCTCACCTGGTCCGGATTCGGGGCGCTGTACAGCGGGCTCTGGATCGCGCCGGGGCGGGCGGACGTACGCGAGATCGTCTCCGAGCTGGGGCTCGACGCCCATGTGAAGGTCTTCCACGCGCGCGCCGACGAGTTCACCGACATCGGGCTGATGATCAGGGAGAGCTGGGACCTGGAGACCCTCGCCGCCCGGTACGTCGCCTTCGACCGGCGCTGGAGCGCCGCGGACCTCGCCTCCGCCGACCCGATGGCCACCCGGCTGCGGCTGGTCGCCGAATGGCTGCGCATCATCCGCACCGACCCCCGGCTGCCGGTACGGCATCTGCCCGCCCAGTGGCCGGCACGGCAGGCCCAGGAGACGTTCCGCCGGATCGCGGAGCGTACGGCCGAACCGGCGGCACGGATGGCGACGGAGGTCCTGCAGACCACGCCACTGCGGTCCGCTCCGCTCGAAAAGGCGTAGCCGAAAACGGAGCTGCTTACTCCGGCTCACGGCCGCAGTTGCCCTGCCTCTGCTTCCATGCCGGTGATGCCTCTGGTGCCGGTGTGGCTGATATTGTTCTTTGGCTTTCCTATGTGAGGGCTATATTCTCTGTTCACTTTTTGTTGGCTTCGGTGTTCGGGCCGGGGAAGCGGGGGAGGGGCTGTGACCAGGGGGGATTCGGATCAGTGAGCATCTGTTGAGCCACCCGGCGCGCTTGGCGGGATTTGTGATGCGCGTCACTTAGGATTTCCGGCGTTCGACCGGGCTTCACGCCGTGCGTGATGCGCCATGCGCGATGTGCCATGCGTGATGTGCAATGCGTGTGCGTAATCGTGACGAGCCGTGCGTGAGGGAATGCGCGCCCATGCATATCCTCCCGTCTTTCCCGGTCGGTCGATTCCTGCTGCGCCCATTCATTCGTTCATTCATTTACTCATCCTTCATTGCCGACCATGCATATCGCCGTGCCCGCACACAGCCCCGACCGAACCGACAGGGGGCGCGGGTGCGATGCCGCCCGGCACCGGGCGGTCTCCAGGGGGAAACACACGTGAAGATCGCATTCCTGATCAACAACGCCTACGGCATCGGCGGGACCATCCGCTCGACGGCGAACCTCTCGGCGGCCTTCGCCGAGCGGCACGACGTCGAGGTCGTCACCGTCCACCGCTCCCGGGACGTACCCGCGCTCCCGTTCGACCCGCGGGTACGCCTGACACCGCTGATCGAGATGCGCGAGGACAGCCCCGGCTACGACGGCGACCACCCGCTCACGAAGCTGCCCGGCACGATGTTCCCCTACAGCGGGGCCACCGGGAACATGGACTACACCGCCCTGCAGGACGAACGCATCGGCGCCTTCCTCGCCCGTACCGACGCCGACGTCGTCATCGCCACCCGACCGGACCTCAACGGCTACCTCGCCCGCGACGGCCGCCGCGGCTACCTCCGCATCGGTCAGGAGCACCTCAGCCTCGACCAGTACCGGGAACCGCTGCGCACCAACCAGAACAACGCCATCGCCGGCCTCGACGCCTACGTCACCGTCTCCGAGGCCGACGCCGCCCAGTACCGCGCCGCCCTGCCCGACGTCTCCACGACCATCGTGTGCGTCCCCAACGGCGTCCAGACGCCCGCCGTCGAACGGTCCTCCCTGGACTCCCGGGTCATCGTCGCCGCCGGCCGGCTCATCCCCATCAAGCGCTACGACCGGCTCGTGGACGCCTTCGCCAAGGTGGCCGTGGAACACCCCGGCTGGACCCTGCGGATCTACGGACGCGGCCCGCAGAAGGAGAACCTGCGGGAGCAGATCGACCGGCTCGGGCTGCACGACCGGGCGTTCCTCATGGGCGCCGTCTCCCCGATCGAGACCGAGTGGGCCAAGGGCGCCGTCGCGGCCGTCTCCTCCGACATGGAGTCCTTCGGCATGACCATCGTCGAGGCCATGCACTGCGGCGTCCCGGTCGTCGCGACCGACTGCCCGCACGGCCCCGGCGAGATCATCACCCACGGCGAGGACGGACTGCTCGTACCGCTCGACGGAGACGTCGACGCCTACGCCGCCGCGCTGAAGCGGATCATCGCCGACGACGAAATGCGCGCACGGCTCGGCGCCGGGGCCCTGAAGAAGGCCGACAGCTACGCCCCCGCCGCCATCGCCCGCCGCTACGAAGCCCTCTTCGCGCAGCTGTCCAAGTCGTCCCGGCGCCGCAGATGGGACAGCGCGGCCCTCCTCACCAGACTCACCCGCGCCGCCGGCCGCAAACGCCCCGCGACGGCCCCCGCCACCGCCGACGACACCGCTCCCGTCCCGACCGCGCACGCCCGCGCGACCGCCGACGGCGGCGTCACCGTCCTCCTCGACCCGGCCGAGCTGCCCTCCGGCCCCCTCGACTTCATCGCCCGCCTGCGCCACGACCCCGCCAAACGCGAGGTCCGCGTCCCGGTACTGCCGACCCCCGACGCCCCCGACACCCGGGCCCACGCCACCCTCCGCCGCGCCGAGCACACCCTCCCCGAAGGCCGCTGGGACTGCTACGTCGCACCGCGCGGCACCAACAAGCGGGTACGGCTCACCGTACGGCTGGTGGAACAGGCCGAGCTGGTCGGACGGGCGCCGGCCGTCGACCGGCGGGGCGTCAGCGCGTGGATCCCGTACCCGACCGTCGACGGGTTCCTCGCGCTGCGGACATGGCTGCGACCCGCCTACGCCGAGGTCGACACGGTCGAGGTGGGGGCCGGGACGGTGACTGTCACCGCCACGCTGTACGCCGTCGCTCCGCTGGGGGAGGACGCCGTGGTACGCGCGGTGTCACGGACCGACTCGGCGTACGACTTCTCCGTGCCGGTTCGCTCCGAGGGCGAGCGGGGCGCGCGGTTCACCATTCCGTACGCCGAGGCCATGGCACGGCGGAGCGTCGAGCACGATCTGTGGGACCTGCGGGTGGTGCCCACGGCGGGAGCGGAGGCCGTCGCGGTGGGGCGGATCGGTGGCGATGTGGTGGAGCGGAAGAAGACGGATCTTGTGCCCGCGCAGGAGTTCGAGCACTTCGAGCGGGGGCGGACGCGGGTGAAGCCGTACTTCACCGCGGGCAACGAGCTGGCGTTGAGCCTTCGTGATGTGGGGGAGGTGGGCTGAAGGGCCCACCGGCTCGGGGAGTGGGGTTCCTTGGCGAGTGCG
>NZ_AEJC01000269.1 GCF_000317595.1 Streptomyces ipomoeae 91-03 | reverse complement strand
CCCTTCGCGTGTGCCGGTGGAGGTTACTTGCGCATGACCTCGGGCTCGTGGCGGCGCAGGAAGCGGGCCACGAGGAAACCGCAGACCACGCCGAGCAGAACGAGGGCGATCATGTCGAAGCTGTAGACGCCGGCCGTGTGGTCCCACAGCGGGTCGGTGTCGCCCCTCTCCTTGGGCGGGCTGATGTTGTTGAAGTCCAGCGTGGCGCCCGCGGCGGCGACGGCCCAGCGCGACGGCATCAGGTACGAGAACTCGTTGACGCCGGGGCTGCCGTGCAGGGCGAACAGGCAGCCGGTGAAGACGACCTGGATGATCGCGAACATCACCAGCAGCGGCATGGTCTTCTCGGCGGTCTTCACCAGCGAGGAGATGACCAGGCCGAACATCATCGAGGTGAAGCCGAGCCCCATGATCGGGATGGAGAGTTCGAGCATGACGGCGACCTTGCCGTCGCCGAAGATCAGGGCCTCGTCGGGGATGGTCCGGCTGGAGAAGCCGATCGCGCCGACCATGGCGCCCTGCAGCACGGTGACCGTGCCGAGGACGATCACCTTGGACATCAGGTACGCCGAACGCGACAGGCCGGTCGCCCGTTCGCGCTCGTAGATCACCCGTTCCTTGATCAGCTCACGTACGGAGTTGGCGGCGCCCGCGAAGCAGGCGCCGACCGCGAGGATCAGCAGCACCGTGGTGGCCGTGCCGTTGGGGATGGGCATGCCCGTCGCCGGGTTCAGCTTCCTGACCAGCAGGTCCTTGTCCGGGTCGATGAGCAGGCTGACCGCGCCGAGCACGGCCGGCAGGATCACCGTCAGCGCCAGGAAGCCCTTGTCGGAGACGATGACCGCGAGGTAGCGCCGGACGAGGGTGCCCAGCTGCGAGAACCAGCCCTGTGGCTTCGGCGGGCGCATCGACTGCGGCGGCGGCATGTGCACCGACTGCGGGGCGACGGCGTCGATGTCCGCGGCGTACATCTGGTAGTGCTGCGAGCCCTTCCAGCGGCCCGCCCAGTCGTAGTCGCGGTAGTTCTCGAAGGCGGAGAAGACATCGGCCCAGGTCTCGTAGCCGAAGAAGTTCAGGGCCTCCTCGGGCGGACCGAAGTACGCCACCGAGCCGCCCGGGGCCATCACGAGGAGCTTGTCGCAGATCGCCAGCTCGGCCACCGAGTGGGTGACCACCAGGACCGTACGGCCGTCGTCGGCGAGGCCGCGCAGCAGCTGCATGACGTCGCGGTCCATGCCCGGGTCGAGGCCGGAGGTCGGCTCGTCCAGGAAGATCAGCGAGGGCTTGGTCAGCAGCTCCAGGGCCACGGAGACACGCTTGCGCTGGCCGCCGGAGAGGGAGGTGACCTTCTTCTCCTTGTGGATGTCCAGCTTCAGCTCGCGCAGCACCTCGTCGATACGGGCCTCGCGCTCGGCGGCCGTGGTGTCGGCCGGGAAGCGGAGCTTGGCCGCGTACTTGAGGGCCTTCTTGACGGTCAGCTCCTTGTGCAGGATGTCGTCCTGCGGGACCAGACCGATGCGCTGGCGCAGCTCGGCGAACTGCTTGTACAGGTTCCGGTTGTCGTAGAGGACATCACCCTGGTTGGCGGGGCGGTAGCCCGTGAGCGCCTTCAGCAGGGTGGACTTGCCGGAGCCGGACGGGCCGATGACCGCGATGAGCGACTTCTCCGGGACGCCGAAGGAGACGTCCTTCAGGATCTGCTTGCCGCCGTCGACGGTGACCGTCAGATGGCGTGCGGAGAAGGAGACCTCACCGGTGTCGACGAACTCTTCGAGCCGGTCGCCGACGATGCGGAACGTCGAGTGGCCGACGCCGACGATGTCGTTCGGGCCGAGGAGTGCCGTGCCGCCCTTGGCGATCGGCATACCGTTGACGAACGTGCCGTTGTGGGAGCCGAGGTCGCGGATCTCGAAGCGGCCGTCGGGCGTCGCGTGGAACTCGGCGTGGTTGCGGGAGACCTGGAGGTCGGAGACGACCAGGTCGTTCTCCAGGGCACGACCGATGCGCATCACGCGGCCGAGGGCCAGCTGGTGGAACGTGGTCGGGCTGCGGTCGCCGTAGACCGGCGGCGCCCCCGCGCCACCACCGGGGCCCTGCTGCGGATAGCCCTGCTGATGCGGGACCTGGGCCTGCTGCGGCTGCTGCCAGCCCGCTTGCGGCACCTGCTGCTGCGGGGCCTGCTGAGCGGCGTATCCGGCGCTCGCGCCCTGGGCGGCGTACGGCTGCTGGGGCTGCGCGACAGCAGCCGCCGCACCGGAGAGGCTGACTCTCGGGCCGTCGGTCGCGTTGCCCAGGTGCACGGCCGAGCCGGGGCCGATCTCCAACTGGTGGATTCGCTGGCCCTGTACGAACGTGCCGTTGGTGCTGCCGTGGTCCTCGATCACCCAACTACGGCCGCTGAAGCTGATCGTGGCGTGGCGCCAGGACACCCTGGCGTCGTCGAACACGATGTCTCCCTGCGGATCTCTTCCGAGGGTGTATGCCCTGGACGGATCGAGCGTCCAGGTTTGTCCGTTCAATTCCAGTACGAGTTCCGGCACTCCATGCCCCACTGAGTTGTCCCCCGAGTTACCCCCATCACAGGGAGTCTAGGGATGTCGAACATCGGGGGGAACTATTTCAGGCTCGGCCCCCTGACCGAAAGTCGGGCCTTGTGAAGAGTACGTACGGGGGCTTTGGCCGGTCCCGTTGACGGGGTTGAAATCGGGCCGGAGAGTGGTAATCCCCCGCGAGGGGGACATCAGCGGTCCAACGCCGCGATGCGGATCGGGGGTCCGACCATGAGCAACCAGACCATCGGTCATGGCGGTGGGCATGGCATCGGTCGTGGCAGGCGCTTGCCGTGGGGGGACGTCCTGTTCTCCGCGATCGCCGCCGTGAGCTGGGCGTTGATCGGAATGGCGGGTACGGCCGCGCTCGGTCTGCATCTGCTGGAGGCCGACTCGGCGGGCGAACTCGGGCCGATGACAGCGGCGGTTGTGGCGCTTGGGGCGGGCGGGTCCGTCGCACCGTCCGGTGATGTGTCCGTCTTTGGCCTGGAAGGAGCGGAGGCGACGACCGCCATCGAGATCGCGCCACTGGGCGTCAGCCTGGTGGGCGCGCTCCTGATGTCCTGGTTCTTCCTACGGTCGCTGCGGGGCACGGGAGTTGTGATAGCGCCCTTCGAACTCCTCGCGCGCGCGGGCACGGTGGTCGTGCTCTTCGTGGCGCTGATGGGCGGGCTGGCCTGGGCCGGGCAGGCGGTCATCACCCTCGACGGCGGCGAACTGGGCCTCGATGAACTGCCGACGGCGGTGGCCTCGACAGCATCGAGATCCCCGGGCTCGGCGGCGTCGGGGACATCGGCGGCGGACTGCTGCCGGACCGGCTCGGAGACCTGGCGGACGCGAACGCCCAGGTGGGCTTCACCGTCGACACCGTGCCGACCCTGCTCGGCGCCCTGGCCTGGTGCCTGGGGGTGCTGCTGATCGCCCTGCTGGCCTCGCGCCGCACTCCCCTGCCGCGGGGCCTCGACGCCGTGCACCGGGTCGTACGGCCGGCCGTGTCCGCCGTCGTCACCGTGCTCCTCGTGGCGGTCCTCGCCGGGCTCGCGGCGGCGGCGTACGCGGCGATCGGCGACCCCCACCCCAGGCGGATCGCCGGCGCGGCCCTGCTCGGCGCCCCCAACGGCGTCTGGCTGGGCGTCCCCATCGGCCTCTTCGTCCCCTGGAACGGCAAGGCCACCGGCGCCCTCGCCGACCTCCTGCCCGGCCCGCTCGACGAACTCCTCCGCATCGACGCCGACGAGCCCGTCACCCTCGGCCGCCTCGCCGAACTGGACGGCCGGATCTGGCTGTTGGGGATCGCGGCGGCCCTGACGATGTTGTACGCGGGGGTGTTGACCGCCGTGCGTACGCCTCTCGGTACGCCTCTCGGTACGGCGACCGGTACGGGGTCCGGGTCCGGTACGAGGTCCGGTGCGCCTTCCGGTACGTCGGGCACGTCGTCCGGCGCGTCTTCCGGTACGCCGTTTGTACGGGGGTCGGGTGCCGCCGCTGCCGGGGGTGCGACCGGTGCGGATGTACGGGGCGGGGGCGCGTTCCGGTTCGCGGGGCGCTGCGCTCTTCGGCTCGGGGCCGCGACGGCGGTCGCACTGCCGGTGCTTGTCCGGGCGACGGAGGTGTCGGTGGACGCCTCGCTGGCCGTGTTCGGCATCGACGCGTTCGGCGCGGGGATCGAGTTGCACGGGCAGACGGCGATGGCGTTGGTGCTGGGCGCGCTGTGGGGGGCCGGGGCGGGGGCGGCCGGGGCGTTGCTCGCGTGCGCGTCCGGGGCGGCTGGGAGGCGGGTGGCGCCGTTGGCGCGGGGGGACTCGGGGGCTACCGGGGCTACCTGGGCGGCGGGGAGTGCGGCGATCGGCGAGACCTACGCGGGGGCGTCCTCGTCGGTGCCCTCTCCGGCGGGGCCCTACACGCCGGGCACCCCCTATCGGCCGCCGAACCCGGACACCAATCCTTATCTGCGGCTGCCGGAGGAGCTGCGGGGGGATGGGTCTGCGCGGGGGCCGGGAGAATCGCGGCCTGATGCGTCGCGGCCTGAAGGGCAGCGGCCCCCCGATGTGTACGGGGCGCCCACCGTGGCGAGGCGGTTCACGCCGCCGTCTCGGCGGCCGGGGTCCGGGTCGGGGTCCGGGTCGGGGGTCTGGCCGGCGCCTCCTCCGCCTCCCCC
>NZ_AEJC01000268.1 GCF_000317595.1 Streptomyces ipomoeae 91-03 | reverse complement strand
CCCCATGCCACTTCAGTCGTCGCTGTCCTCGGACTCGGCCTGGCTGTCAGCCTTCGTGGACTCGGCCGGGTCCTTTTCCTCGCCGTCCTCGAAGTACGCGTCCAGGACCTCGTCGATCTCGGTCTCCCACTTCTTGTGGTCCGACTTCGACTTCGCCTCGATCTCGATCGGATACCAGCGGCGGTCGGGGGTGTGGACCGTCACGGTGAACCGCTTGCCGAAGCGCGGCGACTCCGTCTCGATCGCGCCGATCTCGTCCCAGCGGAACTCGCACTCCTGGTCGTCCAGCTTCAGCCGTACGCCCCTGCGGTCGGCGACGATCCTCGCGCGGCGGTCGGACGCCTCGAAGACGGGCCCGTCGGCCGTCTCGGCCTCGGAATCCTCGTCGCCCGGGTCCACCTCGTCAGCGCCCGAGTCCGCCTCCTCCGCGTCCGCGTCTGTCTCGTCCGAGACGGAGGCCGTGTCCTTCTGGACGTCCTTCTCGACGTCCTTCCTGGCGGAGAGCTTGGCGGCGGGCTTCGCCCTGCCGACCGCCTCCTCCTGCTCCGGGGCAGCCTCGTCCTGCTCCACGGTCTCCACCGGCTCGGCGGATTCCGTCGGCTTTGTGTCCTCCGGCTCCTCCTGCTTCTCCTTCTTCACGGACACCGGGGCCGTGAGTCCGGGGATGTGCGACGGGTCGACCGCGGCGGCGGCCAGGGGCTGGCTGTTCGAACCAATGCGCTGCTCCACAGCGGGCAGTATGGTCGACGATCCTGTGCCGGGAACAGTCGGGCCAGGCATATGTCCACATCTGGGTTCCGCGACCTCGCCCCCACCGGGGAACCGGGCGCCGCGCGTATGCGTCGTGTGGCATGGGCATGAGCATGCGGGACGGCTGGCAGCGGGGCGAGCAGGGGGACCGGGCGTGAACGGCGGCGCTGGTGGGGGCGAGAGCGAGGGCCGGGGACAGGGTCGGAGTCAGGGCCGTGAGCAGGACCGGGGGCAGGGTCCCGGCATACGGGGCGTACGGCAGGGGCAGGGGCAGGGCACCGGCATACGCGTACGGCCGCTGGGAGCCGACGATCCGGAGGCCATCGGTCCGTATCGCCTGCTCGGGCGGCTCGGGTCCGGTGGTATGGGCCGGGTCCATGTCGCGCGGTCGCCCGGTGGGCGGCTCGTCGCCGTCAAGACGTTGCTCGCCGAGGGTGTGGTGAGCGAGTCGGACCGCAGACGGTTCGCGCGCGAGGTGCGGCTCGCCCGGCGGGTGGGCGGTGTCTGCACGGCGAACGTCGTCGACGCCGACCCGGACGCCGAACGGCCCTGGCTCGCCACCGAGTTCATCCCCGCCCCCGCGCTCGACGACCTCGTACGCGGCTGCGGTCCGCTGCCGCCCGACGCCGTGCCGTGGGTGGCGGCCGGGGCGGCGGAGGCACTGGTCGCGCTGCACGAGGCGGGGGTCGTGCACCGGGACGTCAAGCCGGGGAACATCCTGCTGCCGCCGGACGGCCCACGGCTGATCGACTTCGGCATCTCGCACGCCGTCGACATCACCCGCACCACGCTCACCCTCGGCACGATCGCCTACACCTCGCCCGAGCAGGCGCGGGGAGAGGAGACGACCGCCGGGTCCGATGTCTTCTCCCTCGGCGCCACCCTCTTCCACCTCGCCACTGGCCGCCCGCCGTACCGCGACACCGGCGACACCCTGCGGCTCCTCGCCCAGGTCTCACGCGGCGACCGCGACCTGTCCGGGATGCCGCAGACGATGCCCATGAGGATCACCCAGCCGAGGTCCACATGGAGCAGGCCCGCCGCCGCCACCGGACCCGGGTGCGGGGGCAGGAACGCGTGGGTCATCGACAGGCCCGCGAGCAGGGGCAGGCAGTAGAGGAGGATCGACTTGCCCGATCGTTTCGCCGCCGCGTAGACGATCGGGGCGAGCACGGAGACGCCGACGTCGAAGAAGACCGGGATACCGAAGATCAGGCCGGTCAGGCCCATCGCGAGCGGCGCCCGCCGCTCGCCGAAGAGGTTCAGGAGGCGGGACGCCAACACCTCGGCTCCGCCGCTGACTTCGAGGATCGCGCCGAGCATCGTGCCGAGGCCGATGATGATCGCCACGTGGCCGAGGATGCCGCCCATGCCGGACTCGATCGTCGAGACGGCGTCGCTTCGCTGGACCGTGCCGAAGAGTTCTGTGACCGACAGGCCGGAGAGGAGCCCTACCGCTATGGAGACGGCCAGGAGGGCCACGAAGGGCTGGAGTCTCGTCCTGATGATCAGGAAGAGGAGGAGGGCGATGCCCAGGGCGGCGACGGTGAGGAGACCCGCGGTGCCGTCTATGAGGAGGAGTAGGCCGCCGGTGTGGGGTGGGGTTTCGGGCATGGGGGGGTCCTCGGAGTGGGTTCATTTTGTTTTCGGGCAGGGTGAAGCGTCGTACGGGGTGCGGGGGTTGTGGGGGGTGGTGCGGGATGACGAGCGGGTGCGGGATGACGGGCGGGTGCGGTGTGGGCGTCAGCTGTCCAGTACCGCCAGTGCGTCGATCTCGATCAGGAGGCCGGCCGGGAGGCCCACGTACACCGTCGTGCGGGCCGCGGGGGCCGTGGTGAGGTGTTCTTCGAAGTAGTTGTTGTAGATCTCGTTCATCTCGGCGAAGTGGGCCGTGTCCGTGAGGTAGACGCGGATCATCATCACGTCGTCCCAGGTGGCGCCGCCCTCCTCCAGGACCGCCTTGACGTTGGCGAGGGTCTGGAGGGTCTGCTCGCGCAGGGTCGGGCCGGCCGGTGTGGGCGGCTTTCCCTCCTCTGCGGGGAGGAAGCCGACCTGGCCCGCGACCTGGAGGATGTTGCCCTTCCTGACACCGTGGGAGAACTTCGCGGGGGGTGTGGTGTGCGTCTTGGGGGTGATCGCGGTCTTCTCGGTCATGGGGTGCCCTTCGAGTCGTTCATACGGGGTTCGTCATAGGCGTCGTTCATGCGGGGTTCGTCGTAGGTGTTCTGCCTGAGTACTCGCCGCTGATCGCGTCCGCCGTGCGGCGTACCAGGGGGAGGAGGGTGAGGAGTTCGTCGGCGGTGACCACGACGTTGGGGGCGGAGACCGACATCGCGGCCACGACCCGGCCGTCGGTGCCGCGGATGGGCGCGGCCACGCAGTTGATGGACTCCTCGTGGCCGCCGAGGTCGGTGGCCCAGCCCTGTTCGCGGACCTTCGCCAACTCCTTGAGGAAGGCGAGGGCGTTCGGGGTCGAACGGGGCGTGTACATGGGGTAGTCGAGCTTCTCCGCGAGGGCCCGGCGCTCGGGTTCCGGGAGGTCCGCGAGCAGCAGCTTCGCCACGGCCGCCACCGTGATCGCGACGGGCTTGCCGATCCGCGAGTACATGCGGACCGGGTAGCGGCTCTCCACCTTGTCGATGTAGAGGACCTCGTTCTCCTCGTAGACGGCCAGGTGGACGGTGTGGCCGCACTGTTCGTTGAGGCGTACGAGGTGGGGGTGGGCGATCTCGCGGACGTCCAGGTTCTCCACGGCCTCCTGGGCGAGGGCGAAGAGGCGGGCGCCGAGGCGGTAGCGCTGGTCGGACTGGCGGTAGACCAGGCCGTGCTCGTGGAGGGTGCGCAGGAGGCGCAGGGCCGTGGACTTGTGGACGCCCAGGCGGTCGGCGACCTGGCCGAGGTCGGCGGGGCCCTCCGCGAGCAGCGGCAGGATGCTCAGCGCGCGGTCGACGGTCTGGCTCATGGGGTGCGTACCTCCTCCTCGGCCCGGTCCGGTGCCTTTGTCCAGCCGGGGCCGAGTCGAAGTCTCCCCCAGGTGTCGTCGTCCAGGGAGGTCAGGCGGTCGGCGTGGGCGCGGGAGGGTGGGTCGGCCAGGTCGCCGGGGGCGGTGAGGGTGGCGGCGGCCATGAGGTGGCCTTGGCGGAGGCGGGCCTTGGCGGGGAGGCCGCGGAGGGTGGCGGAGAGGAAGCCGGCGGCGAAGGCGTCGCCTGCGCCGGTCGCTGCGGTGACGTGGACCGTGGGGGCGGGGGCGGAGATGACGGTGTCCGGGGTGGGGCGCCGTCCGGTCGATGTCGTCTCGGGTTCCGTTGTGTGCGGTTCCGTTGTGTGCGGTTGCGTTGTGTGCGGTTGCGTTGTATGCGGTTGCGTTGTGTGCCGGGGCGACGCCGTCGTGGGCCGGCACGCATGCCGGGGGCGCGCCGTCTCCGGTTCCGTTGTGTGCCGGGACGACGCCGTCGTCGGTTCGCCCGTCGTGGGAGTGGGGTCGGG
>NZ_AEJC01000267.1 GCF_000317595.1 Streptomyces ipomoeae 91-03 | reverse complement strand
AGCGGAACCGCCGGGGAAGACCGGCGTCAGTCCCTCGCCTCCGCCAGCAGCTTCTGGATCCGGGAGACGCCCTCGACGAGATCCTCGTCACCCAGCGCGTACGAAAGCCGCAGATAGCCGGGGGTGCCGAACGCCTCGCCGGGTACGACCGCGACCTCGGCCTCCTCCAGGATCAGCGCGGCCAGCTCGACCGTGTCCTGCGGACGCTTGCCGCGGATCTCCTTGCCGAGCAGGGCCTTCACCGACGGGTAGGCGTAGAACGCGCCCTCCGGCTCCGGGCAGAGGACGCCGTCGATCTCGTTGAGCATCCGCATGATCGTCTTCCGGCGCCGGTCGAAGGCCTCACGCATCTTCGCGACGGCGTCCAGGTCACCGGAGACCGCGGCGAGGGCCGCCACCTGGGCGACGTTCGACACGTTCGACGTGGCGTGCGACTGCAGGTTCGTCGCGGCCTTCACCACGTCCTTCGGGCCGATGATCCACCCGACGCGCCAACCCGTCATGGCGTACGTCTTCGCCACACCGTTGACCACGACGCACTTGTCGCGCAGCTCGGGCAGCAGCGCCGGCAGCGACACGGAGGCCGCGCCGCCGTAGACCAGGTGCTCGTAGATCTCGTCCGTCATCACCCACAGACCGTGCTCGACGGCCCAGCGGCCGATCGCCTCGGTCTGGGCCTCCGTGTAGACCGCGCCGGTCGGATTGGAGGGGGAGACGAAGAGGACGACCTTCGTCTTCTCCGTACGGGCCGCTTCCAGCTGCTCGACCGACACCCGGTAACCGGTGGTCTCGTCGGCGACGACCTCGACGGGGACACCGCCGGCCAGACGGATCGACTCCGGGTACGTCGTCCAGTACGGGGCCGGGACGATGACCTCGTCGCCCGGGTCGAGGATCGCGGCGAAGGCCTCGTAGATGGCCTGCTTGCCGCCGTTGGTGACCAGGATCTGCGAGGCGTCGACCTCGTAGCCGGAGTCGCGCAGCGTCTTCGCGGCGATCGCCGCCTTCAGCTCGGGCAGACCACCGGCCGGGGTGTAGCGGTGGTACTTCGGGTTCTTGCAGGCCTCGACGGCCGCCTCGACGATGTAGTCCGGGGTCGGGAAGTCGGGCTCACCGGCGCCGAAGCCGATCACCGGACGCCCGGCGGCCTTGAGGGCCTTGGCCTTGGCGTCCACGGCGAGGGTGGCGGACTCGGAGATCGCGCCGACTCGGGCGGAGACCCGGCGCTCGGTGGGAGGGATTGCAGCGCTCATGAGCCCATCGTTTCAGACACGAAACCCGCCCGGCACGCGGGTTTCACGGACTGAACAGCGATTGAACAACCGTCCGCATCCGGGCCCGGAGACGGGCGATCTTCGACCGACAACGCCCCTACGGCCACTTTCTGTTCGACGTCAGCCGCCAGACCACGTACACTCACACCTCGTTGGCCTCCACAGGCCGCACCCGCCAGGTGAACACCGAGCACCCGGTCGGATGCGGTACGTTTGGGGAGAACCACAAAGGGTCGTAGCTCAATTGGTAGAGCACTGGTCTCCAAAACCAGCGGTTGGGGGTTCAAGTCCCTCCGGCCCTGCTACACACTCCTCACGCCAGGATGTGTGCGCATGTACGTACAGCAATGTTCCGCCGTGCGGCTCAGACCGGGCGCGGCACGGCCACGACCCGGACCGGAATCAGGTGAGGATGAATGACGGACGCCGTGGGCTCCATCGACACGCCTGATGCCCAGGACGAGGCGCCGGAGGACAAGAAAAAGACCCGCAAGGGCGGCAAGCGCGCCAAGAAGGGCCCGCTGAAGCGTCTGGCGCTCTTCTACCGTCAGATCGTCGCGGAGCTGCGCAAGGTCGTCTGGCCGACGCGCTCCCAGCTGACGACCTACACGACTGTGGTCATCATCTTCGTCGTCATCATGATCGGTCTGGTGACTGTGATTGACTTCGGACTCGACAAGGCGGCCAAGTACGTCTTCGGCTGAGCCGACTGCGAAGGGCGCCGTGCCAGGCGCCCCTTTTCGCGTGTTCCACCCCCATGTATCCAGGAAGAAGCAGCCACCGTGTCTGACCCGAACCTGAACGACGCCACGGAGCCTCGCGGTGTAGGTGCCGAGTCCGTGGACGATGAGCTCGACATCGTCGAGGGAGCGGACGAGGTCGACGAGTTCGAGGCTGCCGAGGCCGAGGCGGGGGAGTCGGCCGAGGAAGCGGCCGTGCACGTCGAGGACGAGACCGACGAGGAAGAGGCCGTCGAGGAGGAGACCGAGCCGGTCGACCCCGTCGAGGCCCTGCGTGAGGAACTGCGGACCCTGCCCGGCGAGTGGTACGTCATTCACACGTACGCCGGTTACGAGAACCGCGTGAAGACCAACCTGGAGCAGCGCGCCGTCTCGCTGAACGTCGAGGACTACATCTTCCAGGCCGAGGTGCCGCAGGAAGAGGTCGTCCAGATCAAGAACGGCGACCGCAAGACCATCCGCCAGAACAAGCTCCCTGGCTACGTTCTCGTCCGCATGGACCTGACGAACGAGTCCTGGGGTGTCGTCCGCAACACCCCCGGCGTCACCGGCTTCGTGGGCAACGCCTACGACCCGTACCCGCTGACCCTGGACGAGATCGTCAAGATGCTCGCCCCGGAGGCCGAGGAGAAGGCGGCGCGCGAGGCCGCGGAGGCCGAGGGCAAGCCGGCACCGCAGCGCAAGGTCGAGGTCCAGGTGCTGGACTTCGAGGTGGGCGACTCGGTCACCGTCACCGACGGGCCCTTCGCCACGCTGCAGGCGACGATCAACGAGATCAACGCCGACTCCAAGAAGGTCAAGGGGCTGGTGGAGATCTTCGGGCGTGAGACGCCGGTCGAGCTGTCCTTCGACCAGATCCAGAAGAACTGAGCAGGATTTCGCACCACTTCCGGCCAGGTCAGGCGGGCTCTTGGCAGCCTGTCTGACCTGCTCGGTTTTTGGGCGCGTATCCATACCCGTTATCGTTGTGCGGTATGCCTTCAGCCGGGACGCGAACCCGGGTGGGGGCGCACTCGAATGGAAAGGACCCGGAGAGCAATGCCTCCCAAGAAGAAGAAGGTCACGGGGCTCATCAAGCTCCAGATCCAGGCCGGTGCCGCCAACCCGGCTCCGCCGGTCGGCCCGGCGCTGGGTCAGCACGGCGTCAACATCATGGAGTTCTGCAAGGCCTACAACGCCGCGACCGAGTCGCAGCGCGGTTGGGTCATCCCGGTGGAGATCACGGTCTACGAGGACCGTTCCTTCACCTTCATCACCAAGACGCCTCCGGCCGCCAAGATGATCCTCAAGGCCGCGGGCATCGAGAAGGGCTCCGGCGAGCCGCACAAGACCAAGGTCGCCAAGATCACCGAGGCGCAGGTCCGCGAGATCGCCCAGACCAAGCTGCCCGACCTCAATGCCAACGACCTGGACGCCGCCGCGAAGATCATCGCCGGTACCGCGCGTTCCATGGGCGTCACGGTCGAGGGCTGAACCCCACCTTCGTAGAACCATGCGGCTCGCGAAGCCGCACGTGGCAGGGCCTGCTCGGCCCGTACCACGACTCCTTTCAGAACACACAGGAGCAGTTGTGAGCAAGCGCAGCAAGGCTCTCCGCGCTGCGGACGCCAAGGTCGACCGGGAGAAGCTCTACGCCCCGCTCGAGGCCGTCCGTCTCGCCAAGGAGACCTCCACGACCAAGTTCGACGGCACCGTCGAGGTCGCCTTCCGTCTGGGTGTCGACCCGCGCAAGGCCGACCAGATGGTCCGTGGCACCGTGAACCTCCCGCACGGCACCGGTAAGACCGCCCGGGTCCTGGTCTTCGCGACCGGTGACCGTGCCGAGGCCGCTCGTGCCGCGGGCGCCGACATCGTCGGCGCCGACGAGCTCATCGACGAGGTGTCGAAGGGGCGTCTGGACTTCGACGCCGTCGTCGCCACCCCGGACCTCATGGGCAAGGTCGGTCGCCTCGGCCGTGTGCTCGGTCCCCGTGGTCTCATGCCGAACCCCAAGACCGGCACCGTGACCCCGGACGTCACCAAGGCCGTCACCGACATCAAGGGCGGCAAGATCGAGTTCCGCGTCGACAAGCACTCGAACCTGCACTTCATCATCGGCAAGACGTCGTTCGACGACAGCAAGCTGGTGGAGAACTACGCCGCGGCGCTGGAGGAGATCACCCGTCTCAAGCCGTCCGCCGCGAAGGGTCGCTACATCAAGAAGGCCGCCATCAGCACCACGATGGGCCCCGGCATCCCGATCGACCCGAACCGCACCCGCAACCTCCTCGTCGAGGAGGACCCGGCCGCCGTCTGAGCCCCCGCTCACCCGGCAGCCGCGTCGCGCACGCGTAGCGAGGACGA
>NZ_AEJC01000266.1 GCF_000317595.1 Streptomyces ipomoeae 91-03 | reverse complement strand
CCGGCGGCACGTTTCTGCTGGGCCTTGCCCGAGGTGTCAGCTCTCCTCGTGGGAGACCGCGCGGCGCGCGTCCGCGTCGAGGACACCCCAGCTGATCAGCTGTTCGGTGAGGACGGAGGGGGACTGGTCGTAGATGACGGCGAGTGTGCGGAGGTCGTCCTGGCGGATCGAGAGCACCTTGCCGTTGTAGTCACCGCGCTGGGACTGGATCGTCGCCGCATAGCGCTGGAGCGGGCCCGCCTTCTCCACCGGGACATGGGCGAGGCGCTCCAGGTCGAGGACGAGCTTCGGCGGCGGCTCGGCGGCGCCACCAGGGGTCGTACCGGGAAGCAGCTCCTGCACCGGAACCCCGTAGAAGTCCGCCAGCTCCGCGAGGCGCTGCACGGTGACGGCGCGGTCGCCGCGCTCGTACGAACCGACCACGACCGCCTTCCAGCGTCCCTGGGACTTCTCCTCGACACCGTGGAGGGAAAGGCCCTGCTGGGTGCGGATGGCCCGGAGCTTGGCCCCGAGCTGTTTGGCGTATTCGCTGGACATATGGCTCCCCGGACACTGTGTCATCGTGCGGCTCCGCCGCGCGGCTGGTGACTCACTGTGAGGTTACGCAGCGTGACTCTCCCCCGTCAAGCCGAATGGTCCGGACCGACTCTTCCGTGGTAACCGGCGCCCATTGCGCCAAGGGGGTGATCAGGAGCGTTGTGGGGGCCTGCTACCGTTGATGGCGCAAATCCGACGTCCTTTAAGGTCCGTCCCGTGAGGCGGAGAAGGAGGTCCGTTTCGTATGGACACACAACCAAATCCGCAAGAGGTGCAGTCGTCGTCCGATGCGAGGCCCGTGCTCGAAGGGCCCGACATCGCGCGCGTACTGACCCGTATCGCCCACGAGATCGTCGAACGAGCCAAGGGCGCCGACGATGTGGTGCTCCTCGGCATTCCGACCCGAGGCGTCTTCCTCGCCCAGCGGCTCGCCGCCAAACTGGCCGAGATCACCGACCGCAAGATCCCGGTCGGCTCGCTCGACATCACCATGTACCGCGACGACCTGCGCATGCAGCCGCCGCGTGCGCTGGCCCGTACCGAGATCCCGGGTGACGGCATCGACGGCCGCCTCGTCGTCCTCGTCGACGACGTGCTCTTCTCCGGCCGCACGATCCGCGCGGCGCTCGACGCGCTCAATGACATCGGCCGTCCCCGCGCCGTACAGCTCGCGGTCCTCGTCGACCGCGGCCACCGTGAACTGCCCATCCGCGCCGACTACGTCGGCAAGAACCTCCCCACGTCGCTGCGGGAGACGGTCAAGGTCCAGCTCGCCGAGGAGGACGGTCGGGACACCGTGCTGCTCGGTGCGAAGCGGACCGCCCGGGGCGCGCAGCACTGACGACCGGACGGCGTACGGCACTGCCGTGCGCCCCCTGGATCGCGTGTACGCGCGCCCGCCTGCCCGGCTGTGCCCGGCCGGTCGGGTCCTCGCCTCCCACTGAAGAACCGCCTTACGGAGCCTGAAAGATGCAGCGTCATCTCATCTCGGCCGCCGATCTCTCCCGTGACGACGCCGTCCTGATCCTCGACACCGCCGAGGAAATGGCCCGGGTCGCCGACCGGCCGATCAAGAAACTGCCGACCCTGCGCGGCCGGACCATCGTCAACCTCTTCTTCGAGGACTCCACCCGCACCCGGATCTCCTTCGAGGCCGCCGAGAAGCGCCTGTCGGCGGACGTCATCAACTTCTCCGCCAAGGGGTCGTCGGTGTCGAAGGGCGAGTCCCTCAAGGACACCGCCCAGACCCTCGAAGCCATGGGCGTCGACGCCGTCGTCATCCGGCACGGCGCCTCCGGGGCCCCGTACCGGCTCGCCAACTCCGGCTGGATCGACGCCGCCGTCATCAACGCCGGTGACGGCACCCACCAGCACCCCACTCAGGCCCTGCTCGACGCCTTCACCATGCGGCGCCGGCTCGTCGGCCGGGACGCCGGGCTCGGCCAGGACCTCTCCGGCAAGCGCATCACCATCGTCGGCGACGTGCTGCACAGCCGGGTGGCCCGCTCCAACGTCGACCTGCTGCACACGCTCGGCGCCGAGGTCACCCTGGTCGCCCCGCCCACCCTGATCCCCGTCGGCGTCGAGACCTGGCCCTGCGAGGTGTCGTACGACCTGGACAGCACGCTGCCCAAGTCCGACGCGGTGATGATGCTGCGCGTGCAGCGCGAGCGCATGAACGCCGCGTTCTTCCCGACCGAGCGCGAGTACTCGCGGCGCTACGGCCTCGACGGCGACCGCATGGCGCGGATGCCCGAGCACGCCGTCGTGATGCACCCGGGGCCGATGGTCCGCGGTATGGAGATCACCGCCGAGGTCGCCGACTCCGACCGCTGCACCGTCGTCGAGCAGGTCGCGAACGGCGTCTCCATCCGGATGGCCGTGCTGTACCTGCTGCTGGGCGGTAACGAGCCCGCCGTCACCCACACCCGCCCGTCCGTCTCCCACCACAACCCTTCCGACGAGCGCTCCGCGCACACCTTCATCGCGGCCGAGGAGAAGTAGAACGATGAGCAAGACCCTGATCCGTGGTGCGAAGGTGCTCGGCGGCGAGCCGCAGGACGTGCTGATCGACGGTTCGGTCATCGAGGCCGTGGGCAGCGGGCTGTCCGCCGAGGGCGCCGAGGTCGTCGAGGCCGGCGGCAAGGTGCTCCTGCCGGGCCTCGTCGACCTGCACACCCATCTGCGGGAGCCCGGCCGCGAGGACTCCGAGACGGTGCTGACGGGTACCCGGGCCGCCGCGAGCGGGGGCTACACCGCCGTGTTCGCCATGGCCAACACCTTCCCCGTCGCCGACACCGCCGGTGTGGTCGAGCAGGTCTACCGGCTCGGCCAGGAGCACGGCTACTGCGACGTCCAGCCCATCGGCGCCGTCACCGTCGGCCTGGAGGGCAAGAAGCTCGCCGAGCTGGGCGCCATGCACGAGTCGGCCGCCGGGGTCACCGTCTTCTCCGACGACGGCAAGTGCGTCCACGACGCCGTGATCATGCGCCGGGCCCTGGAGTACGTGAAGGCCTTCGGCGGTGTCGTCGCCCAGCACGCGCAGGAGCCGCGGCTGACCGAGGGCGCCCAGATGAACGAGGGCGTCGTCTCGGCCGAGCTGGGTCTCGGCGGCTGGCCGGCGGTGGCCGAAGAATCGATCATCGCCCGGGATGTCCTGCTCGCCGACCACGTGGGCTCCCGCGTCCACATCTGCCACCTGTCGACCGCCGGGTCCGTCGAGATCGTGCGCTGGGCCAAGTCCCGGGGCATCGACGTCACCGCCGAGGTCACCCCGCACCACCTCCTCCTCACCGACGAGCTGGTCCGTACGTACAACCCGGTCTACAAGGTGAACCCGCCGCTGCGCACCGAGCGCGATGTGCTGGCGCTGCGCGAGGCGCTCGCCGACGGCACGATCGACATCGTCGCCACCGACCACGCCCCGCACCCGCACGAGGACAAGGACTGCGAGTGGGCCGCGGCGGCCATGGGCATGGTGGGGCTGGAGACCGCGCTGTCGGTGGTCCAGGAGACGATGGTCGACACCGGACTGCTCGACTGGGCGGGCGTCGCCGACCGCATGTCCTTCAAGCCCGCCGAGATCGGTCAGGCGGCCGGCCATGGACGTCCCGTCTCGGCAGGTGAGCCCGCCAACCTCACGCTCGTCGACACGGCATACCGTGGGTCGGTGGATCCCGCGGGCTTCGCCTCGCGCAGCCGCAACACCCCGTACGAGGGTCGCGAGCTGCCGGGCCGTGTCACGCACACGTGGCTGCGGGGCAAGGCCACGCTCGTCGACGGGAAGCTCACGTGACATCTGTAATTCTGCTGGCCGCCGAGAAGGAATCGGCCGAGGTCACCGACTGGGCCGCGCGCGTCGGATGGCTCGTCGGACTCGCCCTCTTCGTCGCGCTCGTCTACTGGCTGATGCGCGAGGGCTGGAAGTGGCGCGGCACGCTCCAGAGCGACCTGCCCGCCCTTCTCGACGCGCCGGACGAGCCCGGTCCCGTGAAACTGAGCTTGAGCGGCCGCTACCACGGCTCCACCACCGCCGGGCAGTGGCTCGACCGCATCGTGGCGCACGGCCTGGGCACCCGCAGCCGGGTCGAGCTCACGCTGACGGAAGCGGGCCTGGACGTCGTACGCCCGGGGGCGACGGACTTCTTCGTCTCGCGCGAGGCCCTGCGTGCGGCCCGGCTCGACAAGGGCATCGCCGGCAAGGTCCTCACCGAGGGCGGTCTGCTGGTCGTGACCTGGGAGCACGGCGACAGGCTGCTCGACTCCGGGTTCCGCTCCGACCACGCGGCCGAGCACAACGAGTGGGTCGAGGCACTGAACAACATGATCAACAAGACGGAAACGGAAGGCGCACGATGACGACCTCCACCCGGGGAGCCACCAAGGTTCCCGCCGTACTCGTCCTGGAGGACGGCCGGATCTTCCGCGGCCGTGCTTACGGGGCCGTGGGGGCGACCTTCGGCGAGGCCGTGTTCTCCACCGGGATGACCGGCTACCAGGAAACCCTCACCGACCCGTCGTACCACCGCCAGGTCGTCGTGATGACCGCCCCGCACGTCGGCAACACCGGCGTCAACGACGAGGACCCCGAGTCCCAGCGGATCTGGGTCGCCGGCTATGTCGTACGCGACCCCGCCCGCGTGCCCTCCAACTGGCGCTCCCGGCGCTCGCTCGACGAGGAACTGGCCCAGCAGGGCGTCGTCGGCATCAGCGGCATCGACACCCGGGCCCTCACCCGCCATCTGCGTGAGCGCGGCGCCATGCGCGTCGGCATCTTCTCCGGCAACGCGCTGCCCGACGAGGGCACCATGCTCACCGAGGTCCGCCAGGCCCCCGAGATGAAGGGTGCGAACCTCTCGGCGGAGGTCGCCACCAAGGAGCCGTACGTCGTCCCGGCCATCGGGGAGAAGAAGTTCACCGTCGCCGCCGTCGACCTCGGCATCAAGGGCATGACACCGCACCGCATGGCCGAGCGCGGCATCGACGTGCACGTCCTGCCCGCCACGGCCACGGTCGAGGACGTGTACGCGGTCCAGCCCGACGGCGTGTTCTTCTCCAACGGCCCGGGCGACCCGGCCACCGCCGACCACGCCGTCGCCGTCATGCAGGGCGTCCTGGAGCGTGGCACCCCGCTCT
Source organism: Streptomyces ipomoeae 91-03 (assembly GCF_000317595.1). GTDB lineage: Bacteria > Actinomycetota > Actinomycetes > Streptomycetales > Streptomycetaceae > Streptomyces > Streptomyces ipomoeae. The sequence continues at coordinate 3,662 of NZ_AEJC01000266.1, read as the reverse complement.
TCGGTATCTGCTTCGGCAACCAGATCCTGGGGCGCGCGCTCGGCTTCGGCACCTACAAGCTGAAGTACGGCCACCGCGGCATCAACCAGCCGGTGCAGGACCGTACGACCGGCAAGGTCGAGGTCACCGCGCACAACCACGGCTTCGCCGTCGACGCCCCGACCGACAAGGTCTCCGACACCCCCTACGGCCGCGCCGAGGTCTCCCATGTGTGCCTCAACGACAACGTGGTGGAGGGGCTGCAGCTCCTCGACCGGCCGGCCTTCAGCGTCCAGTACCACCCCGAAGCGGCAGCGGGCCCGCACGACGCCGCCTACCTGTTCGACCGCTTCGTATCCCTGATGGAGGGCCAGCGTGCCTAAGCGCACCGATATCCAGTCCGTCCTGGTCATCGGCTCCGGCCCGATCGTCATCGGCCAGGCCGCCGAGTTCGACTACTCCGGCACCCAGGCGTGCCGGGTCCTGAAGGCCGAGGGCCTCAGGGTCATCCTGGTCAACTCCAACCCGGCGACGATCATGACCGACCCGGAGATCGCCGACGCCACGTACGTCGAGCCGATCACCCCCGAGTTCGTCGAGAAGATCATCGCGAAGGAGCGCCCCGACGCCCTGCTGCCGACGCTCGGCGGCCAGACGGCGCTCAACACCGCCATCTCGCTGCACGAGAACGGTGTCCTGGAGAAGTACGGCGTCGAGCTCATCGGCGCCAATGTGGAGGCGATCCACAAGGGCGAGGACCGCGACCAGTTCAAGCTGGTCGTCGACGCGGTCAACGCCAAGATCGGCCACGGTGAGTCCGCCCGCTCGGTCATCTGCCACTCCATGGAGGACGTCCTCGCGGGCGTCGAGACGCTCGGCGGCTACCCCGTCGTCGTCCGTCCCTCCTTCACCATGGGCGGCGCCGGCTCCGGCTTCGCCCACGACGAGGAGGAGCTGCGCCGCATCGCGGGCACCGGCCTCACGCTGTCGCCGACCACCGAGGTGCTCCTGGAGGAGTCCATCCTCGGCTGGAAGGAGTACGAGCTGGAGCTGATGCGCGACAAGCACGACAACGTCGTGGTCGTCTGCTCCATCGAGAACTTCGACCCCATGGGCGTGCACACCGGTGACTCGATCACCGTCGCCCCGGCGATGACCCTCACCGACCGCGAGTACCAGATCCTCCGTGACATCGGCATCGCGGTCATCCGCGAGGTCGGCGTCGACACCGGTGGCTGCAACATCCAGTTCGCGGTGAACCCCGAGGACGGTCGCGTGATCGTCATCGAGATGAACCCGCGCGTGTCGCGCTCGTCGGCCCTCGCCTCCAAGGCCACCGGCTTCCCGATCGCCAAGATCGCCGCCAAGCTGGCCGTCGGCTACACGCTCGACGAGATCCCGAACGACATCACCCAGGAGACCCCGGCCTCCTTCGAGCCGACGCTCGACTACGTGGTCGTCAAGGCGCCCCGCTTCGCCTTCGAGAAGTTCCCGTCCGCCGACTCCTCCCTGACCACGACCATGAAGTCGGTCGGCGAGGCCATGGCGATCGGCCGCAACTTCACCGAGGCCCTGCAGAAGGCGCTGCGGTCGCTGGAGAAGAAGGGCAGCCAGTTCACGTTCGTCGGCGAGCCCGGCGACAAGACGGAGCTGCTGCGCGAGGCCGTACGGCCCACCGACGGCCGGATCAACACCGTCATGCAGGCCATCCGCGCGGGCGCCACGCCCGAGGAGGTCTTCGAGGCCACGAAGATCGACCCGTGGTTCGTCGACCAGCTCTTCCTGATCAAGGAGATCGCGGACGAGCTGGCCGCCGCCGAGCGTCTGGATGCCGAACTGCTGGCCGAGGCCAAGCGGCACGGCTTCTCCGACCAGCAGATCGGCGAGATCCGCGGGCTGCGCGAGGACGTCGTGCGCGAGGTCCGGCACGCGCTGGGCGTGCGCCCGGTGTACAAGACGGTCGACACGTGCGCCGCCGAGTTCGCCGCGAAGACGCCGTACTTCTACTCCTCCTACGACGAGGAGACCGAGGTCGCGCCCCGCGAGAAGCCCGCCGTGATCATCCTCGGCTCCGGCCCGAACCGCATCGGCCAGGGCATCGAGTTCGACTACTCCTGCGTCCACGCCTCCTTCGCGCTGAGCGACGCCGGGTACGAGACCGTGATGGTCAACTGCAACCCCGAGACCGTCTCGACCGACTACGACACCTCCGACCGCCTGTACTTCGAGCCGCTGACGCTGGAGGACGTGCTGGAGATCGTCCACGCCGAGTCGCTGGCCGGTCCGATCGCCGGCGTCGTCGTCCAGCTCGGCGGACAGACCCCGCTGGGCCTGTCGCAGGCGCTCAAGGACAACGGCGTACCGATCGTCGGCACGTCCCCCGAGGCGATCCACGCGGCCGAGGACCGGGGCGCCTTCGGACGCGTCCTCGCCGAGGCCGGCCTCCCCGCCCCGAAGCACGGCACGGCCACCACCTTCGCCGGCGCCAAGGCCATCGCCGACGAGATCGGCTACCCGGTCCTCGTACGCCCGTCGTACGTGCTCGGCGGGCGCGGCATGGAGATCGTGTACGACGAGACCCGGCTGGAGTCGTACATCGCCGAGTCGACCGAGATCAGCCCCTCCCGGCCCGTCCTCGTCGACCGCTTCCTCGACGACGCCATCGAGATCGACGTGGACGCGCTGTACGACGGCGAGGAGCTGTACCTCGGCGGCGTCATGGAGCACATCGAGGAGGCCGGCATCCACTCCGGCGACTCGGCGTGCGCCCTGCCCCCGATCACCCTCGGCGGCTTCGACATCAAGCGCCTGCGGGCCTCCACGGAGGCCATCGCACGCGGTGTCGGAGTGCGCGGTCTGATCAACATCCAGTTCGCGATGGCGGGCGACATCCTGTACGTCCTCGAAGCCAACCCGCGCGCGTCCCGTACGGTCCCCTTCACCTCCAAGGCGACCGCGGTGCCGCTGGCCAAGGCCGCCGCCCGGATCTCGCTGGGCGCGACCATCGCCGAGCTGCGGGCGGAGGGGCTGCTCCCCGCGGTCGGTGACGGCGGTGAGCTGCCGCTGGACGCGCCGATCTCGGTCAAGGAGGCCGTCATGCCGTGGTCGCGCTTCCGTGACATCCACGGGCGCGGCGTCGACACGGTCCTCGGCCCGGAGATGCGTTCCACCGGCGAGGTCATGGGCATCGACTCGGTCTTCGGCACGGCGTACGCCAAGTCGCAGGCCGGCGCATACGGGCCGCTGCCCACCAAGGGCCGCGCCTTCATCTCGGTCGCCAACCGCGACAAGCGCTCGATGATCTTCCCGGCGCGCGAACTGGTCGCCCACGGCTTCGAACTGCTGGCCACCTCCGGCACGGCCGAGGTGCTCAAGCGCAACGGCATCCACGCCACCGTCGTACGCAAGCACTCCGAGGGCACCGGCCCGAACGGCGAGCGGACCATCGTCCAGCTCATCCACGACGGCGAGGTCGACCTCATCGTCAACACCCCGTACGGCACCGGTGGCCGCCTCGACGGCTACGACATCCGTACGGCCGCCGTGGCCCGCTCCGTGCCATGCCTGACCACGGTCCAGGCGCTCGCCGCGGCCGTCCAGGGCATCGACGCCCTCAACCACGGTGACGTCGGCGTGCGCTCACTCCAGGAACACGCCGAACACCTGACCGCGGCCCGCGACTA
>NZ_AEJC01000265.1 GCF_000317595.1 Streptomyces ipomoeae 91-03 | reverse complement strand
CCAGCGGTTGCGGCTGACGAAGGGCAGCCGCGCCCAGGCCCTGCCCAGACCCCAGGTGGCGCCGGCACCCGCGGCCGCGAGGGCGATGAGGACGACGGCGTAGATGAGGTGGTAGTCGGCGAACGGGTTGGTCGACATGCTCGCCGACCCGTCGGACAGGTGCTGGGCCGGCGGCCACTCCGCGATCCACATCAGCGCCATCATGGCGGTGCCGGCGACCGCGGCAAGCCGCAGGCCGATGCCCGCGATCAGGGCGAGGCCGACGCCGAGCAGCCCGAGCATGAACAGCCAGTTGGCCCAGGTGGCCCCGGCCCAGTCGTGGAAGGTGGACTCCATCGGGCCGACCGCCACGCCGCTGAGGAAGCCCTTCGTCGGCGAGCCGCCGTCGATCCAGCCCTTGCCGGACGGCGTGGCGTAGCCGAAGCCGAAGGTCTTGTCGAGGAACGCCCACAGGAAGACGAAGCCGGTCAGCAGGCGGAGCCCGGCGAACACGTACGCACGGGTCGCCGTCGCGGCGGCGGTCGTCTCGGCGGCGGAGGCGGGCGCCGTCCCCGCCCTGCGCAGGGACGGGAAGCGGAATCCCGGATGCCGGTGGGGGTGGTCGTGCACTGCCATGATGCTCATCCCTTTCGAGGGGTGCGACGCGCAGAATGTGGACGACTCTCGGTGCGCCTTCAATGTCCCGCGTCGTCAACGCCCGGCGGA
>NZ_AEJC01000264.1 GCF_000317595.1 Streptomyces ipomoeae 91-03 | reverse complement strand
GTCGTCTCGGGGATCTGTACGTTGATCAGCTCTCCTGAGCGCGGATCGACCGTGAGGCCTCGTCCCAGTCTGCGTCCGCGCAGATGGGCGTGGGCCAGGCGGGTGCCGATGAAGTCGCCCTCCAGCGCGCTCTGCGGGGCCAGGAGGACCCCCTTGCGGTGCCGCTTCAGGGCGCCGAGCCAGCCCATCGCTCCCGTCATGGTCTCGGCGGTCGCGGCGCTGACGATGCCGATGCCGTGGTCCCGGCCGGACTGGGCGAGGGAGCGCAGGTTCTGGTCGATGTCGGGCAGGACGAACAGGTCGGCGTCGTCCACGACGACCACCCGGGGTCCGCTGCCGGCTTCCAGGGCCTCGGTGAACTCCTCGACCGTGGGCTCGGTGGCGGTGATCAGCCGCACTCCGGGATGGTTCCCGAGGGCGCGCAGCGGCGACTCGCGGGGGGCGAGGATCACCAGCCGGGTGCCGGAGGCGAGCAGCGAGACCGACAGGGCGGCCAGGGTGGTGCTGCGGCCGGAGCCGGGTGGGCCGGTGACCGCGAAGGCCGGTGAGGTGTCCGCGAAGTCGACGCCCACGGGCGACACGTCGTCGCCGCCGAGGCCCAGCAGGCCCCACATGGGACGGCGCAGTTCCTCGCCCACCTTCTCGTACGCCTCGGTGAAGGTGACCTTCACCGGCAGCGTGCCGATGCCGGCGGGCCTGCGGGCCGCGGGGAGCCCGGCGTCGCGGCGAGTCGCCTCGGCGCCGATCCGACGCAGCGCCTCGGCCTGCTCCTGCCCGGTGGCGCCGGGGGCGAGGAGCGCCACCTGGATCTCGGTGCCCGAGTCGGAGGTCCAGCCCCGGCCGGGCTGGATGATGTCGGGGATGTCGCGGGAGCGCTTGCCGACGGCGTGGTAGTCGGTGCGGTCGTTCAGGCGCAGCAGCAGCTTGTTGTCGTTGAGGGCGGTGGCCCGTCCGGACAGCAGGGCGCGTTCGGAGGTGGCGACGACATGGATTCCCGCACCGGCGCCTTCTCGCAGCAGCCTGTTGAGCTGCTCGACCAGTCGGCCGCCGTTGTGGTCGGCGACGGCCTCCATCAGCGCGTCCCAGCCGTCGATGAACAGCATGATGTGGGCCGGGCGGGCGCCGACGGCGACCAGTTCACGCAGTTCGGTGAGGTTGCCCGCATGGTGCTCGGTGAGGAGTTCCTGGCGGCGTTCCAGTTCCGTGTCGAGCCTGGCGAACAGCCGTTCAAGGCGCTCGACGTCCCCTCGGGGCACCACGGCGCCGCAGTGCGGGAGCACACCCAGCGCCGTGAGCGCGCCGCCGGCGAAGTCGATGCCGTAGAGGTGGACGTCGGCGCTGGAGTGGGCCTGGGCCAGGGCTCCGGCCATGGTGCGCAGCACCTGGGAGCGGCCGGAGCGCGGGATGCCGATGACGTACAGGTGTCCGAACTCGGCGAAGTCGAGGCGGACCGGCAGTTGTGCCTGGGCCTCGGGCAGGTCGGACAGGGCCCAGGAGACCGGGGCGAGGCGGGCGCCGCCGGGCTCGTCGGGCTGGGGCAGGTCGTCGATCAGGACGTTCTGGCCGAGCGCGGGCAGCCAGGGGCTGGGCTGTGGGGCGCACCCGGTGAGCTGCGCGGCCTCGGACAGCGCCGCCACCAGGGCGTTGAGGTCGGTGGGGACCTCCTCGGCCGTCATCTCCGCCTCCGTCTCCGCGCCCTGTTCGCCCCCGGCGGTGCCGGGCAGGCCGACGGCGCGGCCCAGGCGCTGCCAGTGGAGCGCGGTCCCCCAGATCCGGGCCTCCTCGGCCGACTGCCGTTCCTGGCGGGCCATCGCCTCGGCGGACGGCTGCGCGGCGGGCCGGGGGGTGCCGGCGTAGGCGGTCTGGAAGGGGACGACCGTGCCGTGGCCGAGGCGGGCCAGGGCACGGCCGGGGGTGGCCGGGGAGATGCTGACGGCGTCCTTGGTGTCGATGACGTCCTGGCTCTCGGAGGAGTCCGTGACGCGCAGCGCGATCCGCAGGTTGGTGTTGGCCCGGATGTCGGAGTTGACCACTCCGGCGGGGCGCTGGGTGGCCAGGATCAGATGGATGCCCAGGGAACGACCGCGCTGGGCGATGCTCACCAGGCCGGGGATGAAGTCCGGGATCTCCCGGTAGAGGGTGGCGAACTCGTCGATGACGATGACCAGCCGGGGCACGGGCAGCATGTCGGGGTTCCGGCGGCGCATGCCCTGGTACTCGGGCAGGTCCTTGGCGCCGGCCTCGGCCAGGATGTGCTCGCGGCGGGTCAGTTCGGCCGACAGCGAGGTCAGCGCGCGCTGGACGAGATGGCTGTCCAGGTCGGTGACCATGCCGAGGGTGTGCGGGAGGTCGACGCAGTCCTTGAAGGCGCTGCCGCCCTTGTAGTCGACGAGGACGAAGGTGAGTTCGTCCGGCCGGTTGACCGCGGCGAGCGCGGCCACGAAGGTCTGCAGCAGTTCGGACTTGCCGGAGCCGGTGGTCCCGGCGACGAGTCCGTGCGGGCCGTCCTTGACCAGGTCGAAGGCGACCGGGCCGTCGTAACCGGCGCCCAGCAGAACGCCGGTGGAGGCCGGGCGCTGTGTCCAGCGGGCGGCGACCAGTTCGGCGCTCGGCTGCGGCAGCCCGAGCAGTTCCAGCAGCCCCACCTTGGTGGGCAGGCCCTCGGCGGCGTCCGGGGTGACGTCGCGGATCGGGGCGATGCCCCGGGCCACCCGCTCGCACCAGTCGGGCTCGACCAGGTCCGGACGGATGCCGGAGATGTCGGGCTGTCCGGTGCGGCGCAGGGTGAGCCGGTGGTTCTCGTGGCGGACC
>NZ_AEJC01000263.1 GCF_000317595.1 Streptomyces ipomoeae 91-03 | reverse complement strand
CGGCCGTTTCCACGCACTTATCCTTGACCCATGTACTTCACGGACCGTGGCATCGAGGAACTGGAGAAGCGGCGCGGCGAGGAGGAGGTCACCTTCGAGTGGCTCGCCGAGCAGCTGCGGACGTTCGTCGATCTGAATCCGGACTTCGAGGTGCCGGTGGAACGGCTGGCGACCTGGCTGGCGCGGTTGGACGACGAGGACGACGAGTAGGCAGGCCGCGTAACGCGCAGGGGGCGCCGGTGGGAGGGCCGGTCGGGTCCGGTCGTGGGTCCCCGAAGGTCAGTCGCGGGGGTGTGAGAGGTCGTAGAGCAGGCCGAGGGCGCCGTGGGCGATCAGCAGGCCGCCGGCGACGCACCAGCCGCCGCTGCGGCGGTGCAGGCCCCAGGCCGTGAGGGGTAGACCGGCCAGGAGTTGGGCGGTGGCGAGGGCCCGGGCCTTGGAAGTGCCGGCCCAGGGGAGCCAGGGACCGAGGCGGCTTCGCTCGACGAGGGCGTCCAGTTCCATACGGACGGCTCCGCGCCAGCCGCTCCATTCGATGCGCTGGGCGTCCGGCTGCACGCGGGCGACCTCGCGGAGCCGGTCGGCGGGTTCGCCGGGGGTCAGACCGGCGGGGAGGGCCACTCCCGCGCGCGTGAGGACGGCGAGGAGGCTCAGCATGCGGGTGCGGGCGTTCGCCGTCGGATCGGGCTTCGTGAGGGCCTCCAGGGAGCGGGCGTCGAGGACCGGGCCCAGGCCCAGTCGGACGGCGAAGGTGCGCATCGCCTCGTCCTCGCCGACCGGGGTGCCGTTCGCGAGCCAGATGTAGCCGACGGTGCGACGGAAGCCGGCGGCCAGGGTGTAGCCGCTGCGGTCGACGTCCCACCACAGGGCGAGTACGGGCCAGGGTGCGCCGACGGCGAGGGCGGTGGCCCAGCCGGTGAGGACGCGGTCGACGGGCTCGCTCCCTTGCAGCCAGGGCTTTCCCTCGGGCACGAGCACGCTCCACTCGGGACCGGCCGAGGTGAGCAGCATCCGCTCCCGGAGCAGCTGGGCCACGGTGGCGACGGAGTCGGGATCCGCCCGGCAGAGCAGCAGCGCGCCGGGGGCGAGGAGGGATCGGGGGCCATGGGGTCCCGGGGGTCCCTGGGAGTTTTCCGTCGACATGAACCCACGCTAGGACGATTTGTCGCATACATCCCTGCGGGATCACCAGAACGGGTGTCTTGACTTCGCACGACCGCGATATATCGTGAATTACGGAAGACGCGATATTGCGCGATGGTGTGCGCGGCGATCCTTCCGCCCTGCCCCGCCCTGCCCCGCCCCGCCCTGTCCGCGTTTACGCCCTGTCCGGTCTGTCGAGGAGGTCAGCACGATGTCCGAGTGGTCCGTCGCCGAGCCACGGAGGCTCACGTTCGACGAGCCGGTGACGGCACTGCATGTGCGAGTCGTCAACGGAACGGTGAACGTCGTGGGCACCGACAAGGGTTCCGCGTGGCTGGAGGTGACCGATCTGGAGGGCCCACCGCTGACGGTGACGCAGAAGGACGGCACCCTGACCGTCGCCTATGACGACCTGTCCTGGAAGGGCTTCCTGAAATGGCTCGACCGCAAGGGCCGGCACCGCAACGCGCTGATCTCACTCGCCGTTCCGGCGAGCACCCGCGTGGAGGTGGGCGTGGTCGGCGCCACGGCCGTGGTGACCGGGGTGGACGGGCGTACGGAGGTCAAGGGCGTCTCGGGCGACACGACGTTGGTCGGCCTGTCGGGCCAGGTCCGCGCGACGACGGTCTCCGGGAGTGTGGAGGCGCAGGCCGTCACCGGGGATCTCCGGCTGAGCTCCGTCTCCGGCGATCTGACCGTCATCGAGGGGACCTGCCCGACCGTGAGGGCCGACTCGGTGAGCGGCGCGATCATCCTCGACCTCGACCCCACGGGCGGCCCCACCGATGTCGGCCTCACCAGCGTCTCCGGCGAGATCGCCATCCGCCTCCCCACGGACGCCGAGGTGGAGGCCAACACCGCCAGCGGCAGGATCGCCAACGCCTTCGACGACCTCCGCGTCAGCGGCCCCTGGGGCGCCCACAAGATCACCGGACGTCTCGGCTCGGGCAACGGCCGCCTCAAGGCGACGACCGTCTCCGGTTCGATCGCCCTGCTACGCCGGCCGCCGAGGGAGGACGAGCCTTGGGACGCGGGGACGGGGAGCGGGGAGAGGAGGGTGGATGGTGACGCGGGGGCAACCCATGAGCCCCGACTGGGTGACGGTACGGCGGCACCCCGTGAGCCCGGGCTGGGTGGCGGCATAACCGAGCCGTCGGAGGCAGGTTCGGGTGTCGGTGCGGACGGTGCGTCGGTTGGTACCCCGGCGGCTGAAGGGGCCGGGGTCGTAACCGACAATTCATCTGCCGGTCTCCCCGAGCCGTCCGATGAGCCGCTGGGCCACGCGGCGGCCGATGGGGCCGGTGGGGCCTTGCCCGATGGTTCGGTCAGCCGCTCGGACGGCGGTACGACCTCCAGCACGAACGACAAGAAGGTGCTCTGACATGCCTCCCGTCTTCGCCCATGGACGTCTGCGGCTGTACCTGCTGAAGCTGCTGGACGAGGCGCCGCGCCACGGCTACGAGGTGATCCGGCTGCTGGAGGAGCGCTTCCAGGGCCTGTACGCCCCCTCGGCCGGCACCGTCTACCCGCGCCTGGCCAAGCTGGAGGCCGAGGGTCTGGTCACCCACACCACCGAGGGCGGCCGCAAGGTGTACGCGATCACGGACGCGGGCCGCGCGGAACTGGCCGACCGCAGCGGCGAGCTGGCCGACCTGGAGCTGGAGATCCGCGAGTCGGTGGCGGAGCTGGCCGCCGAGATCCGGGCCGATGTACGGGGGGCGGCGGGCGACCTGCGCCGCGAGATGCGGGCGGCGGCCTCCGAGGCCCGCGTGGGCGCCGGGACGGGCGCCGGGGAGCAGGGTTCGCTCGGGGAGTTCGGGGAGTACGCCGACAAGGAGGCGTGGCGCGCGGCGAAGGAGGAGATGCGCCGAGTCAAGCAGGAGTGGAAGGAGCAGGCCCGACGCGCCAAGGACGAGAGCCGCCGCGCCCGCGAGGAGGCCCAGCGCGCCCGTCGCCAGGCCAAGGAGGCCCAGGAGCGGGCCCGCACCCAGGCCCAGGAAGAACTCCAACGCATCGCCAAGCGGGTCCAGGACCGCGTCCAGGACCACTTCAGCCGGGGCGACTGGCCGACGGGGGTACGGGAGGGGCTGACCGAACTGGCCAAGGAGTTCGGCGAGTTCGGGAAGGACTTCGGCAAGGAGTTCGGGAAGGACTTCGGCTTCGGGCGCGCGGGCGCGGACTCGGGCCAGGGAGCACCTGAATCGAGGGCGGGGGCAGGCGCGGGTACCAGTACGGGCGCAAGTGCCGGTACGGGCACGGATACCGGCGCATGGGCAACTGCGGGTGCTGGTGCTGAGCGGGCGGCCGGTAAGGGCGGCATCGGGGAGCCGGACTACTCGTCGACCCCCGAGCACTTCCCGGCCGGCTACGAACCCGCCTGGGTGCACGAGGCCTCGACCGGCGACCCGGCCCGCGATCTCGACCGCCTCCTGGACCGTTTCCGCGACGACATCCGCGACGCGGCCCGCGACCACGGAGTGACAGAGGACCAACTCCGCGATGCCCGACGGCATCTGTCAACGGCGGCGGCCCACATCGGGGCAACACTGAGGACGCCGAAGGCGTGAGCCGGGGTGCGGCCCGCCAGGGGCGCAGGCCCCGCCAGGGGCTGGCCCCGCCAGAGGCCCGGGGCTGCTTCGATGTGCTGCTCCGCCGGGTGGGCGCGGGCAGCCACACTCGACCCGTAGTCCGCAACGCACCAGCGCTCCCACCCCGAGCCCGGCCACCTGCACCCCCGGACCCCGCTCAACGCCCCCGGGCGCCGGCTCCCCTCACCGGCTCCGCTCACCCCGCCTTGGCCTCCCCGGCGCCATAAAGCACCCGCTCCAGGGCCTCGTACGTCACACCATGGTCCGCGAGGACCTCGGCGGGAAGACCGGGGCGGGTGGTGAGGGCGAGGAGGAAGTGTTCGTCGCCGATGTGCCGGTCGCGGTGGGCCTGGGCGGCGCGGAGGGAGTGGGTGAGGACGGCCTTGGCTTCGCGAGTGAAGGGGCGATGACCCGAGAGGAGCCCCCTGCCCTTCTTCCCTCCGCCTTCGCCACCGCCGGCACCATCACCTCGCCGGGAGGCCAACGCCCCCACCCCATGGGCCTCCTCGACCCGGGAGACGATCGCCGAGAGATCGATGCCGAGGTCGGAGAGGGCGTCGGCGTCGGCGCGGGAGAGACCGGCGCGGCGCTGGGCCTCGGCAAGGGCGCGTTCCACGGAGTCCCGGCGCTCAGCCAGCCCCAGCGAGGTAAGGGCGAACGAGGCGCGGCCGGCCCGGCGGTCGAGCAGGGCGAGCAGGAGGTGTTCCTCGGTCACCTTGCTCGCCTGGGCGCGTTCCGCGTGGTCGACCGCGCCCAGGACCACAGCCCGGGCGTCCTTCGTAAACCGTTCGAACATCAATGCCTCCCGTACTTCTTGTGGACGGCCTGCCTGCTCACGCCGAGTTCCGTGGCGATCTCCTGCCACGACCAGCCCTGATTGCGCGCGCTGCGCACCTGCACCGCCTCCAGCTGCTCCAGCAGCCTCCGCAGTGCGGCGACGGCCCGCAGCCCGACCCGGGGGTCGCGGTCACCGGCCCGCTCGGCGAGGTCCGTTGCTTCGGTCATATTGTCAACTTAGGTTGACGAGCGAGCTTCGTCAACCCCGGTTGACAAGTCAGGCGCGAAAACGGCCGGCCCGAAAGAAACCGGGCCGGCCGTGGCGTCGTATCGCGCGAGAGTCGCGCCGTGACGACGGAGTCGGAGTCCGTCAGAGGGTCGGTGTCAGGGATTGGTGAGGACGATCTTTCCGAACTGGTCGCCCGACTCCAGGCGTTCGAAGCCCTCCCGGGCACGGTCGAGAGGCAGGACCTCGTCGATGACGGGGCGTACGCCGGTCGTGGCGCAGAAGGAGAGGAGGTCTTCCAGTTCGTCCTTGCTGCCCATGGTGGAGCCGACGACCTTGAGTTCGAGGAAGAAGATACGGGTCAGTTCGGCGTGGGAGGGACGGTCGCCGCTGGTGGCGCCGGAGATGACGAGGGTGCCGCCCGGGCGCAGGGACTTCACGGAGTGGGACCAGGTGGCGGCGCCGACGGTCTCGATGACCGCGTCGACGCGCTGCGGCAGCCGCGCCCCCGACTCCAGCGCCTCCACCGCGCCCAGCTCCACGGCCCGCTTGCGCTTGGCCTCGTCCCGGCTGGTGGCGAACACCCGCAGCCCGGCCGCCTTGCCGAGCACGATCGCGGCGGTGGCGACACCGCCACCGGCACCCTGGACGAGGACGGAGTCGCCGGGGCGTACACCGGCGTTGGTGAAGAGCATGCGGTACGCCGTCAGCCAGGCGGTGGGCAGGCAGGCGGCCTCCTCGAAGGAGAGCTCCTTGGGCTTGGGGAGTACGTTCCAGGTGGGGACGGCGACCTGTTCGGCGAAGGTGCCCTGGTAGCGCTCGGTGAGGATGGAGCGGGGCTCGTCGGGGCCCACGCCGTGACCGGTCTGGCCGATCACGGAGTGCAGCACCACCTCGTTGCCGTCCTCGTCGACGCCGGCGGCGTCGCAGCCGAGGATCATGGGCAGCTTGTCCTCCGGGAGGCCGACGCCACGCAGGGACCAGAGGTCGTGGTGGTTCAGCGAGGCGGCCTTCACCTTCACGGTCGTCCAGCCGGGCCTCGGATCGGGGGCCGGGCGGTCGCCCAACTCCAGTCCGTCGAGCGGGTGGTCACGGTCGATGCGGGCGGCGTAGGCAGCGAACATGGGCCTGACCATAGAGGTACGCCACAGGCGAGGGAACCGGGCAGCGTTGTGACACGCGTCAAGCCTGGAGTTGCGCCCCTTCAGGGGCGCGGGGCTGTGTCGATGTGCGGCTCCGCCGCGTGGGCGCGAGCAACCACAACGCACCCCAGCCGAACAACCCGCCCACCCGCCCAGGGGGTCTGGGGGCGCAGCCCCCAGCTTGTCGATGGGACGGGTAGGGGCGGCGGGGGCGAAAAGACCGACGGCTCCGCCCCGCACCAGCGGGACGGAGCCGTCGAACCAGCCGTCGGCGTCGGATCAGCGCCGGGCCACACCCTCGGCCCGAGCCGCCGCGGCGACCGCCGCGGTGACCGCCGGGGCGACCCGCTCGTCGAAGGGCGACGGGATGACGTAGTCGGCGGAGAGGTCGTCGCCGACGACCGCCGCCAGCGCCTCGGCCGCCGCGATCTTCATCCCCTCGGTGATCCGGGACGCCCGCACCTGCAGCGCACCGGCGAAGATTCCGGGGAACGCCAGCACGTTGTTGATCTGGTTCGGGTAGTCGGACCGCCCCGTGGCGACGACGGCCGCGTACTTGTGCGCGACATCGGGGTGCACCTCGGGGTTCGGGTTGGCCATGGCGAACACGAACGCGCCCTCGGCCATGGAGGCGACGGCCTCCTCCGGCACCGTACCGCCGGAGACGCCGATGAAGACGTCCGCGCCCGCGAGCGCGTCCTCCAGCGAACCCGTGAGCCCGGCCTTGTTGGTGAGCTCGGCGAGCTCCCGCTTGACCGGCGTGAGGTCCTCGCGGTCCACGGAGACGATGCCCTTGCGGTCAGTGACCGCGACGTCACCGAGGCCCGCCTCCAGCAGCATCTTGGCGATGGCGACACCGGCCGCGCCGGCACCGGAGATGACGGCACGCAGCTCGCCGATCCCCCGGCCGGTCAGCCGCGCGGCGTTCCGCAGGGCCGCCAGCGTCACCACGGCCGTACCGTGCTGGTCGTCGTGGAAGACCGGGATGTCCAGGCGCTCCTGGAGCCGCTTCTCGATCTCGAAGCACCGGGGTGCCGAGATGTCCTCCAGGTTCACGCCGCCGAAGGAGGGGGCGAGCCGGACCACGGTCTCGACGATCTCGTCGACGTCCGTGCAGGCGAGCGCGATCGGCACCGCGTCGACGCCGCCGAACTGCTTGAACAGGATCGCCTTGCCCTCCATCACGGGGAGGGAGGCCTCGGGGCCGATGTCGCCGAGGCCGAGCACCGCCGTACCGTCCGTCACGACGGCGACGACCGAGGACTTCCAGGTGTAGTCGTTGACCAGCTCGGGCTGCTCGGCGATGGCGGTGCACACACGCGCGACGCCGGGCGTGTAGGCGAGGGACAGATCGTCCTTGTCACGGATCGGAACGGTGGACTGCACAGCCATCTTGCCGCCGCGGTGCAATGCGAACGCCGGGTCGAAGGAATCGAGCGGCTCCCCGCCGCCTTCCTGACCCGCACTGCCGGTGCCGGCGTCGCCGCTGTCGCTGCGAGGATTGACAATCTCCGCTGCCACTTTGTTTTACCCCTTAAGTCTTCAAGGTTTGAGGGTGACCGCTCCCGGTTCGGGAGTGGGCGGGCACCGCGTAAGTCCCAGGTCACCGATACGTACGGCGACACGTACGGGCTCAGACGCGACGGGCGCGCCGCACACGCGCCCTGGGCCCCGGATGAGGGGTGTAAGGAACCTTCTTACCGGACGAACGGCGCCGACGACGAGTCCACACTCGTTCATACCTCGAAGGTCACAAGTCGAAGGTCATTTGCAGACGATCATGAACGTCTGGACTCATCAGCGGATGACAGGACGTGTCGGACAAACCGCGACAGGCCCCGTACGACCGCGTGCGCGGAGTTCGCGGCCGACCGCATCTTGAGATGCGCCGAAGATCTTCCGGCCGGAAGAAGAAAAACCCGCACAGGATCCGGCGTGATCGCCTGGTCCGCAGCGGTTCATGGGTCATCCGGGGGTCACCCGTTATCCGATTTTGACATGGCGGGTCACCTGAATGCACATGGCCGAATGGCAAGATGCCGTAATCACACAAGGTCGCGACACCCGAAGACGCGTGTCAATCGTCGACCGATCGGCAACTCCACCCATCCCGCCGGAGGAACCCACCATGACCGCAAGCACCACCCGTCGTACGACCGGCCTGCGCTCCCGTACAGCCGCCGTCGGAGCGATCGCGGTCGCGGGCGCCCTGCTTCTCACCGCCTGCGGTGACCAGACGGACAAGGGCTCGGGCTCGGACGATGCATCCTCCACCGCTTCCGCCCCGCTCGCCGACAAGCTTCCCGCTGACATCCGCAAGGCGGGCGTCATCAAGGTGGGCTCCGACATCGCGTACCCGCCGGTGGAGTACATGGAGGGCGGCAAGGCCGTCGGTATCGACCCGGACATCGCCGAGGCGCTCGGCAAGCAGCTCGGGGTGAGGTTCGAGTTCCAGAACGGCAAGTTCGCGCAGCTCATCGTGGGTCTGCAGGCGAACCGGTTCAACGTGATCATGTCCGCGATGAACGACACGAAGGACCGCCAGAACGGTGTCGACTCCGACACCGGCAAGAAGGTCGGCAACGGCATCGACTTCGTCGACTACTTCACCGCCGGTACCTCGATCCTGGTCCAGAAGGGCAACCCCAAGGGCATCAAGTCCCTGGACGACCTCTGTGGCCAGGTCGTGGCCCTGCAGGTCGGCACCACCTCCGAGGGCATAGCCAAGGCACAGAGCAAGAAGTGCGAGGAGGACGGCAAGAAGGCCATCAAGCTGCAGACCTTCGACACCGACCCCGAGGCGCTGCTCCGACTCAAGCAGGGCGCCTCCGTCGCGGACCTCAACGACTTCCCGGTCGCGGCGTACAACGCGAAGACCTCCGGTGGCGGCAAGGACTTCGAGGTCGTCGGCGAGCAGATCGAGGCCGGCCCGTACGGCATCGGCGTCAGCAAGGAGAACACCGAGCTGCGCGACGCCATACAGGCGGCGATGAGCGCGATCATCGAGAACGGCGAGTACGAGAAGATCCTCCAGAAGTGGAACGTCACCGATGGCGCGGTGACCGAGGCGAAGATCAACGGCGGCTCCTGACCGGCCCTCGCGCAACACTGAAGGGCAGTCACTGTGACTGACATTGTCGACAAGGCTCCGGCACCCGAGCTGCCGCCGGAGCAGATCAAGGCCATCCCGGTGCGCCACTACGGCCGCTGGGTGGCCGGCGCCGTGGTCATCGCGATCCTGGTGCTGATCGGGATCGCCTTCTCCAACGCGGACATCAACTACGGCATCATCCCGGACTACCTCACGGACGGCACCATCCTGTCCGGCGTCTGGCACACGCTGTACATCTCCGTGCTCGCCATGGTGCTCGGACTCGTCCTGGGCGTGATCCTCGCCGTCATGAGGATGTCGTCGAACCCGGTCACGAGCACCGTGGCCTGGTTCTACGTATGGATCTTCCGCGGCACTCCGGTGCTGGTGCAGTTGCTGCTCTGGTACAACATCGCCCTCGTGTTCCCCATCCTCAACCTGGGGTTCTACAAGGACGAGATGAACGACGTGATGACGCCGTTCCTGGCGGCGCTGCTGGGTCTGGGCCTGAACGAGGCCGCGTACATGTCGGAGATCGTCCGGGCCGGCATCCAGTCGGTCGACGAGGGGCAGACGGAGGCCTCGCACTCCCTGGGCATGACCCGGGCCCAGACGCTCCGGCGCGTGGTCCTCCCGCAGGCGATGCGGGTGATCGTGCCGCCCAGCGGCAATGAGTTCATCAACATGCTGAAGACCTCGTCGCTGGCCTACTCGGTGCAGTTCAACGAGCTCATCAAGCGGTCCCAGGACATCTCCAGCACCTCGCTCGCAGTCGTCGAGATGTACTTCGTCGCGTCGATCTGGTACCTGATCCTGACCAGTGTCTTCAGCGTCGGCCAGTACTACCTGGAGCGCCGTTACGCCCGCGGTTCGACGCGCAACCTGCCGCCGACCCCGCTGCAACGCCTGAAGAAGAACCTCCGGCTGTTCGGTTCGTTCAAGCGCCCGGAGGTGACCCGATGAGCAGTCTCGGCAAGAGCACGGGCATCGGCGCGAGCACGAGCGGTCGGCCGATGGTCCTGGCCGAGGGCGTGCACAAGTCCTTCGGGCTCGCGCACATCCTCAAGGGCATCGACCTGGAGGTGAACCCGCGCGAGGTGTTCTGTCTGATCGGCCCGTCCGGCTCCGGCAAGAGCACGTTCCTCAGGTGCATCAACCATCTGGAGAAGATCAGCGCCGGTCGGCTGTGGGTCGACGGCGAGCTGGTCGGCTACCGGCAGAAGGGCGACAAGCTCTACGAGCTGAAGGAAAAGGAAGTGGCCGCGCAGCGGCGGGACATCGGCATGGTGTTCCAGCGCTTCAACCTCTTCCCCCACATGACGGCTCTGGAGAACGTCATGGAGGCCCCGGTCCAGGTCAAGGGCGAGACCAAGGCCGTCGCCCGGGAGCGCGCGGAACGTCTGCTGGACCGGGTGGGCCTCGGCGATCGCAAGGACCACTACCCCGCCCAGCTCTCCGGCGGTCAGCAGCAGCGGGTGGCGATCGCCCGGGCACTGGCCATGGAGCCGAAGCTGATGCTCTTCGACGAGCCGACCTCGGCCCTCGACCCGGAGCTGGTCGGCGAGGTCCTCGATGTGATGCGGGACCTCGCCGAGGACGGCATGACCATGATCGTGGTCACGCACGAGATGGGCTTCGCCCGCGAAGTCGGCGACTCGCTGGTCTTCATGGACGACGGTGTGGTGGTCGAGTCCGGCCATCCGCGGGAGGTCCTGACGAACCCTCAGCACGACCGCACCAAGTCGTTCCTGTCCAAGGTGCTGTGACTCCCCCGCGGGTCGCCCCGCGCGCGTAGGCGCCCCCGCACAGCCCGCCATGCACCTCTGCGTGGCGGGCTGTGTGGCGTCCGCGACGATCATTCCTGGCGCCCGGCGGCGATGAGCGCCGCCTGCTGTGCGCGGGGAGTGACGAATGAAGGCGAAGACGAGGTTGCTGGCGGTCGTGCCGCTGGCCCTGACCATGGTCGTCGGCCTGAACACCGAGGCGGGCGCGGTCACCAAGCACTGGTCGAGCAGGCCGTACGGCGGCGGGTTCTCGACCTGGTCGGCGCCGTTGGACCGGTGTGTCACGGTCAACATCAGCGGGACGATGGAGTACCGCTGGTGGCGCAAGCAGCCCACGACCAACCGCAAGGACATGTGGATCGACCAGGTCAGGCTGAAGAAGCCCCAGATGGAGATGATCGTCAAGGGCAACTGCCGCGCCAACGGCGCCCCGCGCAAGCTCACCGCCGCGAAGATGTCGCAGGTCATCTATGACCACGGGTGCAAGACCTCCACGGCCATCACCGTCAGCTACCCGTTCGCCGTCGGTGTCACACCGACCAAGAAGTGCGGTCGGATCAAGGTGGCCAAGCGGGCGTCCTCGTTCTCGAACGACAACTCGAAGTACTACCAGTTCAACACGGGTCGTCCCGCCACGTTCAAGCCGGACGGCCTGGACGCCGCTCCCTACAAGGGCAAGAAGAGCATCTGTCTCCGGGCCGACGTGACCGCCACCGCGGTCATCAGGAACTACGACGACTCGTTCAGCAAGACGATGAGCATCTGCGCGAAGGTCTTCAACTAGCGACCGTCCGGACTCCGCGCAATCGATGACCGGATGATCGCACTCCCCGTGTCCAGCGGCCCTGGGTGAAGGGACACGGGGGTTCGATGATGAGGCACTGCCTACGGGGCGGTGTTCAGGCCGCTTCGAGTGACTCCGCCGACTCCCGGGCCGCGTGCGCGACAAACGCGCGGATGGGGCCGAGCACGCGGAACCGGCGGCCGTGCGGCGTGTCCCGGGACTGGACCATCGACTGCTCCACGAGTGAGGCCAGCAAGGACACGACGCAGCTGGGGGACAGTGGGGGTCGCGAGGGAAGCCCTGTGGGATCCTCCAGGTCCTCCAGGCTGAAAGCACCGGGAAACCCGGAAAGACGCTGCAAGAGCAGTTTCTCCGCCTCGTCGAGGCGCGCGTACGACCACTCGAAGACGGACGTGAGCGTGGCGGGCCGTTCTCGGGCGAGGTGCGACCGGGTGGCCCGGACGGGAGGGGCCGATACCAGCAGGCAGTCCAGACTTGTGTCCAGACGGTCCGCGAGCGCCTTCATGGGGAGGACGCGGAGCCGGGCGGCGGCCAGTTCGAGGGCCAGGGGCAGGCCGTCGAGGCGGCGGCAGATGCGCCCGGCCAGTGAACAGTCGCCGCGCGTGGCCCGGTACTCGGGCATGGCCTGGCCGGCCCGGTTCAGGAACAGTCGGGTGGCCGCGGTCTCCTCGTCGGCGACGGGGGTGGACAGCGGGCCCAGCGACCAGACCACTTCACCACTGATCCGCAGGGGCGCGCGCGACGTGGCGAGCACCGTCACAGCAGGGTGAGCGAGCAGCCGGCGGACCAGAGAGGTGACGGTGGGGGCCAGTTGGTCGAAGTTGTCCAGAACGATCAGTGCGCGCCTGCCCGGCCCGACGGTGAGCGCCTCATCGACAACGTCCGCCTGTTCGGAATCCAGCAGAGACACAAGCCTCGCCAATGCCGTCGGGCTGGGTGCGGTGACCGTCACCCCGTTGGTGAAGCAGTCCGCCACAACGCGCGCGGTGTCCAGGGCGAGCGCCGACTTTCCGCATCCGCCGGGTCCCGTGACGGTCACCAGTCGCTCTTCCAGGGCGAGTTCGGCGAGCTCGGCGCGTTCGCGTTCGCGGCCGAGCACGGTGACGTGCGGTCGCGTCCCCTGCCAGAGAGGTTTGCCGACGGCGGTGCGGACGGAGAGATGAGCGGGCGGCGGTGCACAGATCTCATTGGCGAGAATCGCGCGTTGCATCGCGCGGAGTTCGGCGTTCGGTCCGACGCCGAGTTCCGTGTCCAGCAGGGAGCACAGTACCTGGTACGTCTCCAGGGCTTCCTTCGTGCGGCCGCATCGGTGCAGGGCCAGGATGAGCCGCCCCCAGCGGTATTCGCGGAACGGCTGGGCCTGCACCAGTTCCTTGAACTCCCCGACCGCGTGGGCATGTTCACCCGCTGACAGGCGGGCGTCCATCATGTCCTCCTGGACGCTCAGCCGCATCTCCTCAAGCCGGGTGACCTGCGCCCGCAGTGGTTCGGAGAGCTCGAGCGACTCCAGTACGTCGCCCCGCCACAGGTCCAGCGCCGCGGCGAAGGACCGTGCCGCCTGTCCTGGCCGGTCGGCGCGGACAGCCTCCCGGGCGTCGGCGACGCGCCGCTCGAAGGCGGACAGGTCGAACTCGTCGGGAGCGATCCGGATGCCATAACCATCGCGGGAGGCGGTGACGACGGGTGACCCCTGACCGTCCAGGTGCCTACGGAGTGTGGAAATGTACGAGTGGAGATTGGCACGGGCCGACGAAGGCGGTGCGTCTCCCCACAAGACGCCGATCAACTCATCGGTCGTGACGGGATGCCCATGGCGTAGCAGCAGACCTGCCAGCAAAAGGCGGGTTTTGCGGCGAACAAGAGCCACCGGTTCACCGTTGTCGGCATTTATGCGCAGTGGCCCCAAAATGTAGAATTTCACTGTATGTATCCCCCGTGTTCAGTAGTCGGATACTACTGAGCACGGGGGCTTCCATCCAGCATCATTACGCCTTTATCAGTACACCTTTACACAGATATTCGCAGTCTTGGCGTAAGAATCCGAGTAGCTGCCCTCATACGCGGTGTAGACGGCATCGGTCCGCACACAGGCCTGGTTGCGGCCGGCAATGGGTGCGGCACTGATGGTCTTCTTGAAGGTGGCCTTCCTGCCGCTGTTGAACTGGACGTACGACGAGGAGTTGTTGGTGTACTTGGTCGACCACTTGGCGGTCTTGATGCGGCCGCACTTCTGGGTGGGCGTCACACCGACGGCGAAGGGAAGGCTGACCGTGACGGCCGTGGAGGTCTTGCACGCGGAGTCGTAGTAGCGCTGCGACAACGACGCGTCGGTCAGCTTCTTGGGTGCCCCGTTACGGCCGCACTTGCCCTTGATGCTCATCGCCATCTGCGGGTCCTTGAGGCGGATCTGTTCGACCCACTTCTCCTTGGAACCGGGCTTCTTGTACCACCAGAGGTATTCCATCTTCCCGGTCAGAGTGACCACGATGCACTTTTGCAGCGGCTTGGAGTAATTCGAGAACGTCACGCCGTACGGCTTGCTCGACCAGTGCTTGGTCACCGCTTCCGCCTGGGTGTTCACGCCCACGACCATCATCAGGGCCAGTGGCGCGACAGCCAGGGCACTCTTCTTCGCCTTCACTGGAACTCTCCTAGAGGACGGGCGGCGCCGGTCACCGCCTGAGGCGATGGTCGCGCCGCCCGCCATACACCGCGCCACACGCGAGTGCATGGTGTGCGTGGTGTGCAGGCGCATGGTGCGCGTGGCGTGCGGAGTGCGTGGTGTGCGTGGTGTGCCGGATGCCGAGCTTGCGGACACCGGCTCTCCGCATGGCTACTTGAGCGCCAGCACCAGTGCGTCCGACGCCGACCGCCAGACCGTACGGGCCTCGGCGAACCCCTTCTCCCGCAGTACCCGGGCATGCCACTCGGCGCTCTGGATGTCGCCTTCGGCGTGCTCGCCGTAGATCTCGAAACGGCGGGCGGTCGGGGCGGCGAGGACGGGGTCCTGGGCGGCGAGCTGCCACCATTCGGACCAGTCGATGGCGCCGTTCGACTTGGCCTGTTCCCTGCGGGCCTGATCGTGAGAGGCGACCGCCGCGTTGATCCGGGGCGTGGTCTCGTCGATCATGTGGTCCGCGTTCATGAAGACACCGCCGTCGCGG
Source organism: Streptomyces ipomoeae 91-03 (assembly GCF_000317595.1). GTDB lineage: Bacteria > Actinomycetota > Actinomycetes > Streptomycetales > Streptomycetaceae > Streptomyces > Streptomyces ipomoeae. Next base: position 4,180 of record NZ_AEJC01000263.1, on the reverse strand, counting down.
AGGAGTTCCGCGACCTGACCGTAGAGGGCGGCGAGGGGGTCGCTGTGCAGCCAGTGCAGGGCCGTGGCCGTCAGCACGGCGTCGTACGAGTCGTACGGCAGCCGGGTCGGCCAGTCGGGGTCGGTGAGGTCGGCGGTGACCAATGTGACGCGCCGGTCGCCCGCGAAGGTGCCCTCGGCGATGGTGAGCAGCGCGGGGTCGAGGTCGAGGCCGGTGCTGACGGCGTTCGGGAACCGCGCGAGGAGCCTGGACGTGATGGAACCCGTACCGCAGGCGAGGTCGAGGACGCGGGGCTCGGGGCCGACGAAGGCCTCCACCATGTCCAGCATCACCCGGAACCGCTCCTCGCGGTCGTGCATGTACCACTCCTGCTGCCGGTCCCAGCTCTCCTGCCAGGCGTGCCAGTCGGGTCCGGTCGTGGTGGTGGTCATGAGAGGCCCCTTCTTCCGCTCTTCCGCGTACCGCTCTTCTCCATGCCGCGTAATACCCTGTAAGCACGAGCAGCTGTTACCCAACCCGCATCACGACGATAGAGCCCCCTCGTAAGGACTACAAGTGGAACTGGCCTATTACTCGGATTACGCCGTCCGTCTCGTCAACACCGAGGAGCCGGCCCGGGGCAAGGACTCGCTCACCTCGGTCGAGGCCGTCCGCGACCTCTTCGGGGGCAACCAGTCGGCGGCCCGGCGTGCGACGGACGCGGACGTGACGCGCTTCCGCTCGGTCCGGGCGCGGCTGCGCGCGGTCTTCGAGGCGGCGAACGACGGCGACGAGACGCTCGCCGTGGACCTGCTGAACTCACTGCTGCTGGAGTTCCCGGTGAGCCCGCAGATCTCCGGCCACGACTTCCGGGACGACGACGGCCGCCCGCTGTGGCACATGCACCTCGCGGACCATTCCTCCAACGCGACCGCGGGCTATGCCGCCATCGCCGCGATGGGCCTCGCCTTCCATCTCACCGAGTACGGCGTGGACCGGCTCGGCCTGTGCGAGGCGGCACCGTGCCGCAACGCCTACCTCGACACCTCCACCAACCGCTCCCGGCGCTACTGCTCGGACCGCTGCGCGACGCGCGCCAACGTGGCGGCCTACCGCGCCCGCAAACGCCTGGAGGCCGACCGGTCGCAGAGCACGGGACGGGCGGCGCAGAGCGCCCAGCGGGCGAGCGCGAGCGGCGAGCGCTGACCGGCGGCCCGGGGCCGGTAGCGGAATCGGACCTTCCCCAGTACCAGTTCATCGGGCACGACCCCGTAGTCCGTGCTGTCCCCGCCGGCATACGCGTTGTCCCCGAGCACCCACCAGCCACCCTCGCGCCGCTCGGCGGCCCGTTTGACGACGAGCAGGTCCTGCTGGAAGGGATGACGCAGCACGACCACGTCACCGATCCGGACCCGTGCCCCGTAGTGGACGAGGAGCCGGTCCCCGTGGTGCAGCGTCGGCACCATGGAAGGTCCCGTGACCTCGGCCACCCCCAACGGCAGGAGACCCCTGCCCCGCTCGGTCTCCTGCGACAGCTCCGGCATCACCCGGCACCTCCCCGGCTTTCGTCCTCCACCAGTCCCAGTCTGACCCCGGACTTTTGTCCTAAGCCCATGGGGGCACTCGCGAAAACCTCTCTCGCAGGGAGTAATGTCCCACCTGAGAAGACGATCACGAGGAAGGAATGCTCCATGCTTTCCCGCCTGTTTGCCCCCAAGGTCAAGGTCAGCGCGCACTGCGACCTGCCCTGCGGTGTGTACGACCCGGCCCAGGCCCGCATCGAGGCGGAGTCGGTGAAGGCCGTGCAGGAGAAGATGGCCGCCAACGACGACCCGCACTTCCAGGCTCGCGCGACGGTCATCAAGGAGCAGCGCGCCGAGCTCGCCAAGCACCACGTGTCGGTCCTGTGGAGCGACTACTTCAAGCCCCCGCACTTCGAGAAGTACCCGCAGCTCCACGTCCTGGTCAACGACACCCTGAAGGCCCTCTCGGCCGCCAAGGCGTCCACCGACCCGAAGACCGGCGAGAAGGCCCTTGAGCTCATCGCCGAGATCGACCGCATCTTCTGGGAGACCAAGAAGGCTTGATCTATGGCTAGGCCGTCTGACCTGCGGTTTCGCGGGTCACATCGCCTACCTGTCCGCACCCGGTCCGCAGGCCGCCGAGCACGGCGTCCATGACGGTCCGGGTGCGGTCTTCTTCGCCCGGCCACAGGTGGGCGTAGATCCGCAGCGTGATGACGGCGGACGCGTGGCCGAGGACCAGCTGGACCTGCTTGACGCTCGCTCCGCCGGCAATGAGTGCGGAGGCGAAGAAGTGGCGCAGGTCGTGGGTCACCATGTGCGGCAGCTCGACGGGCTTGCGGCCCTCGCGCTCGGCTGTCGCGTTCTCCGCCGCCTGGAGGGCCCTGCGGGCGCAGTTCCATTCCGTCTTCCAGCGGCGGTAGTTGAGGGGCGCGCCCTCCTCCATCGTGAACAGCCACTCCTTGGAGGGGCGTGTCGCAAGGTGCGTGAGGAGGGCGTCCGTGACGACCTCGCCGACCGGAACCGTACGCCGCGACTTGGCGGTCTTCGGCGGGCCGATCTTCCCTGACTGGAGCCGCTGCCGCTCGACGCGGATGGTGCCCGCCTTGAAGTCGACGTCCGACACCTTGAGGCCGAGCAACTCGCCTATTCGCAAGCCTGATCCGGCCAGCGTGACGATCGCCGCGCGGATGTACGGCGGCATCACACGGGCCATGGCCTCGACCTGCGCAACCGTGGGCGGGGTGACCTCCTCGTCCGGCATAGGCGGGAGGGTGATCCGGCGGCACGGGCTGGAGGCGATGACCTTGTCCTCGACGGCTGCGGTCATGAGGCGTACGAGGACGTCGTAGACGTTGCGCACGCTGCCGGGGCCGAGTTGTTCGGACAGGCTCTTGAACAGAACCTGTATGTCGTTCCGGCGTATCGCCGCCATGGCGCGGGAGCCTAGCGCCGGGACGAGGTGCAGTCGCAGCGCGTTGTCGGTGATGCGCTCGGCCGCCTCACCCACGATGAGCGACTCCTCCCACCTCTCCGCGTACTTCGCGAACGAGATCCGTCCGGCGCGCGGGTCAACGTACTGGCCCGTGACAATGCTGGCCGTGACCTCGTCGAGCCAGCGCTGGGCGTCGATCTTGCGATCGAAGTGGCGAGCGTGCTCCTTGCCGTCGAGGTCGCGGTAGCGGGCCCGCCACTTGCCATTGGGGCGCTTCTGGATGTTGGCCAAGTGTGTTCTCCCTTGGGTTGGTTATCGGTGGTAGCCGCCACTCTCGATGTACTCGGTGAGGGTGCGGGCGTCGCGCTCCTCGCCCATGAGGCGGAGGCACTGTTCGTGGATGGCCCGTGAGCTGTCGGGGTGAGCCTGGATGTGCTCGGCGATGCCGACGACGGCGTGGTGCAGGCGGTCTTCGGCGTCGCGCGTCTCGTAGTACGCCTCGACGGCTTCCTGGACGAGCCGCCTGCTGTTGAGATCGAGCCCCTCCAGGGGCGGGGACATCAACTCTTCGAGGGGCAACTCGAAGACGCGGGCGAAGGCGAGTGCCTCGTCGACGTTGATACGGCGGCGTGGAGTGCCGTTCTCGATACGCCAGACGGCGGTCTGGTTCATCTTGACGCCGGCCTTGGTCACCCGGTCCGCCAGTTCAGTCGTGCTCCACCCCCTGACCTCGCGCTCCAGCGCCACTCGCGCCGCAATGTTGCCTTCGCTGTAGAGCAGAGGTACTTCGCCACCCTCGTGCTTGCCGCCTGCCATCACACCTCCGTCGCCACCATCACTACCCCAATTGAAACACACTCTATCCGATTTGGTTAACCGGCGATCGTCGTGTACAAACTATGCAGATCGGATCGCTGTCTAGTCGAATGGGAATGCATGCGATACCTGACCACCGCCGAGGTCGCTGAGCGCTACCGCACGGCCGAGAGCACCGTCCGTTATTGGCGCCAGATCGGGAAAGGCCCGCGCGGCATCAAGATCGGCAAGCGGGTGCTGTACCCCGAGGCCGAGTTGCTGCGCTACGAGCGGACGCTGACCGACGGCCGAGACGAGTGGGGCCTGACCTCCTGAGTCGTCGGAAGCTCCGGGCACGGCAACGGCCCTCGGCGCGCCAACGCCGAGGGCCGGAGAGTCCCCCGCACATCGCCCATCCCTGAACGAACAAGACGGTGAGGGGCGGGAC